>NZ_LZHG01000034.1 GCF_001690355.1 Gilliamella sp. Choc4-2
TTTCCTAAATGCTTTAATCGTATCAGAAAGCTCGGCTATAAATGGAATCATAAACGGGTATATCGGGTGTATTGTGAATTAAAGCTTAATCTCAGGATAAAGCGTAAACAGCGCATTCCTCCACGAAGCCCAGAAAGGCTATCAGCACCCAATAAACAAGGTGAATGTTGGTCAATGGATTTTATGAGTGACAGTAGTCGTAATCAGCGTCGCTTTAGAACATTCAATGTCATCGATGACTTTAATCGTGAGGCGTTAGGGATTGATATTGCAGTAAGCTTACCAGCAGGAAGGATCACCCGTTACTTAGATAAACTGGCTGAATATCATGGGTATCCATTAAAAATACGAGTAGATAATGGACCAGAATTTACAGTGTAAATACCCCATAGTAAGTACAAGACTAACGTAGAAAATTATGTTACTTATTTTAGTGTTTTATATTCATTCAATGAGGAGATATAATTTAATCCTTATGAAGAATTTCATCAGAACAGGGGTTATTATAACGTTTAGCTTGTCATCTTAATTTAAAGCCATATCACACTTACCTGACATAATTCCCTCAACTATAAATAATTATGGTATCGAACTTTTTACTTTAGAGGTAAGTAATATAGAAAAAGCTTTTGCAAATATTAAACAACTAAGTTATGCAATTAAGTTCCTCTTTATGACAAAAGAAGACATTACAAAGTCCATTTTTTCTGATGAGTAACCATGATAGAGTGAAAGTTGAAATTGATATGACAAAATATTTCTAATATCTATAATATATGTTTTGCGTAAAACTACCTGATAAACAAGTAGTTTTTTTGAATAAATTAATCTACATAATTATTTTATTATTTCAAATACTGATGTTCATAAGCCCTTGCTTTTTTATCGTCAAAAACATGTTCCCAACGTGCAATAACAATTGCTGCAAGTGCATTACCAACCACATTAACTACTGTTCTCCCCATATCTAAAATACGTTCTACCCCCATAATATAGCCAATCCCTTCAAGAGGAATACCAACACTGCCTAGTGTTGCTGATAAAACAAGGATTGAAGCGCCAGGCACACCGGCAATCCCTTTAGATGCAATCATTAAGGTGATAACAATAATAACCTGATCCAAAATAGTTAAATCTATATGGAATAACTGTGCTAAAAAGATAACAGTAATACTTTGATAAAGTGTTGAACCATCGAGATTAAATGAATAGCCTGTAGGAATAACAAAACTAGTTATCGATTTTGGTGCTCCATAAGCTTCCATTTTTTCAATTATTTTAGGCAATGCAGTTTCAGAACTTGCCGTAGAAAATGCGATCACTAATTCTTCTTTCAATATTTTTAATAATGTAAAAATATTAAACTTGCAAAGTTTACAAACAAATCCTAATACCACTAGCGTAAAAATAACCATTGCCGAATAGATGGTTAAAATTAATTTAAGTAATGGAAGTAGAGATTCAAATCCATATTTAGCAATCGTTACCGTGATAAGTGCAAAAACACCAATAGGTGCATAACGCATTATCATATTAGTTACCTTAAACATGGTATCAGAAACTACTTTTAAAAAGAAAAGAAAAGGTTCACGTTGTTTATCTGGCAAAGACATTAAGCCAAGACCAAAAAAGACACAAAAGAAAATTACAGGTAAAACAGCACCGTCCGCCATAGCTTTAAAGATATTAGCAGGAATCATATCAAGAATCATAACAATTAAACCATGAGGTTTTCCACTTAATTCTCCTGCTGCTTTTTCATATTTGCTGACATCTGCTACAGCAAGTGTTGAAAGATCAATCCCCACTCCAGGCGCAAAAATATTTCCCCAGCAAAGACCTAATAAAATAGCAATAGTTGTAATAATCTCAAAATAAACTATTGTTTTTAAACCTAGTGCCCCTAATCGTTTCGAACCACCAATACCTGCAATACCCAAAGTTAATGTGCTAAGTATAATAGGCAATACAATCATTTTAATTAAATGGATAAAGATATCGCCCGCTGGTTGGAAAATATTAATTATCGAAAATTGATAATAAGAGTGTAAAGGATGGCTAGGAATAGAGAGTTCATATAAATAAGCACCCACCGCGATCCCTAAAATTAAAGCAATCAAAATCTGCCATGCAAGATTTGTTAAGATTTTTTTTATAAAAAATGACATCTAATACTATTCCTTCTCACGGTTCTTAAAATAAAAAAGGATTAGCAAGACTAATCCTTTTAAATTATTAAATAATTAATCTTCGTATTCCTGATGTGAATCAGCCCGTTCATTATTTTCCGATACCTCCGATTCACTTGCGTCATCTTCTGTTTCGGCTATTCGTTGTAACCCGACAACTTTTTCATTGTCAGCTGTTCGAATAAGCATGACACCTTGAGTGTTACGGCCAACAATACTTACCTCTGAAACACGAGTACGAACAAGTGTTCCTCCATCTGTGATTAGCATGATTTGATCGGTTTCATCAACTTGAACTGCGCCAACAACAGTACCATTTCGCTCACTAACTTTGATTGAAATAACACCTTTAGTTGCCCTTGATTTGGTTGGGTATAGTTCTTGCTGTGTGCGTTTACCATATCCATTTTGAGTTGCAGTTAGAATTGCACCGTTACCTCTAGGTACAATTAATGAAACCACTTTATCATCACTATCAAGTTTTATGCCACGTACACCTGCAGCCGTTCTGCCCATACAACGAACTTTATTGGCTGGGAAACGAACAACTTTACCATTAGCAGAGAATAACATAATATCTTCAGTCGTTGAGATTTCACCAATCAGGTTATCATCTTCTGAGTCAATCTCTTCAACAATGGCATCATCATAAAGTTCTTCATCATCAACAATAGCTGAAAGATCATTGCTAGTTAAATCAACGCCGATTAACTCATCATCATCGCGCAAATTAATCGCAATAATACCGCCACTTCGTGGACGACTAAACTCAATTAAAGATGTTTTCTTAACTGTACCTTGTGCTGTAGCCATAAATACGCAATGTTCATCATCAAATTCTCGAACAGGTAAGATTGCAGTGATTCGTTCGTTTTCTTCAAGAGGTAACAAATTAATAATTGGACGACCTCGAGAACCTCGGCTGGCTTCGGGCAATTGGTAAACTTTCATCCAATATAATCGACCTCGACTTGAGAAGCAAAGAATCGTATCATGAGTATTGGCAACTAATAGTTTTTCGACAAAGTCTTCTTCTTTAATTTTAGTGGCAGATTTACCTTTACCACCACGTCGTTGAGCTTCATAATCTGAAAGTGGTTGATATTTTACATAACCTTGATGGGAAAGAGTAACGACCACATCTTCTTGAGCAATAAGATCTTCAATATTAATATCTGCACTGCTCGCTGTAATTTCTGTTCGTCTAGCATCTTGGAATTGTTCTCGAACGCTTTCTAATTCTTCACGAATTACTTCCATTAAACGTTCTGAGCTGGCTAAAATATGCAATAATTCACCAATTTGAAGCAATAATTCTTTGTATTCATCAAGAATTTTTTCATGTTCAAGGCCGGTTAAGCGGTGTAAGCGGAGATCTAAAATCGCTTGAGCTTGTGCTTCTGATAAATAATAACGTCCATCATGAATACCAAACTCTGGAGCTAAATCTTCTGGTCTAGCTGCATCATTACCTGCTTTTTCTAGCATGGCAGCAACATTTCCAAGTTGCCAAGCTTGGCTCAATAATTTAGTTTTTGCTTCACTAGGTGTTGCAGCAGCACGAATGAGCTCAATGATAGGATCAATATTGGCAAGTGCGATTGCCAAACCTTCTAATACATGAGCTCGTTCGCGTGCTTTGCGTAATTCATAAATGGTTCGACGAGTTACAACTTCACGGCGATGAAGAATAAAAGCTTCAATCATCTCACGTAAATTTAACAACTTAGGTTGCCCCTTATACAAGGCGACCATATTAATACCAAATGAAACTTGTAATTGAGTTAAAGAAAAAAGGTTATTTAAAACAACTTCACCAACCGCATCACGTTTTATTTCAATAACAATACGCATACCGTCTTTATCTGATTCATCACGTAATGCCGAAATACCTTCTATTTTTTTATCTTTAACTAATTCTGCAATTTTTTCGATCAGTTTTTTCTTATTAACCTGATACGGTATCTCATTAACAATAATGGTCTCACGTCCACTATGATCATCAACTTCTATGGTAGCTTTAGAGCGAATATAAATAATACCACGACCTGTGCGATATGCATTTTCAATACCTTTTCGACCATTAATTAATGCTGCTGTTGGAAAATCTGGCCCATGGATATACTTCATTAAACCATCGACTGAAATATTTTCGTCTTCAATAAAAGCCAAGCAACCATTGATAACTTCAGAGAGATTGTGAGGAGGAATATTAGTTGCCATACCAACTGCAATTCCTGAAGAACCATTAATTAATAAATTTGGAATACGAGTTGGTAGCACATCAGGAATCATTTCTGATCCATCATAGTTTGGCGAGAAATCAACAGTCTCTTTATCAAGATCAGTTAATAATGCTCCGGCAAATTTTTGCATTCGAATTTCGGTATAACGCATTGCTGCAGCTGAATCACCATCAACAGAACCAAAGTTACCTTGACCATCAACCAACATATAACGTAATGAGAATGGTTGAGCCATACGTACAATTGTGTCATAAACTGCTGAATCACCATGTGGATGGTATTTACCGATTACATCCCCAACAACACGAGCAGACTTCCTATAAGGTTTATTCCAATCATATCCAGCTTCATGCATTGCAAATAAAACACGTCTATGTACAGGCTTTAAACCATCGCGCACATCTGGTAACGCACGACCAACAATAACTGACATTGCATAATCAAGATATGAGGATTTTAGTTCATCCTCGATATTAACGGGGGTTATTTCTTTGGCTAGTTCGGTCATAACACCAAATTCTCTTAATAATTTAATTCATTAAAACAGCTTATAATTGTAGCATAATATTCATTATTAAGGCAGAACAAAACTATTTTTATTTCTATTTATTCAGCGTGATTAAATAGATTATTTTCAATCAATTGACATAAACAGTTTAAAATCATAGCATGCATTTCATAAGCCATGACTTTTTTATAAGATGGAATTCTAATTTCGATATCATTTTGTCCCAATAAACCAATAACTTCACCACCATCAAATGCTGTTAATGCAACAATTTTCATATCTTTAATTACCGCTTCTTGAACAGCGCGGATAATTGCTCGGCTTTTACCTTGGCAAGTTGCTACAATTAAAATATCACCTTGTTGACCTAATGCCTGAATTTGGCGGGCATAAATTTCTTCATGATTAACAATGGCACTTAATAAAACGTTATCAGATACTAATGCTAAAGCAGGAATACTTGGTCTTTCTATAGCAATGCTAGTAATCAATCGTGAAGTAAAACTTTGCACATTAGCAGCAGAAGAACCATTACCACAGCTCATAATTTTATTGCCACTAAGCAAACCTTCAACAATAATTTTAGCGGCTTTTTCAATTGAGAATCCCAATGATTCAGCCATCACAATTTGTGTTTGTATACTTTCTGTAAAGTAATTTTTAATTAAATCTTGCACGTTTTCACCTAAAAAAATATTAAAACGCATTGATAATCCATTGTTGGTTTTTACCAGTAATGGCAAAAACATCAAATCTAAACTCTGTTTCTTCAATATTTAAATTTTGTGCTACCATCCAAAGTTGAGCCGCTTGTTTAATTTTGGTCTGTTTACTGAGTGTTACAGTCATTTCTGCATGACCAAAATTAGCATTTTTCCGATAACGCACTTCAATGAAGACCAAACATTTTTTATCTTGCATGATTAGATCAAGCTCACCATAGCGATATTGACTATTTTTTGCAATAAGTTTAAGTCCTTGCTTAATTAAGTACTGGCAAGCAATATTTTCATAATGCTCACCAATTTGTTTTTTATTCATTCTTCGAATTAGACTTAGCTGAACCGTATGTATATTGCTGCCAAGATAATGCACGTGTTACTTCGCAAAGATTATTTGTTGATAGCTTACCTGTCAGACCATCTAAGAAATTAGGTTCATAAGAATCTAATTGATTAAAACGGTTAGCAAGTCGCCAAGCATCAACTCCCATAGCATAAAAACGCATTAATGAATAATCTTTTTGTATATTATCTGGAATATCAATGGGAAAATTTAGCTGATTTATGATTAAAGGAATTTCTGCATAGTCGGTTTGATTCATGTCATAATAAAAATCATCAGATGCATTGGCAACATGGCTTTTAGAGCTTGAATAGAGTGCAATCTCAGAAGATGATGAGTTGCCAATAGGTTTGTTTGCCCCCATATCAAGCATAGGTTTGATAAGCATTAATTCATCATACGAAGAATATATATATACAGCATCAAATTCGTCTGATTCCCCTTCTGGTACTACAGACGTTTCATTAAGGATAATAGGGTTGCCAAGAAGTTTGATACCTATATTGTGATTCATGTCAGCACTTAATGCTTTAGCATTACCAAAATATTGCACATATGTTTGTGAACTATTCGCTGATACTTGAGACCATTGTTCTGCAAAACTTTGAGCAACTCGTTGACCTAATTCGCTCTGGGGAACTAATAATAAAGGTCTTAATTTATTTTGTGCATAAATATGATTCGCAGCATCTCTAGCTTCATCTTCTGGAGATAGTGCAAAGTAGCATATTTTATTAGAGTTGCTTGTACTTTTATCAACTTTATTTAGAGCCAAAATGGGAGTACTTAAAGCTAATTGTTTAATTTTTGTAACATCGCTTTTTAGCAAAGGGCCAACAATTAATTCAACATTTTGTTCTTGAGCTTGCTGAATAAGGGCATCAATAGAGGCGCTAGTAGTATCCAATACAATAACATTTTGTTGAGGCTCTTTTGGATAAATCTTTATTGCATCTAAATATCCCTGACGAATAATTTCACCAAATATACTAGAAGAACCTTTTAGCGGTAATAATAATGCAACTTTTTTTGCATTTACATCAACGGAAAGCGTTTGCTCTCCTGTTAATACTGGTAATATACCTTTAGCTGGATGGTCTGAATACCGTATAGCCCAATCTTGAATAGCTCTTTTTAATGAATCTTTTTGTTGCTGAAATTTTGCTTCCATCGTTTCAGCGGTATCATCTTCTTGTACTTGAGATATTTTACTATTATTTTGATAAACATAACTTAACTCAATCCAACCTTGTAAAGTTGTTTCACTTTCAAGAATTGTTATCTGATGGATTTGTTGAGCTTGTAATTTACTAAAGAAATCCCATGTACTATTGAGTATTTGTTTTTTCTGATTTTTAGATGCATATTTTTCTAGTTCAACGTAATCATGAGATTGAGCATTTAAGTTTTCATTTTTGTTATCTATTGATAATTTGATTGTGTAATAACGATATAGTTGAGATGGGTTTAAATCTTCAATAGATAATTGATTAATTCTAAATGATTTTCCTTTTTTTATAGCAAGTTCACCTTGTGATAGTAATTTTTCATTTAACTGCTCTACATTTAGATCAGAAGGTAATTTAGATAATAATGTATTTGCCTGGGAAAGCTTATTTTCTTTAATCAAGGCACGAATAGCTAATAATTGCCAATTTATTTTTGCCGTTCCTGAACTAGATTCAACTTGTAAAAGATAGTATTTCGAATCTTTACTATCATCAAAATCAGAAAATTTATTTGAAAAAGTTCCAGTACATCCTACTAAAAGTGTAAATAATGCCAATATTAACATGGCATAAATGGAGCATTTTAAATTCATACCTATTTCTCTTGTAAATTGTTATCCCCAAATTCGTTGAACATGAACCGTGACTTCTTCCCGATCATGATAAAGCTGCTTAGCTTGAATTTGAACGTTAATATGTTTGTTATTTAATTTTTCATTCAGCAATTGTAGATTTTGTTTTACTTCCTCATAACGTTTTTTCATCGGAAGTTTAAGATTAAAAATAGCCTCTCTACACCAACCACTAATAAGCCATTTAGTAATTAATTCCGTCACTTTAGATGGTTTTTCAACCATATCACAAACCAACCAGTAAATATTATGTTTTTTGGGTTCAAATTTGAAGCCATCTTCACGATAATGTTTGACTTGTCCCGTCTCCATTAATTTCGAATTCATTGTGCCATTATCAATAGCATAAACTATCATGCTACGTTTAACTAGTTGATATGTCCAACCTCCAGGAGAAGCCCCCAAGTCAACTGCATTTAACCCACTTTTTAGTCGCTCATCCCATTCCTCATAGGGAATGAAGATATGAAAAGCTTCTTCCAGTTTTAAAGTAGAACGGCTTGGTGCATCATTTGGAAACCTTAGTCTAGGTATTCCCATATAAAATGGGGAGTTATTTTGATTATAAGAATAACCAACATAACAACTATTGTTATTAATAAAAAACAGATGGATAACTGGTTTTGATGCGTCGTGAATTTTTGATAAAATTTGTTTATTTCGTAATGCCTGACGAAGTGGGACAGTAAACTTACGACAAAATCCAGTCAATTCTTTACCTTCATTAGTATCGGGGATCTCGACTCTCAAATCACCTGCTTTATCAATACACCCCGTTAGAACATCAATTATAGGGGAAATACGATCTTTTGTTGGCAAATTAGCAAGCATATCGCCTACTATAAACATTTGTCGTGCAAAAATGAGTGTTCGAAAAGCTAATTCTTTTATTAATATTTGAGCATCTTCGCTTTGATAACATTCAAAAATAGCATACCCTTCATTGTCTTTGACTTTGGCAAATCCAAATATATTTTTTTGCGCAGCTCTATCTGTAATCTCTGCTGCGCATTCTTTTTCAAATCCAGAACGACAATATAAAATAATTTTGTTTAACTTTTGCATAATTGTTTTTTGATTATTTCTCCAATACTATAAAAGATATCTATACTAATCAGACTGTACGTTATCTGTATATAAAGGAGCCTCACCTTTTGGGCGAGTTTTGAATCGTCGGTGTAACCACATGTATTGTTCAGGAGCTCTTAAAATTTCGTTTTCAATTGCTTTATTCATAAATGTTGCAGCAAGTATATCATCGTCAACTGGATAGTCCTTGAGCTCAGATGTAACATAAACAGTATAACATCGATTTTTCTCGCGCTTAGGTGTAAAAGGAATAATTGCAGGCTGTCCAAGTTTAACTAATATCCGAGTACCAACAGTTGTTGCAGCTTTTTCTACTGAAAATAGAGGTGCAAATACACTATTTTTGGGACCATAATCATGATCCGGTGCATACCAAAGTAATTCACCATCTTTTAATGCTCGAATCATACCTTTTGTATTATAACGATCAATCATGTATTTATTTGATTTTAAACGCCCTTTAAGCTGTATGTAATCCATGACAGGATTATCGTTAGGTCTGTAAACACCAACTCCAGGATGACTCATTCCCAAAATTCGAGCACCTAACTCTAGGGTTAAAAAATGTATACCAATAAGTAATACGCCTTGCCCTGATTGTTGTATTTGTGTAATGTGAGAATCACCAACAATAGAGGAAATTTTGGCAAGTCTCCTATCTGACCAAAACCAAGCCATACCCGTTTCAAATATTGCTAACCCAGTCGATATAAAGTTTTCACGCAATAGCCGTTCAAGTTCTTGTTGTGTTTTTTCGGGAAAACAAAGTTTCAGATTTTGCCTTGCAGTTTCCTTGCGTTTACCAATTAATTTCATTGAAAATAATCCTAAACCTTTTCCTAAGTAATAAATAATCGGATATGGTAATAAAACAATTAGATATAAAATACCGATGCAAAACCACGTTATCCAATAACGTGGATGCAATAAACGTTTAGTAAATTCTGGTTGAATTCCCTGATGTTGACTCATATTAAGTTTAATCATTTATTTAAACAAAGTTAGTTATTATATGCCATTCTGTTATTAATCCACAGAAAAAATAGAACCAATCGTTCTAGGAGTTTTGACGATTTTCTGCAATTAATATAATGGTTAAAATAAAGAAAATAAAAGTTTATTGAATTAGCTCTCATTATTTCTCTATTTTTTTAATGTTAAATAGCAACAGGTGCTTTAATTGCAGGATAAGGATCATAGTTAATAATATCAAAATCCTCAAATTTATAATCAAATATAGTAGGAGGTTTACGTCTAATCACCAATTTTGGTAATTTTCTTGGTTTACGACCTAATTGTAATTGTGCTTGTTCCATATGATTAGAATAAAGATGGGTATCCCCTCCAGTCCAAACAAAATCCCCGACGTCTAAATCACACTGTTGTGCAATCATATGAACCAACAATGAATAGCTAGCAATATTGAATGGTAATCCTAAAAAAACATCACATGAACGCTGGTAAAGTTGACAAGACAACTTACCTCCTGCGACATAAAATTGGAAAAATGCATGGCATGGAGCTAATGCCATTTGATCGAGCTCTCCAACATTCCAAGCAGAAACAATTATACGTCGAGAATTAGGATCATTTTTAATTTGTGAAATCAATTGCGATATTTGATCGATTTGGCGACCATCACTAGCCCCCCATGCACGCCATTGTTTACCATAAATTGGGCCTAAATTACCATTTTCATCAGCCCATTCATCCCAGATGGTTACTTTATTATCTTGTAAATATTTAATATTGGTATCGCCTTTTAAGAACCACAATAACTCGTGAATAATTGAGCGAAAATGACATTTTTTTGTTGTGACTAACGGAAAACCATCTTGTAAATTAAATCGCATTTGGTGACCAAAAATAGATAACGTTCCAGTACTCGTCCGATCTAACTTAGGTATACCTTCATCTAAAATTTTTTTCATTAATACTAAATATTGTTTCATCGTGTTTTTGCCTTATTATTAAATCTATACGAAAATAAAAGAATTAAAATACCACCAATAATCATTGGTAGACATAATATTTGTCCCATACTGATAATATTTAAAAATAAGCCTAACTGCTCATCTGGTTGTCGAAAAAATTCTATAACAAATCTAAATAAACCATAGCAAAATAAAAATACCCCAGATACAGCACCAGTAGGTCTTGGTTTTCGAATAAAAATATTTAAAATAATAAACAGTACTATTCCTTCAAATACCATTTCATAAATTTGCGACGGGTGCCTAGGTAAAATGCCATTTAGCTTTGAATAAAGCGAAAACCATTCAGGATGAGATTGTACAAATTTAAAATCAGCATAAGAAGAAGTCGGAAATAGCATACCAATAGGCAAGTTAGTTACTCTTCCCCAAAGCTCTCCATTAATAAAATTACCAAATCTTCCAAACATCAATCCAATAGGTACAAGAGGAGCAACAAAATCTCCCACTTGCATAAAAGTTTTGTTTGCCTTTTTAGCAAAAATAGCAATAACAAAAATTGCCCCAATCAAACCACCATGAAAGGACATGCCTCCTTCCCAGACTTTAAATAACACTATAGGGTTTTTAATAAAAGTAGCAAAATTGTAAAAAAATACATACCCCAATCTTCCTCCAATAAAAAGGCCTAAAAACCCCCAAAATAATAAATTTTCTACCTGTTGCAATGTCCATTGATTATTTGATTTGTCCACTCGACGCTTAGCCAAGTAAAATGCGCCAAGCACACCAAACAAATACATTGCACCGTACCAATGAAGTGATATTGGGCCAATTGAAAAGACAATTGGATCAAAATTAGGAAATTTTAAATATTGATTCATTTTTTTATACGCTTTTTATTTTTACGTTTATGAACAAAGGAATTAAATCGTTTCTTTTTAGAATTATTTATTGATGAAATCTCTATTTCAGACTGTATCGAAAAAACAAACAATGAGAATTCTTTCATTGCTTTTCTATATACATCACGCTTGAAAGCTATAACTTGTCGTATAGGATACCAATAATTTACCCATTTCCAATCATCAAATTCAGGATTTGGGGACATGTTAAGGTTAATTACCGATGTGTCAGAGATTAGTTGTAATAAAAACCACTTCTGCTTTTGTCCGATACATACAGGTTGATTTTCCCATCTTATCATTCGTTTAGGTAATTTATACCGCAACCAACCATTAGTAACAGATAAAATTTTTACATCTTTTGGTAATAACCCTACTTCTTCATTTAGTTCACGAAACATCGCCTGCTCAGGAGTTTCGTTTTGTTTTATTCCGCCCTGAGGAAATTGCCAAGAATTTTGCCCAAAACGACGGGCCCAAAGTACTTGGCCATGCTGGTTACAAATAACTATTCCTACATTTGGACGGTAGCCATCATTGTCGATCACTGACTACCTCAAAAATCTATTTTTATATGACTAAATTGTTTCATACATACAAGAATAAATAAATAGTAAAATGATATTAATCGAATAAATATACTAATAAATAAGTTATTTTTTATACTCCTTAAATATTGTGATTATTATTTATTCACATTCCAAGCGTATTTATTCTTTTATATAGCAAGGCTTGTTCTAAAGATAATTAATAGACATAAAAAAGCCCAGCATCTCTGCTGGGCTCTCTATAATTTAAAAAGTCTGGCGGCACCCTACTCTCACATGGGTAATACCCACACTACCATCGGCACTACGGCGTTTCACTTCTGAGTTCGGCATGGGGTCAGGTGGGACCACCGCGCTATTACCGCCAGACATATTCTTTTCTCTTCTACAATCAGTGCTCATTATCTCATAATAACACCAATCTCTCAATTCGGAACAAACCACTCAATCAACATTTAATCCAATTTCGATGACTTAGTCATCAAACGCTTCTCTTCACGTAATCACAAAACAACTCCGAGTTGTAAGGTTAAGACTCTCGGTTCATTAGTATCAGTTAGCTCAATGTATCACTACACTTACACACCTGACCTATCTACGTCTTAGTCTCAAACGAACCTTACTGAATCTCTTCAGGGAAAACTCATCTTAAGGCTAGTTTCGTGCTTAGATGCTTTCAGCACTTATCTATTCCGCACGTAGCTACCGGGCAATGCAATTGGCATCACAACCCGAACACCAGCGGTGCGTTCACTTCGGTCCTCTCGTACTAGAAGCAAACCCTCTCAATTTTCCTACGCCCATGGCAGATAGGGACCGAACTGTCTCACGACGTTCTAAACCCAGCTCGCGTACCACTTTAAACGGCGAACAGCCGTACCCTTGGGACCTACTTCAGCCCCAGGATGTGATGAGCCGACATCGAGGTGCCAAACACCGCCGTCGATATGAACTCTTGGGCGGTATCAGCCTGTTATCCCCGGAGTACCTTTTATCCGTTGAGCGATGGCCCTTCCATTCAGAACCACCGGATCACTATGACCTACTTTCGTACCTGCTCGAGCCGTCACTCTCGCAGTCAAGCTAGCTTTTGCCATTGCACTAACCTCCTGATGTCCGACCAGGATTAGCTAACCTTCGTGCTCCTCCGTTACTCTTTGGGAGGAGACCGCCCCAGTCAAACTACCCACCAGACAGTGTCCCTTACCTCGATTCAGAAGTATAGGTTAGAACATCAAACATTAAAGGGTGGTATTTCAAGGTCGACTCCACACACACTGGCGTGCATGCTTCTTTGCCTCCCACCTATCCTACACATTAAGGCTCAATGTTCACTGTCAAGCTATAGTAAAGGTTCACGGGGTCTTTCCGTCTTGCCACGGGTACACCGCATCTTCACGGCAAATTCAATTTCACTGAGTCTCGGGTGGAGACAGCCTGGCCATCATTACGCCATTCGTGCAGGTCGGAACTTACCCGACAAGGAATTTCGCTACCTTAGGACCGTTATAGTTACGGCCGCCGTTTACTGGGGCTTCGATCAGGAGCTTCTGCATTCGCATAACCCCATCAATTAACCTTCCAGCACCGGGCAGGCGTCACACCGTATACGTCCACTTTCGTGTTTGCACAGTGCTGTGTTTTTATTAAACAGTTGCAGCCAGCTGGTATCTTCGACTGATTTCACCTACATCCGCGTGGGAGTTCAATTACCATCAGCGTGCCTTCTCCCGAAGTTACGGCACCATTTTGCCTAGTTCCTTCACCCGAGTTCTCTCAAGCGCCTGAGTATTCTCTACCTGACCACCTGTGTCGGTTTCGGGTACGATTACCTATAACCTGAAGCTTAGAGGATTTTCCTGGAAGCTTGGCATCAATTACTTCACTACCTTAGTAGCTCGTCATCACGCCTCAGGGTCTCAGTGACCGGATTTGCCTAATCACACCCCTACACGCTTAAACCACCATCCAACAGGTGGATAACCTAGCCTTCTTCGTCCCCCCATCGCAGTTATAGCCAGTACGGGAATATTAACCCGTTTCCCATCAGATACGCCCTTCGGCCTCTCCTTAGGGGTCGACTCACCCTGCCCCGATTAACGTTGGACAGGAACCCTTGGTCTTCCGGCGAGCGGGCTTTTCACCCGCTTTATCGTTACTTATGTCAGCATTCGCACTTCTGATACCTCCAGCATGCCTCACAACATACCTTCTACGGCTTACAGAACGCTCCCCTACCCAATGCACTTACGTGCACTGCCGCAGCTTCGGTGCATAGTTTTAGCCCCGTTACATCTTCCGCGCAGGCCGACTCGACTAGTGAGCTATTACGCTTTCTTTAAATGATGGCTGCTTCTAAGCCAACATCCTAGCTGTCTAAGCCTTCCCACTTCGTTTCCCACTTAACTATGACTTTGGGACCTTAGCTGGCGGTCTGGGTTGTTTCCCTCTTCACGACGAACGTTAGCACCCGCCGTGTGTCTCCCATGATTAAACTTGTCAGTATTCGGAGTTTGCATCGGGTTGGTAAGCCGGGATGGCCCCCTAGCCGAAACAGTGCTCTACCCCCAACAGTTACTCATGAGGCGCTACCTAAATAGCTTTCGGGGAGAACCAGCTATCTCCCGGTTTGATTGGCCTTTCACCCCCAGCCACAGGTCATCCGCTAATTTTTCAACATTAGTCGGTTCGGTCCTCCAGTTAGTGTTAACCAACCTTCAACCTGCCCATGGCTAGATCACCGGGTTTCGGGTCTATACCCTGCAACTTAACGCACAGTTAATACTCGGTTTCCCTTCGGCTCCCCTATTCGGTTAACCTTGCTACAGAATATAAGTCGCTGACCCATTATACAAAAGGTACGCAGTCACACATATCTAATGATATATGCTCCCACTGATTGTACGTACACGGTTTCAGGGTCTATTTCACTCCCCTCCCGGGGTTCTTTTCGCCTTTCCCTCACGGTACTGGTTCACTATCGGTCAATCAGGAGTATTTAGCCTTGGAGGATGGTCCCCCCTTCTTCAGACAGGATATCACGTGTCCCGCCCTACTCTATAAGCTTCCACATAATATACTTTCGTGTACGGGACTTTCACCCTCTATAGTGCGACTTTCCTGAACGCTTCCACTAATATACTATGCTACCCGCTTGGGCTCCTCCCCTTTCGCTCGCCGCTACTCAGGGAATCTCGGTTGATTTCTTTTCCTCGGGGTACTTAGATGTTTCAGTTCTCCCGGTTCGCCTCATCTGACTATGGATTCATCAGACAATAATGTAGTTACCTACATTGGGTTTCCCCATTCGGACATCAACGGCTATAACGCTTTTTATCAGCTCACCGTCGCTTTTCGCAGATTAACACGTCCTTCTTCGCCTCTGATTGCCTAGGCATCCACCGTGTACGCTTAATTTCTTAACCTTACAACTCACAGTTGTCTTGGTTAATTACGCTTTCTTCTCTTTTCGCTTTCAGTCACCTATATTTACATTTCGATTCCTCCAGCAAAACGAGAACTCGTTTCTTTCAGCTTGTTCCTTATTGTTAAAGAGCTTTATCTTTCTATTCACTTAATAACTAAATTAAGTAAACACAAAAATAATTTT
>NZ_LZHG01000035.1 GCF_001690355.1 Gilliamella sp. Choc4-2
CGATTTTGAATTTATACAACGCTTAATGGCGGATGTGGGTATCTGGTTTCGCTTTGAAAGCCATGCCGAGCACGACTGCGACGTAATGGTGATAAGCGATTACGAACAAGGTTATGACCAAGTTGCTCATATTGATTACAAATTACCCAGCGGCACCTTGGACGGTGGCACTGAAAGCGTTTGGGATATTAGCATGCACAGCCAAACGGTGGCATCATCGGTTAAAGTGAAAGATTACAACTACCGTGATGCCAAAGCCAACTTACTTGGCGAGGTCAATAGCCAACCCGATGACCACACCACTAACGGCACCGACTACCGTTATGGCGAGCACTATCAATATGCAGGTAGTGCCAGTGTCAGTTCAGGTAGTCAAAAAAATAGCCCTAACAAAATTTATAAAAATATTCAAAGTGAGCAAAATGGGGGGGTAAGCGAGAATAACGATGATGCACAAAATAATGATTACCACCTTAATAGCACCCCAGAAAGTGGCAATTGGTACGCACGTATTCGCCATGAACAAGCAATCAGTGAACAAATAATTATCCGAGGCAAAAGCAACCGTTATAACCTTGCTCCTGGGCAACTCATTAGCCTTAATGGCGCCCCGCTGATTGATATTGATGAAGGCATTATTATTTTAAGTGTTACGGGCAGCGGCAGCCGCACTGATGCTTACCAGCTCAGTTTTACTGCGATACCTTTTAAGGTATTAAAACCGTATCGCCCAGCGCCCCTTGCTTGGCCACAAGTCAGCGGCACCTTACCGGCACGGGTCACCAGTCCCGATAATGACACCTATGGCTATATTGATACCCAAGGGCGCTACCGGGTTAAATTTAACTTTGACCTAACAGATTGGAAAAATGGCGAAGAAAGCTTA
>NZ_LZHG01000036.1 GCF_001690355.1 Gilliamella sp. Choc4-2
GCAGACACTGACAGCCAAGAACAACTTAACAAAACATTAAGCCAACTGACCCAAAGCGGCATACTTGCCTATGCCCAAGAAGGCATTGCCTTAACCAGTCCACAAAACATTCAACTCTCCACCGGCAACAGCGTTACTTTAACCAGTGAAAACCAAACTGACATTGCCGCCTTAAAAAACCTTACCCTCTCATCGGGCGAAGCGATGGGCTTATTTGCCCACAAATCAGGCATGAAACTGTTTGCCAACCAAGGCGATATTGAAGTGCAAGCCCAAAACGCCAACCTCAACATGGCAGCTAAGCAAGAAGTTAAAGTCGACAGTGTTGATGGCAAAGTTGCCCTAAGCGCCAATAAAAAAATCACCTTAATTTGTGGCGGTTCATACATAAAAATCAGCGAAGAAGGCATTGAGCTTGGCACCCAAGATAATGTCTATTTTAAATGTAATGTCATGCAGAAAATGGGGCAAGCAAATATGGATGTAGATGCTTTATTACCTGGTGGTTGTGAAGCGGCGATACAAGAAGCGGATAAACTACAAAAAGCAAATGTAAGACTTGGATAAATTATAGATAACATGAATAAATCGATACAAAAACAAGACGTTGAGGCTATTTTTCAACAGATTATTTCGCTGTCATTAAAAAATGATGCACATTTTTACCTTATCTATCAAACTAATGATCAAAACACAAGTTTAACTGATTTGATTACAGGAAAGGAATTAACATTATTTCGATATATAAACTATCAAATTAAACACACACCAGGACTTATTGAACTTGATTTAAAAAATGAAGAAGATCAAATTATTTTAAAACAAAGTATTCAAGAATTTTATTTAGCTATTGATCCTAAAACAGTATTATTTGCAAAACCACGTTCAGTATATGGTTGGATTTACTCTTCATTTAATGCCGAAGTATTAGCTCAAGAATTAGGAAAAATTGCCATTCAACCGTCAAGTGACGGTAAACAATTATTGCGTTATTTTGACCCATCGGTATTACCACCACTATTGAATATTTTCATTTTGGCGCAAAAGGAAATATTACTTAAACCTGTTCATTCATGGTTATATCTTAACAGTGATGGTCATTTAATTATTGAAAAGAATCCGCTAGATGAGCGTCACAACCTTATCGGTAATTTGGGGATTATTGATCAACAATGGGAACAAATAAGCTGGATAGAAAGTCGCAACCAGACACTTGCTCGTTATCATTTTTTTCATCCACAATATAATTTATCTGAAAGAGAGGCTGATGATATTATTATGCAATCTTTTCAAGATGCTACCCTCAAAGGATACCATGATAAACGAGATCTAACCGAATATGCTTATCGTAGTTTAGTTATACATCCTAAATTTATTAAACATCCAATTATTGCCGAAGCAATAAGACGACATCGGCACCAATCACTAATAAAACAATTACAAACTATAACTCCACCACAATGGGATATTGTAGCGGATGAATGTATCATTAATACGAAGGAAATAAATAATGGGTTTATGTGAAAAATGCCAATCTAAAGGTCTACCAATTTATCCGATTCGTTATGCTGTTGCACCTAATTATGTCACGGCAGATTTACCCTCATGGGCAAAAAACGATATGTTGCCTACCTTAAAAGGAGAGAGTAAATATGTATTAAGAACTATGCGAAAAGGTTATCTTTATGTATTGTGCCAGTATGAAAACAATATTATATTAGATGTTTCTATTTATAGAATTGATGAAAATGGTGGTTTTTGGCAACAAGATATTAGTAAAGAGCAAGATCTATTAGGATTTGGTGATATCATAAGTGAAGAAAATCCTTCTGTACCTTTCAATGATATAGAAACAACTTGCAACAACAGTGCCCATTTATCAAGCAATATTGCTTTTATTACACTTTCAAAACCTGAAAAATGTGAAAAAGCTTGGCTTGCTTTTAGTGAACATAAATGGAGCATTAAAACGTTAAAAAAATACCTTAACGATGAAGATAAACGTAACTTACGAATGCAACTTATCAAACCGAAGCAATGGTTAAATTCGCAAGTAAGTGAAAATGGAATTACGACTGCTGATAAAGAATCCATTGCATCCATAATGGAAATACAAAACATTGAAAATATAATAGAAAAAATCAAAATAAACTTACCAAACCTTGAAAATTGCAATTACTCGCTTTGCTTTCCTTATTTGTATCATAATAAACCATTAGACAAAAATACGCTTTCGCAAAGTATTTTATTTCGCCAACCATTTACATATGCTAAAGAGCTATTTAAAAAACGAAGCACATTAACACCTTGGCAATTACTAACCAAGCCAGTTTATGACCAAATTACCCTAAAAGAGCCGTATTCAGTCTATCTACATAAAAAAATGATGTCAGCTGAACGCAACAGCACCGATTGCACACCGATGATGGTAGTATTAAACGACAGCATTGGTATTACTGCCGAATTAAGCAACTGGGGTAATAGTGCATTAAACTCGTTTAGAAAAATAATGATAGAAAGACAGCGTGAAAATGCCACTTGTAGTGGTATTGCAATGCTTGAAGAAGCAATAAAAAACAGCGATCTTGCGGAAAGTGAAGAAGATTTTAAAAAACATATAAAAAACACCAATAAAAAATACCTTGCTGATACAAAATATTTTAATCAAAAAGTAATACCTTATGATAGTGGTATATTCGGAACTGATACAACCCGAATGATTCCATGGAGCGAAGAACAAAAAGCCAAAGGTCAACGTGTTATTAATATTGTGAATGAATCTAAAAAATATAATTTTATTTCCCCATATTTAACCGATATAGAACAAGCGGTAGAAAGTACAAAATATAACGCTGCAATATTAGTCCAATTTGTACAAGAAAACTACCTGATTGAAGAAGTAGGCGAAGAACGGCACGCACAAGTTTTTGAACAGGCATTTAAATTAAATAAACAAGCAGAAATGGTAAACATTGAACGCTTAGATGCTAAATTAGCAGCAATGAGAGTCGAATTTGAAGCGAAAGCTCAGGCGTATAAAGCACAATGGCATGAAAAAAATAAGACCGAACAATCGGCCGAAAAGCGTTGGCGCAAATATGAAAATCATTTAAACGACGATTATAAATCCTATAAAGAAAAATATGCCACTTTTTTACAAGAGGCAGAAGACTATATAGCAGGATTATTAAATGATTTAATTTTATGGGTAGATTGCAGTAAACAAAAAGAAAAGCATCCCATTTCATTGCCAGCCGATGATTTTGCACAAGATGATGATAATTATTTGGCATTTGCCAACGATATTTTAATGACCTTAGGCATGCAAGCCCAAAGTAGCAAAGTTACCCAATTATTCACCCAATTAATTGAGGATGAAAACTTAGAAGGTCATAATATTATTTGGTCAGCTGTGTTTGCTAATCGAAAATTAGATAAAGAAAAACAAAAAGAATGTGTCAACTTTTTATTATCATTAAATAAAACAACCCAATTAAAACCACAATCTTATGGCGAGTTCTTAGATAAATTAGAAACAGTATTAGAATTTTATCAAGCCGAATCAACAGAAAGTAATGCTATGATAGACCTTGCTAATAGCATTGCCAACATTAGTCACTCACTTTTTGACCCACAAGAACAACATAAAGCATTAGATACAACTAAAGAGTTCTTTTCGTTATTTGAAAGCGAGCGAAACTCGTTAATTGATGGTGATTCGATCGATAACCAAATCACCGCCGCCTATTTACGCCCAATTAAAGAGGGAAGTTGTGCTGCACTTATTGCTTTATTAAAATATATGCAAAAAATGGGTGGTGATTTATCGTCAGAATTTGCCGAAGCTTTTTTAGTAGCAATTTCGCCAACAAGGCTATCTAAAACTGCGCTAAAAAAGAGAATGGCGTCATACCACAAATGGGCAGACAATTTAAAAAGTGCCTTGTATTCAGATATTAAAAATATTGGCGAAAAGCTGGCAAATGCCTCACAAAAAGCCACAAACCTTATCAAGCAACACATCACCAATGAAAAGGTTGGGGCAAGTTTTACTGCGGCTATATTGGGGGTACATATCATGAAAATCTATTATATAGTGACTGATAACTCATTAAAAACCCAAGCCCAACAAAACCAAGCCGATTACCAGTTAACTATGGCGGTATCAGCATCGATGGCAGCAAGCTTTCGACTAGTTACCGTATATGCCAACAAAGGACAAATCAATACCAAATTACTGTCCAATATGAACTTTTTAGGCAACTTTTTTGGGCTAATATCGGGGTTAATTGATATTGGTTTAAATTGGAATGAGGATATTTCAGATAAAACTAAGAGTGAAAAAACATTATATTATGCATCTCTATTTACTGCGATTGTATCCACCACCGATTTATTTTTACAAATGGGTAAAACCAGTTTAATTACAATCATGGATCGAGGGATTCAATCATTGAGTTCTTTGTTCATAAAAAAAATCTTGATTAGCGGGGCTATTATATATGGAGGAAGAGCTCTTATATCAATCATTGCACTGGCATTAAACCCATGGGTTAGTTTAGGGATCTTTTTACTTCAACTATACTTCGAATTAGCTGAAGACGATGATATCGAAAAATGGTTAAGGCGTTGCCGTTTTGGTAAAGGGCAAAATATAGCAGATTATGACTTTGCTTATCGCTTTCTCTCATCCGAAAAAGAAATTGCGGCACTGCAAGCGATCTTTAAAAAATATGAAGAGCAGCTAGCCGAATATTACGCCGAACAAGAACGAAAATATATCAAAGAAAATATGCCCGTATTCTCATCGAGTGATTGGCAAACTATTTATCATTGGCCTACATCTCATTAATTATATAAGGAATTCGATTATGTCTTACGCAAAATATGATGGTAACGACCCCATCTATAAAGATAAAGAACATTTATTAAAAAAAACCGGCATCAGTATTACCGATCCAATCCTGCCGCCCAAAAATTTAGTAAAATTAACCGGTACCCTATCCGAATTTAAAGGTCTATTTTGCTATGCGCCACTTGCTGATGGCGCTTATTTAAGTGATGAACAAAAACAAAAACAGCAAAATCAACTTAGAAAAGGAGCAGCTCTTGCCACTTTAAATGGTAATAGCATCGCTGCATTAGCCGGCTTAGGCCATGCCAATGGTAATGACCGTAGTAATTATGTGCAAGCACAATATATTAGCGCCAAATTAAATGACACCATCACGTTAAAAGGCTGGCTCGGCTCTTATAAATTTAATGATGGCGATCAAGTCGAGGTAGTCGCCGAAAAGCACGCTGACCATTACGAAGTGTACGCCATGCTCAAACCCAGTGAACAAATTATCTCACTGATCCCTTTATGTTTTGCCGGGCGTAACCAAGCATTCAAAATTTATCGTTTACCTATGTTTATCTTTTATGTTATTTGCGTGCTATTAATGAACTACTTTTTTCTCGATTTTTCGTTGGAAAATCTGACCATTGGTTTTAGTACATTAGGCGTAATATTTGGGGCTGCTTGCTTAATGGTAAATAAAAATTCAATTGCGACTCATGTCAAACTCGCTGAGCGCATTTTTACCGTGTTGGGCTGGCAAAATGTTACCAATATCAATTTAATCAAAATAAGTAAACAATATATAGTTAGATTAATTGAACAGGGTAAATATTCAATTAAATATGATATTACTGATCAGTATAGCAGACCGCTTAAATCAGGTGATAGTTGGTTCTTTTTTTATTACGATCCTGATGTGTTATGCAAAAAAGGCAAGCCACCCTTACGCATTAAAAATAAAACAGAAAAATAATACGTTAGAGAATATTATTATGCCTTACGCAAAATATGATGGTAACGACCCCATCTATAAAGATAAAGAGCAGCTATTAAAAAAAACCGGCATCAGTATTACTGATCCAATCCTGCCGCCCAAAAATTTGGTTAAATTAACCGGTACCTTATCCGAATTTAAAGGTCTATTTTGCTATGCGCCACTTGCTGATGGCGCTTATTTAAGTGATGAGCAAAAACAAAAACAGCAAAATCAACTTAGAAAAGGAGCAGCTCTTGCCACTTTAAATGGTAATAGCATCGCTGCATTAGCCGGCTTAGGGCATGCCAATGGTAATGATCGTAGCAATTATGTACAAGCACAATATATTACCGCTAAATTAAATGACACCATCACGTTAAAAGGCTGGATCGGTTTTTATAAATTTAACGATGGCGATCAGGTCGAGGTGGTCGCCGAAAAGCATGAAAACCATTACGAAGTGTACGCTATGCTCAAGCCCCGTGAACAAATTATCTCGCTCATTCCGCCATGTCTAGGTGGAAGAAAGCAAGCCTTTAAGCTCTTTTATATACCTTTTTTTATATTTTACATTGTTTGCACTCTACTTATGAACTACTTTTTTCTCGATTTTTCGTTGGAAAATCTGACCATTGGTTTTAGTACATTAGGGGTAATATTGGGTTCCGCGTTTTTTATGGTTTATAAAAATTCAATTGTGACATACATTACCCTTGCCGAGCGTATTTTTACAGTATTGGATTGGCAAAATGTCACCAATATCAATTTAGTTAAAATAAGTAAACGATATATAGTTAAGTTAATTAGACAAGGTAAATATTCAACTAAATATAGCATCACGGATCAATTTATTAAGCCGCCTGAACCCGGTGCAGGTTGGGGATTTTTTTACTACGATCCTGAGGTATTATGCAAAAAAGGCAAGCCACCCTTACGGGTTAAAAATAAAAAAAGAAAATAAGTTCATAAGGAATTCGATTATGCCTTACGCAAAATATGATGGTAACGACCCTATCTATAACGACAAAGAGCAGCTATTAAAAAAAACCGGTATTAGTATTACTGATCCAATCTTACCGCCCAAAAATTTAGTAAAATTAACCGGTACCCTATCCGAATTTAAAGGTCTATTTTGCTATGCGCCACTTGCTGATGGCGCTTATTTAAGTGATGAGCAAAAACAAAAACAGCAAAATCAGCTTAGAAAAGGAGCAGCTCTTGCCACTTTAAATGGTAATAGCATCACTGCATTAGCCGGCTTAGGGCATGCTAATGGTAATGACCGTAGTAATGAGGTAGATGCTCAGTATATCACTGCCAAATTAAATGACTCCATCACGTTAAAAGGCTGGATCGGTTATTATAAATTTCATGATGGCGATCAAGTTGAGGTAGTCGCCGAAAAACATGAAGACCATTACGAAGTGTATGCTATGCTCAAACCCAGTGAACAAATTATCTCTCTTATCCCTTTATGTTTTGCGGGGCGTAACCAAGCAATAAAACGCTATCATTTACCTTTTTTTATTATTTATGTTGTTTGCACCTTGCTCATGAACTATTTTTTTCTCGATTTTAGTTTAGAAAATCTGACTATTGGTTTTGGTTCTTTAGGGGTAATATTTGGGGCTGCTTGCTTAATGGTAAATAAAAATTCAATTGCAACACATATCAAACTTGCGGAGCGCATTTTTACCGTGTTGGGCTGGAAAGATGTCAAAAATATCAATTTAGTTAAAATAAGCAAGCAATATATTGCTAAATTAATTGGCCAAGGAAAATACGTAGAAAAATATAACAATAAGACTGATCAGTATATTAGACCGCCCAAATCTGGCGAAGGCTGGTTCTTTTTTTATTATGATCCTGAGGTATTATGCAAAAAAGGCAAGCCACCCTTACGGGTTAAAAATAAAAAAAGAAAATAAGTTCATAAGGAATTCGATTATGCCTTACGCAAAATATGATGGCAAAGATCCCATCTATAAAGACAAAGAGCAGCTATTAAAAAAAACCGGTATTAGCATTACTGATCCAATACTACCACCCAAAAATTTGGTTAAATTAACTGGTACCCTATCCGAATTTAAAGGTCTATTTTGCTATGCACCACTTGGTGATGGGGCTTATTTAAGTGACGAGCAAAAACAAAAACACAACAACCAACTTAGAAAGGGTGCACTACTTGCTACTTTAAATGGTAATAGCATTGCTGCGCTGGCTGGCTTGGGGCATGCTAATGGTAATGACCGTAGTAATGATTTTGAAGCTCAATATATTACTGCCAAATTGAATGATACTAAAATATGCGATGATAAATATTGACAGCTTTAAAGAAATAATTGATAAGCCAATATTAGCATCATCACTGGTCGCATGTTAATCCAGTATGAAAGAAAATGGTATGCTGATGAAGCATTAAGCAAATGCAACGAAGTTGATGAGCTGTTTGACGAAAAGAGGCAATAGAAAAAAGACATGATTGAAGTAGGTTTAGATCAGCTCGGTGTTACCTGCCTTATCAGTGGGACTTTGCTATGAAAAAAGTGAACGAAGCATAATCAACATTATTATTGTAATGCTTATCATTAGTAGTCAATTTCTCGTAAATTAAAGTAAGTATAATTTTCACCTAGCTTTAAACAGTAAGCTTTAGTCCAATCGCCATTTTCATTATAGTCATAGAAAGTGCATTTTTTAGTTTCTAATGGTTTTGCTTTCTTATCATCAAAAACTTTAATCATAATTTTACTTAATTGATTGTTATTATTATATAAAAAATGTTTTTCTTCCGTTGAGCTATAAGAATTTATTGAAGTTATATTGAGTGTGAATTGATTGACTATTTTGGTAATATTCCCTTTATCATAAAAAATATGACTAATCGTGGTTGGATTGGAAATACGTTCTATTTTTATTATCCGATATTGTTCATCATACGTTGCTATCCATGATATTTTCTTTTCAGCATCTTCGACCTTATGAATATTTTTATTTTCATCTTGTTCTATATTCAGATCCAAATTGAATTTATTATTAATAAAAAACTGGCTTTTATTGGTTTCATAGTTGTTATCGATTTTCACATGATTAACGTCGACAGAGGTAATAAATCCATTAGTATCTGATTGATAACTCTGTTGCTCGCTACCAATAATTTTTTGCTGTTTGATCGGTTTTGAATAAGGTATATTCAAAGCATTTCCAAATAACAAGTAATTGTTAGTGATTTGGGTTTTATTTATTTTTTCTTTTTTTTCCTGACAGCCAGACAAAATTATCGATAAACAGCATATGGCAAGAATCCTTTTCATCTTTATATTCCTTCTTATTGATAATATTCAATACTACGTAAAATAAAGCGTTTTGTTTCTTTTTTAGGAGTTAAACAATATAACTTAGTCCAGTCACCATATTGATTGTGGTCGTCAAAAATACATGTTAATTGTTCATCAGGTATTGTTTGATTTTGGTCATCAGTGTTAAATTTTCCATCTTTTGCTATAAAAGAAGATTCGATTGTTTTAATTAATTGATTTTCTGAGTTATAAAAATACTGTTTTTTATTGAGATAATACGGAATAGATTGTTGTCCATCAATTTTATTAAAGATCTGATATTCATTGGTTTGCATTAAATTATTTTCGTAGGAAAGTTGATTAACAAAAGTATAATGACTTCCACCAATAACTGAATTTTCAATTTTTATAATTCTACCTTGATCATCATAAGTGGGTTTAACCACATTATTACCAAATGAATCTTCGATTGTTAGGATATTTTGTTTATCATCAAAATTGATTTTATATTTTGAATTTTTTTGAGAATCAATCATATAATTGTCTTTTTTAAAGTCAATATAGACTTTTTTATCGTTTAAACGGTAAAACGTAATTAAACCATTGGGGATGGTTTCAATTATACCTGAGTAAGTACCTTCAATTTTTTGTTTTTTAATTATTTTTGAAAAAGGAGCCAACTCAAATTGACCATTAGTAATATAGTTGTTGACTATTATTTTAGAATCTAACTGGTTGTTATTACAACCGAATAAGGTTAAAACTACAGTAAATAAGGTAATTTTTTCAACTTCCATCTTATTTATTGGTTTACTTTTTCATTTGATATTAGTTTTGTATTTAACCACAAATAGAGCTGATATTAAACAGAAATTTCATATATCTTAATCGAATATCAATATAAGCTTTATGTATTTTTACCCTCTGTAATACTGACTTATAATCATAACAAGTAAAATTAAAATAAAAGAATAGTTTTACTAATACTATATTAGTAATAAATTGATATGGAAGGAGTAATAATGAAAAAGTCTTTATATTTATCTATTTTAATCTTTGCAGGATTATGTTTATTTGGATGTGATAAAAAAACCAATAAAGGTATTACAAATAACCTTGAAAAGAAGGAAATAATTGTTGGATTACCGCCAAGTATGCACAATATCTTAATGGAGCGTGTGGTAAAACCTGAATTAGAAAAAAAAGGATATACCGTAGTATTGGTTAATTTTAGCTCGTTAAGAGATTCTAATACCGCTCTTGTTGAAGGGAGTATTGATTTAAATGCGGCTCAGCATCAAGCCTATCTTAATGTGTATAATAAAGAAACCAATAATGACTTAGTTCCACTAGTTCATATTCCTTCTATTTCAGCCGCTTTATTTTCACAAACACACCACACAATTAATGATGTTTCATCAGAGCAAATAATTGCTATTCCTAATGACCCTTCAAATACGGCAAGAGCTTTAATATTACTGCAAAAATTAAATTGGATAAAACTAAAATCAGACGTTCAAGAAGGTAATGTGACTTTAAACGATATTGTTGAAAATAAATACCATTTAAAGTTTAAAACATTATTATCTGAAATTATTCCTCGGATCCTTGGTGAGGTTGATTATGCGATAATGCCTGGTGGTGTAGCATGGTTAAGTAAAGTCCCAGTAGATAATCTTATAGTGCAAGAAGAATTATCACCTGATTTAGAATTAATGGTAGTCATAAAAAAAGAAAATCTCAATTCGCAATGGGCTAAAGATGTAAAACAATTATACCAATCAGATGTGTTAAAAAAATTCATAAAGGAGGATCCACAAGCAAAAGGTAGATTTATTTGGCCACAGCAATAAATTTTTAACACCTTAAATACCTGAGTAAATAGCTAGGATGTTTAAGGTTGAAAATCATTTTTTATAGCAAGTTGAAAACAGATATAGTACATAAAAAACAGTTACTTATTTTTAATCTTTAATTGTTTGTGCTATAATTTTTACGCTTTCAATTTTTATAACAAATGATGTGATGAAACTAATAAAACATTCTCTGTTGCTAGTTTGCAGTTTTTCTTTAGTTGGGTGTTTTAACTCTGAACCACTATTGACTAGTACCGTTGAACGTTGGATCGATAATCCTACCATTAACGAAATAAAAGTAGTTATTGATGGAACAGAGTTAATTATTCCTGCTAAATCAAGCGTTAATTATACATTTAGCTATGGTAAACATACCTTATCTTATAATAACGAATCATTAAATTTTATTGCTAAACCTTCAATATTTAATAATACTGGCTTAATTAATCCAACACAAAGTAATTATTTCTTGTATACCACTTTATATACGACTTCAGACGGTGCTGATGAAATCTATAATAAGTTGATTTCTAAATATATGAACTTTGTTTCAATTATTGTTGACGGTGAAAAAAGAAGAATAGAAATGCCCGTTAAAGTGATTAATGATGTGTTTATTGAACGGCGCACTAACTTTTGGGACTACTCAGTTGATGAACCTCTGCCAAATAGTGTGACCATGCATCGAAAAGGTCAGTACCGATCACAAAAAGTAAAGTTATACCGTGAAAATAGCTTTATAGAAACGTTAAAGTCAGCAGGTGTTACTGAAGAGATAAGCTTTCCTTATCAACCTAGAAACTTTAGTGAGTTGAAAAAATATAGTATTTCTAATCTTGATATAAATAGCATTAAATGCCCAGCAGGTCGTGATCACATGAAAAAGCATTTACAAGATTGGCATCAATTATTTTCATTTACTGGAAAGAAATTTGCTATTGCCTATAAAAAATTGATATCAGATGAAACTGTTCAATCAAATTATGCATTACTAAATGAATGTGCTGGGGAAAAAGGTATTGAACAAGCTTATCAAAATGTAATGAAAAGTATTGAAAAAATGACTAACGACACCAAGCAAATTAATTTCTATATAACTGATTAATTAATATAAAAATCGACGCCGTATCATAAGTTACTTAACTTTTATCGTTGTGTTTAGCTGTCATTTAATGGCAGCTATGACTTTGGTGGCAGTTGCTGTTAAACAGCATCAAAAGACATAAGCACCCCCGTCCTTAAATTATAAGATTATTAAAAATGACCGGTTAATGATACTAGTCATTTTGTTAAAATTGAGGGTTAATTAAAAATAAATATTCGAATAAATTTTATTGTAAAATATATTATTTTTTGTTTGTAACCCCAAATGGTATATGTACTGATGGTAAAATTTTGGAAGGTTTTTCTAAATGTGATTCTTGATCATCAAAAAAGATATGTGGTTTCATGATTTCTAAGACCTTATTTTTTTCAATTCCTCCTAGAAAAAATGCTTCGTTAATTTCAATTCCTAAATCTCTCAAAGTATATATAGCTCTTTCATGAGAAGGTGCATTTCTGGCTGTTACAATAGCTGTTTTTAATATTGATTTATAAGTTGGATCTTGTTCGATTTTTTTATGTTCTAGTTTTTGTATTTCAGCTAGCCGGCGAATAAATTTATTTAGTGGACCTGGATTATGGAGGATATTTTTTTTAATTCTTTCGTTATTATGAAAATCATCTAAATTACGTGTTGTTTGATAAATACTTTCTGATTCATCATCAACTATTACACCATCAAAATCGAATGCAATACGAAGTTCTAAATCTGTGGGATTATCTGTAATATTTCCTTTAATTACTCTACCTGCTGGGTAACCCGCATTTATAGCTTGAGTTACGTCAGAAGGATTTGCGGATAGGAATAATTCAATGTCAAAAGCTGGAATATATTTTAATGGTGATGATCCTTGTAAAAAAACAGCTCTTGTCATGTTTAAGTTATGATGTTCAATTGATTTCATGACTCTTAGCCCTGTGTCAGGATCATTTCTTGATAATAAAATAACTTCTACTAATGGATTATTTGGTGACGGAGATAAAACATTTAATGATAATAACCTTTTGATAAAAGGAAAAGCTACTCCTTCTTTGAGTGGTTCATTTTCCTTATGTCTTTGAAATTTTCGATATTCTTTATCACCTTTTTCTCTGAAAATTTTATCTGATTCTTCTAAATCGAAAAGAGCGCTAGATGCAAGACCAATAACAAGTCTTTCTGTTAAATCATAAGCCATTTTTTTGTTATATTCCTTTCATTGATAAATGAAACTTTATATGAATTTTTTCATATTATAATTAAATTTATTCAGTAAGTTAATAGTAAGAATTATTATTAATTAGTTTCTTTCTTAATAATTTATCTTTGCCATTTTATCTTTGCCATTTTATGTTTATATCTCTTGCAACTAAAAAGTAGGCTATTATGCCTACCTAATCATTTGTTTGCTGTAAGTATGATTTGTTAAGGTCATCAATTAGTCTTAAGCATATTTAATGCTGCACAATGAGTAATTCTAGTAACGGGAAAATAAAAAATACATGCCAAACTCATTCAATATTTACCGAGCAATACTTAAAGTGTGACATAGTTTTTCGATTTTTTAATCCAAATGACTAAAAATAGGGTTCGCCCAAAACTAAATAAAATATAAGAAAGCCATAATCCATTATTTCCCCATATTGGTACACAGATATATTGTGATATCAGCCATAAAATTAAGGCAAGAATCATAGAATCACGAATAGAAGAAGTGTAGCTGATCCCAGAAAAAACGCCATAATAGATAAGACCACCAGCAACCACAACAGGGAAGATAGTAAGCCAATATTGATATTGCAAACAGATAGTGATAATTTCGGTTTGATTGGTTAATAATTTAATAATTGTTGTATCAAATCCAAACCATAAAGCAATTAATATTAAAGGACAAATAATACAAGCTTGTAGTGACCAATGTAAGGTTTGATTATATAACTTAATATCTTTAGTACCTTTCGCCTTACCACTAAATACACTTGAAGCATTGGCAAAGCCGTCAAATAAATAAGCCATCAAATAATGAATTTGAAACAAGACGGCATTAGCAGCTAATACTTCCGTGTTAAAACTCGAACCAATCGAGATAAAATGGTTAGTAACGATTAATAAGCAAATGGTACGAATCATTAAGTTGGTATTAACTAAAATCACTCCTTTCAATGATTGCCAAGATAGTATCGATTTTAAATCAGTTTGTTGATTGGATTTTGGTAAATTACGATAAATAAACCAAATGCCTAACAAAGTACAAATTACTTGAGCAATTAGTGTTGCAAAGGCAACGCCTTGAACATTCCAATGAAATCCCCAAACAAAAATTACTGCCATAATAATATTAAGCAGATTAATTAATACTTGTAGAAATAGCACAGCCTTTACTTTAGACATTCCCATTAACCAACCAACTAAAACATAGTTGATAAGCACAAAAGGCGCCCCCAAAATTAGGATAGAGAAATATATATTGGCATAATGCTTTACTTCTTCATTGGGGTTGATAACGTTCATAGAGGCAGTAAAGATCACTTGCTGAAAAATGATAAAAATAACACCTAAAAATATTGCTATAAACAAAGGGCGGATTAAGGATGATCGCAATAGTAGTGGGTCGTCTAATGCTTGTGCGGCAAAACCAGTGGTACTGACTCGTAAAAAGCCGAAAAGCCAATAAATAGTGTTAAAAATAACAGCGCCAACAGCAATGCCGGCAATAAAGGCGGGATTGGGTAAATGCCCGACCAACGCAGTATCAACCACACCAAGTAATGGTGTTGTAATAGTTGAAATGATAAACGGAATAACTAGCGCTAAGTAATCTTTAAAACGATATTGTTTATTAATGGTAGATTGAGTTGTCATATTTAAAAACTTAAAATAGATTCAAGAAGTTGTTTAGAATAAGCATTATTGACCTGATTTAAATTAGCTATCTTATCAACATGTTCCACAATTTGACCTTGATAAAAGAAGATCACTCGATTACAAAGATAAGTGATAGTTGTTAAATCATGGGTAATAAAAATGGCTGTTAAATTTAACTGTTTTTGCAAATCAACTAACAACGATAGAATTTGGGCTTGGACAGAGATGTCAAGAGAACTTACAGCTTCGTCAAATAAGATAAATTTAGGTGAGCAGGCAATTGCCCGTGCAATGCAGATGCGTTGTAATTGACCTCCACTCACTTCGTGAGGAAAACGATGATAAAATGACTCATTTAATCCGACTTGTTCTAATAGCTCAATTATTCGCTTCTTTCGTTGAATAACCGTCAGTTTTTGATAAATATCTATAGGTTCAGCGACAATTTCAGCGATAGTAAAATAAGGATTAACCGAAGCATTATAATCTTGAAAAACGGCGCTAATTTCCCGTCGCATTGGGGATTTTCGCCATGCTCGTTGTCCTATATCTTGCCCATTAAAATAAATTTTGCCACTATCGGGCTTTTCAAGACCTAAAATTAGCTTACCAAGAGTGCTTTTACCACTTCCGCTTTCTCCTACAATACCTAAACATTCGCCTTGGTATAAAGACAAAGAAACATCTTTAATAATCGGCGTTTTTTTGCGGTTAAATAAACCTTGATTAGGTTGTAAAAAGGATTTTTTGAGATTATTAATTTGTAATAACGGTGTCATTTAGATTGTCTCCAATCTATTTGGGTGGATAACGGCGTTAAATTTGGCTAATAACTGTTTACGAGTATCAATTAAGTAACGTGTGTAATCGTTTTTAGAATGATAAAAAATATGATCGCAACGACCTTGTTCTACAATACATCCTTGATTCATTACAATAATATGATCGGCAATATGGTGAATAACACCTAAATCATGCGAGATAAATATCATTGCTGTTTTCGATTGTTGTTTGATATTTTTTAATAATTGCAGAATATGAAGTTGACTAATAGAATCTAACGCTGTGGTTGGTTCATCGGCAATAATTAATTCAGGTTCAAGCATCAATGCAATTCCGATCATGATTCTCTGTAACATGCCGCCACTTAACTGATGTGGGTATTTGTTAAAGATTTGTTTTGGATGATTAAGACCAATGTCGGCAATCATAGTTAATGTTTTTTCAATAGCTTGTTTTTTAGTAATTGTCAGATGTGCCAATAACGTTTCAACCACTTGATTGCCAATACAATAAAGTGGATCAAAAGCATTCATTGGATGCTGTAGTATAGCCGAAATAGCATTACCACGAATATGGCGTAATGTGTCATGATTTTGTTTTAATAAATCACCATTTAATTGTAACGCTATTTTAGATTGTTTAGGGGTAAATAAAATTTCCCCTTTAACCGAAAAGTAGGGCTCTAATAAACCGATAATGGCTTTACTGGTTAAACTTTTACCGCAACCACTTTCACCTACAATACCTAAACATTGATGATGCTCAAGACAAAAGGAGATATCGTTAAGCAGTGTTTTGCCATTATCCAGTGTTACGGTAAGATTCTTAACCTCAAGTAATTTATTACTCATGCTGTTTTTTCCTTAGGATCAAGAATGTCACGTAAACAGTCGCCAAGCATATTAAACGCGGAAACTATAATTAATATTGCAATTCCAGGATAAACCATTTGCATAGGATGCTGCATCATAACGTTTTTTGCTTCACTAAGCATCAGTCCCCATTCTGCTGTTGGTGCTTGTATGCCAAGCCCTATGAAAGATAGAGCAGAAATATTCAATATTACCCAACCAGTATCTAATGTGGCTAATACAACCAGTTCTGACATTACATTTGGCAATAAATGGCGACAAATAATAAAAGAATGCGGAGCGCCAATTGCTTGGGAAAATAAAATATAGTTTTTACGGCTATACTTGATTACCGAGCTGCGTATCATACGGCTATACCAAGCCCATTTAACCACAATATTGGCAATAATAACGTTTTCAATACCTACGCCAAGTACACCAACAATAGCCAGAATCATCACTTGGCTAGGGAAAGAAAGCATGATATCGCATAAACGCATAATACATTCGTCAAATTTACCCCGTTTATAGCCTGATATTAAACCAATTGTTGCACCAATAACAATAGTAATAATCATGGTTAATAATGATAAAAATAATGTGGAGCGAATGCCATAAAGTAGTCTTGAAAAAATATCACGACCAAGATGATCACAACCTAACCAATGTTGAGCCGACATCGGGGCGTATTTACGAACAATACGCACTTTATTAGGATCAAATGGTGCAATATAGGGGGCTAATATACCTAATATAATAATAGTTGCAATGATAATTAAACAACATAGTGCAGTTTTATTTTTACAAACCTGCTTAAGCATATTCATGACAAACCACCATTATCACGTAAACGAGGATCTAGTAAATGATGAATAACATCGACAATAAAATTACACACCACAAATAATATTGCCATAATTAAAATATAAGCTTGAATAACCGGATAATCTCGATTCATGATAGCTGCAATGCATAAACGACCAAGCCCTGGCCATGAAAAGATATATTCAACGACAAATGAACCAGCAATTAATTGCGGAATTGTCATACCTAATGCGGTAATAGTGGTATGTAAGGAATTTACTAATACATGTTTAATAATAATTGTGTGTTCTTTTAACCCTCGACTACGTGCATAAAAAACGGAGTAGTTACGCATGTTTTCTAGCATGTTATTACGAATAAAACGAATATAGGTTGAAATATAAACGAATGATAACGTTAAAGTCGGTAGAATTAGATTCTGCCATGTGCCATATCCATTTGTTGGCAGCAAATCTAAATAATTAGCAAAAAACCAGATAAATAAAAGTCCAAGCCAGTAGCTTGGCATAGCCGTGCCTAAAAAAATTATAATACGTAAAATTTGATCAAAAACTGAATTAGCAAAAATGGCGCATAAAACACCTAAGATCAGACTAATAATCAATGTAAAAATGAATGAAGAGAATGCTAAAAGAATTGTTGGTTGTAAACTTCGAATGATCTCATCTAATACTAACCTATCTCGATGTACAAAAGAACGACCAAAATCAAGTTGAAAAACGTTATATAACCAACTGAAATAACGGTTCCAAAATGGTTCATTTAAACCTAACTCTAGGCGCATACTTTCAATAGCATCAGGCGTGGGCATGATTTCATTTAAACGTAGGGCTACTTCAGCAGGATCAGAAGGGGCTAAATTAATGAGTAAAAAAGCAATAAATGAGATACCGATAATAATCGGTATCATCATGATTAAACGTTTAAAAATATAATTTAACATTATTACTAGCTAATACAAATAAATTAAAAATGCATTTTCTCAAATGGAATGTCAAACTGTGAAGGAGCAAACTCAATACCTTTTAGTGATTTAATAGCTATAGCTCGGTTGCGTTCATAAGTTAACGGAATATAAACGGCTTGATTATGCAAGGTTTCAAGCACATAACGGTAAAGATCTTGGCGTTCTTTTTCGTTAGTTGAAATTAATGCTTTACTAATGCTTGCATCAATTTGAGCTTTTTCTTTCAAACCTTGTTGTGCCATATAATCACCATATACCGGTAATTTCATGCCAGACATAAAAGATTGTGGGTCATAAGGCATTCCCCAAGAAATATCAAACACCATATCAAAATCCCCCGCTTTTTGGCGATCACGATAGCCTTGTTCTTCTTCACCATGAATATTAAGTTTTAAACCAACTTGCTCAAACTCATCTTGCATGTATTGTGCAATGGTTTTTTGAGACGCAGTATTGCTATCATAATAAAGAGTAATTTCAAATGGTTTGCCTTCTTTTTGGCGGTAAATTTGACCTTTTTGTTTTAGCCAGCCCGCTTTATCAAGCAGCTCTTCGGCTAATTTAGTATTATATTTGTAAGGTTTTAATCCAATATTTGCATAAGGAATATTAGTAGCCATTAATGTATCAGCTGGTGCTTCACTACTATTAAATATACCTTCAGAAATATCTTTTTTATTGATGATATGTTCGATTGCTCGGCGCACATTGGTATCGCTTAGTTCTGGTCGAGTAGTATTCATTAATACCATACGGCTTGATACCGGTTTTGACATCAACGCTTGAAATTTATTCATTGTTGAAAAGCGTTCAAATGAATCGGCATCTACCATATTTTTACCGTAAATTAAATCAATTTCACCTTTTTCAAGTGCCATCAAACGGCTTTGATTGTCAGCAATTACTTTCATGGTAACGGTTTTCAGTTTCGGTTGTTCACCCCAATAGTTAGGATTAGCGTTAAAAACAGCATACTGATCCTTTTTATGTTCACTTAACACATAAGGACCGGTACCAATATAAGATTTTACGCCATTTTTTGTTTCACCATTAATCATTGAATTTGGTGAAATAAAGCGCATTGGTCTGGTTACTGCAATTTCAATCAAAAACGGGTAGTAAGGCTTTGATAGGTTAACTTGAAGCGTATAATCATCAATGGCTTTCACTTCTGTAATTAGGCGTACCATTTCAAGCCAAGTATGACGAACTTTATTAGAAAGAACGGCATCCCAATTAAGTTTTGCAGTGTAAGCATTAAACTTTACACCATCACTAAAACTGACGTCTTTACGTAATTTAAACGTGTAGGTTTTGCCTTGATTGGTGATAGTCCAGCTTTCAGCTAACCAAGGCGAGAATGTCCCATCCTCGTTATAATGGACTAATGATTCATAAAGCATGTTTTGTGCCCACATTTCGCCAGAATAAAGATGAGGGTTTAAATCCCGTATGTCGCGGAAGTTAGCAAATGTGATATCATCTTTGGCAAAACAATTAAAACCAAAAATCAATAACAATAAAGTAATTAATAAATTTTTAAAACGGTAAAAATTAAACAGCATTTGCAAATCCATAAAAACAGTTGTTATAAGGACAAGAATACTAGCATAATCATAAATGATAATAAATATCATTTCTATTATTGTTGTAAGAAAAATATTAAAAATCAGTATGTTTTACTTTCACTTAATTCAATTGGGTAAAATATCGCACTGTTTATTAATATTTTACTTATACTCGAATAAAAAATTATGAAACAAAATAGATCATCAATTCAATACTGTATTTTTAAATAAACAAACAATTATTATTCAATTGCTTTATAATATAAAAATAACTTTCTTTCGTTTATTTAGGAATTAATTCATGTCATTTGACTCTCTTGGCTTAAATGCCAAGATTTTAAAAGCAATCCAAGAACAGAACTACACTCAACCCACCCCCATTCAACAACAAGCTATACCAGTAATCTTATCTGGCAAAGACCTTATGGCTAGCGCACAAACAGGAACAGGTAAAACGGCAGGTTTTGGTTTACCAATACTGCAAAAACTCGTAGAACAGCAAGCAAAAGAAGCCAATAATTCAAAGCCTAAAAAAGGCAAACGTCCTTTATATGCTTTGATTTTAGCTCCAACTCGTGAGCTCGCTGCACAAATTGGCCAAAATATTCGTGAGTATAGCCGTTATTTACAGATTAGGTCATTAGTAGTATTTGGTGGGGTGAGTATTAATCCGCAAATGATGAAATTGCGTGGTGGTGTCGATGTTTTAATTGCAACTCCTGGGCGGCTGCTTGATTTAGTTCAACAAAATGCGGTGGATCTTTCAACCATTAAAATGTTAGTGTTAGATGAAGCCGATCGCATGTTAGATATGGGATTTATTCATGATATTCGCCGTGTGATTGCCAAACTACCTAATAAGCGACAAAATTTAATGTTTTCGGCAACTTTTTCGGATGAAATAAAGACATTGGCACAAACGATTCTACAAGCGCCAGAAGTGGTTGCTGTTGCTAAAACTAATAGTACCTCAGAGCAAATTACCCAATATGTGCATCGTGTTGATAAGCGTCGTAAACGCGAATTGCTTTCATACTTAATTGGAAAAAATCAGTGGCAACAAGTGTTAATTTTTACGCGTACAAAATACGGGGCTAATCATTTAGCTGAGCAATTAACGAAAGATGGTATAAAAGCAGCCGCGATTCATGGCAATAAAAGCCAAGGTGCTCGTACTAAAGCTTTAGCAGATTTTAAGAGTGGACAAATTAGAGCATTAGTCGCAACCGATATTGCGGCAAGAGGGCTAGATATTGAGCTGCTGCCCTATGTAGTTAATTATGAGTTGCCACAAGTTGCTGAAGATTATGTACATCGTATAGGGCGAACAGGGAGAGCGCAAAATCAAGGTCAAGCGCTCTCACTTGTGTGCATTGATGAACTGCCACAATTAAAAGCCATTGAAAAACTAATTAAGAAAACCATTCCAGAAATAACTACGCAAGGTTTTGAAGTGGATCCAAGAATTAAAGCAGAGCCAGTGAAAAAAACATCATCAAGACAATCCGCTCACAAAAGAAACAACACAAATCAAAATAGTGTGAAACAAACTAATAAACACATGAACTTTAAAAATAAACAAAGTTATACTCAATAAAATAGAAGGAAACTACTATGGTAAATCGCAGCAGACGTTTACGAAAAAAATTACATATTGAAGAGTTTAAAGAATTAGGTTTTACTGTTAGTTGGTCATTTGACGAAGGCACAACCGAAGAAACTTTAGATAATATTGTTGATCAATTCATTCTTGAAGCTATTCAACCCAATGGCTTAGCTTATGAAGGAAGTGGTTATTTAAATTGGAAAGGTATAGTATGCACCCAAAAACTAGGTAACTGTACTGAAGAACACCGTGACATTGTCACAAAATGGTTAGAAAGCCACGGTTTAAAAAATGTTAAAACCAGCTCACTTATAGATATCTGGTGGGATGAATTGGATTTTTGATGTGTTAACTAATCAATTGAAATAAAGCTAGCCACTAATGTGGCTAATTTTATTGATGAGAGATTATTCTATTCCTTGGCTACGTAAGTAATCTTCATAATTACCAGTATAGTCAATCACTTTTTCAGCGGTGATTTCAATGATACGAGTTGCCAATGAGCTCACAAACTCACGATCGTGTGAAACAAAAAATAGGGTGCCTTGATAAAGCTCTAACGCCATATTAAGTGATTCAATGGATTCCATATCTAAATGGTTTGTTGGCTCGTCCATAACAATAATGTTAGGGCGCTGCATCATCAATTTACCAAATAACATACGTCCTTTTTCGCCACCAGATAAGACTTTAACTTGCTTTTTAATATCGTCTTGTGAAAATAATAATCGCCCTAAAATACTCCGTACCGCTTGCTCGTCATCGGTTGGTTGCTTCCACTGACTCATCCAGTCAAAGACCGTTAAATCTTCTTCAAACTCGTATTCATGATCTTGGGCATAATAGCCAATATTGGCATTTTCTGACCATTTTATATCACCTTGTTCAGGCGTAAGCTCGCCCATTAACGTTTTTATTAATGTGGTTTTACCAATACCGTTTGTCCCTAAAATTGCGACTTTTTCACCCACTTCAACCATTAAGTTTAAGTTTTTAAATAAGGGATCACTGTCAAAACTTTTGGTTAGGTTCTCAACGACTAATGCATTACGATAAAGCTTTTTATCTTGCTCGAAACGAATAAATGGATTTTGACGGCTTGATGCTTTTACTTCTTCCAATTGGATTTTTTCAATCTGTCTTGCGCGTGATGTGGCTTGTTTTGATTTAGAGGCATTTGCGCTAAATCGGCTTACAAAAGATTGTAGTTCACTTATTTGGGCTTTCTTTTTAGCATTATCTGCTAATAAACGCTCTCTGGCTTGCGTTGATGCAGTCATATAATCGTCGTAATTGCCTGGATAAATTCGAAGTTCGCCATAATCCAAATCTGCCATATGTGTACAGACCATATTCAAAAAATGTCGATCATGCGAAATAATAATCATCGTACTTTCGCGTTGATTTAAAGTATCTTCAAGCCAACGGATAGTATCGATATCCAAGTTATTGGTCGGTTCGTCGAGCAATAAAATATCGGGATTTGAGAATAAGGCTTGGGCTAAAAGTACACGTAGCTTCCAACCTGGAGCGATTTCACTCATAAATCCATAATGTTGCTCAATTGGAATACCCACACCTAATAATAATTCTCCTGCACGAGCTTCGGCACTATAGCCATCCATTTCGGCGTATTGGGTTTCCAAATCCGCAACTTTAAAGCCATCTTCTTCACTCATTTCGGGTAAAGAGTAGATGCGATCACGTTCTTGTTTGATCTGCCATAATTCGGTGTGTCCCATAATTACGGTATCAAGTACGGTAAACTCCTCAAAAGCAAATTGGTCCTGACGTAACTTACCTAATCGTTCATGCGGATCTAAAGCAACATTGCCTGAAGTTGGCACTAAATCGCCACCAATAATTTTCATAAAAGTGGATTTGCCGCTACCATTGGCACCAATTAGGCCATAACGGTTGCCATTACCAAATTTAACTGAAATATTCTCAAATAATGGCTTACTGCCAAATTGCATTGTAATGTTATTTGTACTTAACACGAAAATTTACTCTCTTTAACATGCGTTTGCCCAAAAGGTATCAACCTTGAGTGAAGTCGCAAAAAAATATGAATTGGCGCACATTATGCCATATTTTAAGTTTTTTGAGGATGATTGTTTTACTTAAGGTAAAAAGCAGCGCGTTATTTTCGCTTTGCTATCATTTATTTAAAACAATTAATATTTTTAAATAATTATTTAGTTCATTTTATCTTAAAATACGAGTAAACCATTACAGGAGTTTAAAAATCAAGATTATGAAAAGGGGGAATTGTTTTTTATTGTTTTGATGAAAAAGAAATAGTGTCATCATATAAAGATAAATAATTAGGAAAAAGTATTAAATATTTAAATTATGCTATTGAAGAAGGCTATTATTGCTACGAAGACAGGGTATTGTCGAATATTATTTGAATTATATAGATGTTTTCAATTGAAATTGATATTGAAGATAAACAATCAAAAAGAAAAGTAATAGATAGTGAAATAATAGAAGCATAAAAAATACATTGAGTTATTTAATAAGGTTTACACAAAAGTGGGACTGTGGAGTAAATAAGAAAAATTCAGCTAATTTTTAAGTTATTAGTATAGAGAAATGAAGAAATAAATATTATTAAAATCGCTAAGTATTAATCTCAGATCTAATTTTAATTATTAATTGCTTCAATAATTTTATTGATATTCGTACTAAGATAAGTTTGAGTATATATAAAGTTTACAAGTGTTATATCAATTGATACGATGCAAACTATTTATCATTCTTTATATTAATTAACGATGTTTTATCTTATCTTTGTGACCATTGTTTGGTCATTCTCGTTTAGTTTTATTGGCGTTTATCTAAGTGGGCAGGTTGATACTTGGTTTGCAGTGGTTACGCGCGTTTTGTTAGCATTTATTACCTTTTTACCTTTTTTACGCTTTAAACATATTAAGCTTAAAACCACGTTTCTTTTAATGGGCGTTGGGGCTTGTCAATTGGGGATTATGTACTTTTTTTATTATAATTCCTTCCAATATATTTCAGTACCTGAAGTGCTGTTGTTTACTATTTTTACGCCAATTTATGTCACGGTTATTTATGATTTGTTACAACGTCACCCGTTAAGGTTTAGTTATCTTTTAACGGCAATAATAGCAGTTATTGGTGCCGCTATCATTCGTTATGATCATATTAGCTCAAACTTTATTATTGGCTTTTTATTAATTCAAGGAGCTAATATTGTTTTTGCCTTAGGGCAGGTTGGTTATAAAAGAATTATGGAAATGTACCCAATGCCCCAACATCAGGCTTTTGCTTGGGTTTACTTTGGGGCGGTAATTGTGGCCACATTAGGGTGGTTACTTTTTGGCGATGTATCAAAATTACCTACATCTAATTTACAGTGGGGCATTCTTATTTGGCTTGGGGTGATTGCATCTGGTGTTTGTTATTTTTTATGGAACTATGGCGCAACAAAAGTCGATTCTGGCACGTTGGCTATTATGAATAATGTGGTGATTCCAACAGGAATTTTAGTGAATGTGGTGATTTGGCATCAATCGCTCGATTGGCTACGCTTTATATTAGGTAGTGTAGTTATTGTGTTGGCACTCTTGCTACACTACAAAGTTAAAAACCGCTCATTATATTAAGAATAATAAGTAGTTAAGGTAAATGTGTCATAATCGATAAAATCAATGGCGTTGTGATTGAAGACAGTGCCGTTGATATTAACAAGCTTGAAGCTATAGGACCTTGTAACACTTCAAATTGCCTTGCCATCATATAACAATTTATTGCAATTGATACCGAACTGAGTAAGACCAACACTTGTAATTCTAAAGTTGGCAGCCCTAAGAGTTTGCCCATAATATAGGTAACAATCGGTAATACGGCTAATTTTAAAATACAGATAGAAGCAGTAATGAGTAATTTGTCGCGAATTTTATATTCAGAAAGTCCCATACCTAAAACAATGAGCGACAGTGGCGCTGTCATATCACTGACCATTTTGGCTGATTTATCGATAAAGTTAGGCATAGGTAGACCAATAAAATTCACAGCAATGCCTGTAAAAATACCAATAATTATCGGATTTTTAGAGACATTTTTAAATGCTTTAATAAACCCTTTGCCTGAAAATTTACCCATTTGTACAAATTCGATCGAAACTGTCGCTAATGTCCATAAAATTAAAGCATTAAAGATAACGATTATTGCCACAATAGGAATGGCTTCATCGCCAAGTAACGTTTTGATAATAGGAATGCCGACAAATACAGTATTAGTATAGATTCCTCCCATGGCAAATAGGGTACTTTGCGAACCATTTAATTTCAATAATTTTGAGGCAATCAAACACCCTATTGTAAAAACAATAAAAGATCCACCAAAAAAAACCAATAATAAGTTTATATCGATTTGTAAGTGTTCAGAAAAATGGCTCATAATCTGAAATAGCATAATCGGAAAGGCAATATAAAAGGTAAATTTGGTTAAACTGTCAGTTATTGTTTTTGACCAACGACCAATTTTTACGGCTAAATATCCTAATAGAATTAAGATAAATAAGGGCAAGGTAGATAAAAACTGTGCCCATAATGTAGTAAGAAATTCCATATCTGTTATTTTACTGGTGATTACGAGTGAAGTACCATTCTAAATCAGTTGAGCGCTTAGAATCAAATTGATAGCCTTCAAGATTAAAGCTTTTAATATCCTGATAATTGTCAATGCTGTTTTTTATAATAAAACGACTCATGAGTCCACGTGCTTTTTTAGCATAAAAACTAATGACTTTATAGGTATCTTTGCTTTGATCTAAAAAGATAGGTTGAATTATAGTTGCATTTAATTGTTTGGGTTTGATCGCTTTGAAATATTCGTTTGAGGCTAAATTGATTAATGTGCGATGTGATGATTTGGCTAGTTCATTATTAAGATATTCAGTTAATTTATCGCCCCAAAATTGATAAAGATTAGTATTATTACCATTTTTTAAGCGGATCCCCATTTCTAACCGATAAGGCTGAATTAGATCAAGTGGTCTTAAAATGCCATAAAGACCAGATAATATTCTTAAATGAGATTGTGCAAATTTTAGATCTTTATCAGTAAAATCTTCAACATATAATCCTTCATAAACATCGCCTTTAAATGCAAGTATAGCTTGTTTTGAATTTTCAATGTTAAAATCACTATGCCAATTTTGGAAGCGTTCATAGTTAAGTTTGGCTAAATTTGAACTAATGGACATTAATTGAGTTAAATCAGATACTGTCAACTTTTTACAATATTCGATGAGATCTTTAGATGCTTGTATAAATTGTGGTAAAGTATGCTGTGTTGTAATTGGAGGATTTTGGTAATCAAGTGTTTTAGCTGGTGAAATAATTGTTAGCATAAAAACATAGACCTATTGTAATTTACATCAATAGAGGGTATTTTACACTTAATCTTACAAAATAAGGAATCATAATATGAATTCAAGTAAAAAAGATATACATAATATCCACGCTTGGGCAAATCTTCGAGAAACTTCAATAGAAATTGCCGAAGCTATTTTTGAATTAGCCAATTATGACGAAACATTAGCTGAACAGATCTGGTCAGAAGGCAACGATGAAGTTTTACCACTAGCCTTTTCCAAAACTAAAGCAGATAAATTATTTTGGGGTGAACAGACTATTGAGCGTAAGAATATTTAGCATTTTAAGCCCATGCGTTAACAAATTATTGTTTAATTAAGTTAGGCATGGGCTCTATTTTATGAAGTTTAATAATGTATAATAATGATTTTTCAAAAAAGGATAAGAAATGAAAAGTATAAAGCTAATTGGTTTTTTGCTAATAGCTTATATGCCATTTTTAGCCTTTGTTGCCCCAGCGGCCCCTGTTCAAAATGAACGTGATTTACGAGCAGAATGTGGTATTTTTTCTCAAGCAGAAATGCGTGATTGCTTAAAGAAAAAAGTTATAGGTAGTCAGAAAGCATTGCGCCAAGCAGAAGAAAAAATGGCAAATTCTCTTTCAAATTTGAAAGAAGATCGTAAATATATTCATCAGGTAAAAGTACAACTTACTGCATCAAGCCGGGATTTTGTGAAGTATCGAGATTCCCAATGTGCATTTGCTTCATCTTTAAGAGGAGGAGGCATAGGTAATACAGCTGAAATAAGTCGATTAGCCTGTATTACTGAGCTGAATAATCGACGAGCAGAACAACTACGAAATGCGTTGTCAGATATGTCCTTGAAGTAAAGCTGTCAAAGATCACTTAGAAATTTTACTTAAAATAGCTTGTTTAATTAGATAGATAAACTAATTTGAAAATATAAAGGTTTATAAAATATATTAGCATGAAAATTACTTTTTTAGGTACTAGTGCAGGTTTGCCTACTACTGAGCGTAATGTCAGTAGTATTATACTTGATCTTAGACAAGAGAAGGGGAAATTATGGTTGTTTGATTGTGGTGAAGCAACGCAAATTCAAATGCAAAAAGCTAAGTTTAGTCTTTCAAAACTCGAAATTATTTTTTTAACCCACTTACATGGTGATCACCTTTTTGGATTGCCTGGCGTTTTAACTTCCCGTTCTTTAATGCAAAACCAATCACCGCTAACATTAATTGCGCCTAAAGGCATTAAACAATTTATCGAAACTGTGATAGAAATTAGTTACTCTTGGCTAACTTATCCACTTAATATTATTGAACTAGAAGCAGATAGAACCGTATTTGAAGATGAGAAATTTTATGTTGAAGCCAAATTATTAAGACATCGTGTACCATGCTTTGGTTATCGCATAATTGAAAAAGATCGACCTGCAGCCTTAGATATTGATAAATTACGGCAAGATAATGTTAATATTGGCGCTTATTATGCTTTTTTAAAAGCAGGGAAAACAGTGACACTTGAAGATGGGCGAGTGATTGATGGTAGTAACTATCAAGGAGATATTAAAAAAGGCAAAAAGCTGGCTATTTTAGGTGATACAACACCTTGTGATGCCTCAATTGCATTGGCAAAAAATGTCGATGTGCTAGTTCATGAAGCAACGCAAGAAAAAGCGTTGGAGCAAAAAGCCATTGAGCGAGGACATTCCACCACTATACATGCTGCAAATATTGCCAAACAAGCTAATGCAAAAAAGCTTATTATGACTCATATAAGCCCTAGATACAGTTTAAATGACAATAAAAAGTTAGTTGATGAAGCAAAAGACGTTTTTGCTAATACAGAAATGGCTACCGATTTTGCAACTTTTTCCATTTAATAAAATTTCGCTGACATTATCATATCAGCGAATAAAAAAAGAGATTAAAGACAAAAATCTCTAATTAGCCTTTCTATAGTTGATTTTGTCGGTTTTAAAAACTCCATTGAAATAAATTCATCGGGTTGATGTGCTTGTTCAATAGATCCAGGTCCTAATACAATCGTTGGCGAAATTTGGTTTAGATAAGGTGCTTCGGTGCTATAGTTAACCGTTTCAGCATTATGATCTACCAATTTTTCAATATGTTTTAAGGCTGGGTGATCTTTTTTACATTCATAGCCTGGAATTGGAGCAACCTCATATTCAATAGCAATTCGATTTGGGTATTTATCCATGACGGGCTGTAATGCTTCACAAAGTGCATTATGAACTGAATCGACATTATTATCGGGTAATACACGAATATCAATGACAAGCTCACAACAACCACAGATACGGTTGGCTGCATCTCCACCATGGATAACGCCTAAATTTAGGGTAGGATAAGGTACACTGAAACCATCATTATGATATTGTTCTTTAAATTTTTGTTTTAATATTAACAAGCGTTCAATGACTAAATTCATGACTTCGATAGCATTAATACCTTTATCGGGATCGCTCGAATGCCCTGATTTGCCAATCACTTTTATCGAATTGGAGATAAAGCCCTTATGTGCACGGATTGGTATTAACGATGTTGGTTCCCCAATAATTGTGCAATCAGGTTGCAGTTGGGTATTTTTGGCAAAAAATGAAGCGCCTGCCATTGTGGTCTCTTCATCAGCCGTTGCCAAAACATAAATAGGGTTAGTGAGTTTTTTAAGATCAATATCACGCAGTGCATCTAAAATAAAAGCAAAAAAGCCTTTCATATCGGCAGAACCTAATCCATATAACTTATTGTTATCTTCAGTTAATTTAAAGGGATCTTTAGTCCATTGCCCTTCATCAAAAGGGACAGTATCAGTATGTCCACTTAACAATAAACCGCCTTTGGTTTTATTTTCGCTGTTTGAATAAGTAGCAAGCATATTATATTTATGACGAGTATTAGGAACTGGTTGAATATCAATAACAAAACCTAAATCTTCAAACCATGCAGCTAATTTGTTGATCAAAGGTTGATTAGAATAATCCATTTTTTCATTGGTAATATTGCTAATGGTTGGTGTTGAAATTAGTTCGTTATAAAGGGTTAAAAATGAAGGGAGAGCCATAAAATTACCTTTAAATGATCGAAGATATGCTTTTTTAAATGTTATAAGCATAACATTTGCCTTTTCATTTGCCTATCTCTTAATTTTATTGATTTAATTACACTATATTTAATCTTTTTTTAGCTTTTATTGCGTTTGTTTTATGAACGGATTTTATTTGTCATAAACATTTGATACTATTTAAACAATAAAGTTAAACAACCTATGACGATTTATTGTTGCGTTAAAATTTGTTATAAATTTTTTTAAAATAAGGTGTTATATGAAAAATATAAGCAGAAAATGGATTGTTATTGCAGTTGTTATTATAGCTATCATTTTTATTTTATGGCAAAAATTAAAAACTGATGGGTATGGTTCAGATTTTATTAGTGGCAACGGACGTATTGAAGCGACTGAAATCAATATTTCAGCTAAATTAGCTGGTAGAATAGAAAAAATTAATGTTGATGAGGGTGATTTTGTTAAAGCTGGTCAAGCTTTAGTTGTTATGCAAACTGATACCTTACAAGCACAACTTAATGAAGCTCAAGCTCAATATCGCCAAGCGGTTAGCAATGAAGCAAGTGCTAAAGCGCAAGTGGCATTAAAAATGAGTGATAAAGTTGCAGCACAAGCAGGTGTAAGCCAAAAGGAAAGTGACTTAGATATTGCCTCAAAACATCTACAACGAACTGCTGCCCTATATCAAAAAGGGGCAATATCTATTCAACAATTTGATGATGATACAGCTAAAGTAAACAATGCTAAAGCAGCATTAGATTCTGCCAAATCACAAGTTACTGCCGCTGATGCTGCAATTGCTGTGGCCCAAGCCGGTGTTGATAGCGCCACATCGGCAATCAATGTTGCAAGTGCTAATATTAGAAGAATTCAAGCTGATATCGATGATAGTACTTTAAATGCCCCTGTTGACGGTCGTATTCAATACCGAATTGCACAATTAGGTGAAGTTTTACCTTCAGGCGGAAAAGTATTAAATTTAGTTAATTTGTATGATGTTTATCTCACATTCTTTTTACCTGAAACAGTCGCAGGTAAAGTGGGTATTGGTGATGAAGTGAGATTGATTTTAGATGCACTACCAGATAAATCAATTTCTGCCAAAATATCGTTTGTATCAAGCGTTGCGCAATTTACTCCTAAAACAGTTGAAACTAAAGATGAGCGTCAGAAATTGATGTTTAGAGTAAAAGCGCAATTAAGCCCTGAATTATTAAAATGCTTTATTAATCAAGTAAAAACAGGCTTGCCGGGTGTGGCTTGGGTAAAACTTGATTCAAAAGCTCCGTGGCCGTCTGGCTTATCTGATGTTGCAAAATGTCCAACAAAATAATTAGGGATAGCATATGTCAGAATCCGACAATAAGGATTTAGCTTTATCAACCGAAGCTAAATCGCTCGACGATGCAGTGGTAAAAGTTAGTGATGTATCGCTGTATTATAAGAAGAACCTTGCTCTTGATAATATCACTTTAGCTATACCACCAAGATGTATGGTTGGATTGATAGGACCAGACGGTGTTGGAAAATCAAGTTTATTATCATTAATTGCTGGTGCGCATGTTATTCAAGATGGTTTAGTATATGTGCTTGATGGTGATATGAAAGATAAAATACACCGTAAAAATGTTTGCACACGTATTGCTTATATGCCGCAAGGATTGGGCAAAAACCTTTATCCTACTTTATCAGTTGAAGAAAATTTGCAATTTTTTGCTCGTCTGTTTGGTAATGATGCTGCTGAGCGTCGTCGCCGTATTGATGAATTAACGCATAGTACTGGGTTATACCCATTTTTATCAAGACCAGCAGGGCGACTATCTGGTGGTATGAAGCAAAAAGTTAGCTTATGTTCGGCTTTAATCCACGATCCTGATTTGTTAATTCTTGATGAACCTACAACTGGCGTAGATCCACTTTCAAGAGCTCAATTTTGGCAGTTAATTAACAAAATTCGTAAACAAAGACCACAAATGAGCGTGATTGTTGCAACAGCATATATGGACGAAGCACAAAATTTTGATTGGTTGGTGGCGATGTATGGCGGTAAGATTCTTGAAACTGGTACACCAAAATCCTTACTAGCTAAGACAGGAAAAGATAATTTAGATGATGCATTTATTCAGCTAATGCCAGAAAGCGCTAGACAAGGTTATCAAACTGTCGAAATTCCACCTTTAGATCTTAATAAAGATTTGCAAACAGCCATAGAAGCAAAAGATTTAACTAAACAGTTTGGTAATTTTATTGCAGTTGATCATGTTAATTTTTCAATTAAACAAGGTGAAATATTTGGTTTTTTAGGTTCAAATGGCTGCGGTAAATCAACCACCATGAAAATGTTAACGGGTTTATTACCGATTTCATCAGGAGAAGCATGGTTATTTGGTAAACCTGTTGACGCTAGTGATATTAACGTTAGGCGTCATTTGGGGTATATGTCTCAGGCATTTTCTTTATATAGTGAGTTAACGGTCAAACAAAATTTAGTTCTACATGCACGCCTGTTCGGTATTGAAGAAAGTAAAATACCTGCTCGCATTGAAGAATTACTGAGGCGTTTTGGTTTAGAACAAAACGCACAAGATTTGCCCGATAGTTTACCTTTAGGGGTAAAACAACGACTTTCATTGTCAGTTGCAGTTGTACATAATCCACAAATACTTATCCTTGATGAACCAACATCAGGCGTCGACCCCATTGCTCGTGATGACTTTTGGCGTTTAATTATTGAGCTTTCACGACAAGATAAAGTAACGGTATTTATCACAACTCACTTTATGAATGAAGCAGCAAGATGCGATAGAATATCGTTAATGCATGCTGGTAAAGTATTAGCTAGCGACACGCCTGATAATATCATCAGTTCAAAAAAGGCTAAAACATTAGAAGATGCTTTTATTCAATATCTTATTGATGCAGGTGCTGATGATAGTAATGAAGAAAAACAATCCACCGAAGTGACTCTAAAAACAACAACCAATAATTCCTCCCAAACAGCTTCACAAAATTTTCTCTTAAAAGGATTTAGTTTTACCCGTATGATAGGTTGTTTATGGCGTGAAACATTGGAATTATCTCGTGATCCATTGCGAGCCTTATTAGCGTTATTAGGAGCAGCAATTTTAATGTTGGTTATGGGGTATGGCATTACCATGGATGTTGAAGAATTACGCTTTGCGGTGCTTGACCGCGATCACACAGTAATTAGTGAAAATTACTCTCTTAACTTAGCTGGCTCTAAACGCTATTTTATTGAAAAAGCACCGATAACTGATTATAACAATATGGATGCTCGTTTACGCAGTAATAATATTGCATTAGCTATTGAAATTCCCCCCAATTTTGGTCGAGATATAAAGCGAGGTGATCCTGTTGATGTTGGTATTTGGATTGACGGAGCTATGCCAATGCGTGCTGAAACCATTAAAGGTTATGTCCAAGGCATGCACCTTAATTGGTTAAATGAAAAAATAAAAGAAACGACAGGAAAAGTACCCACAAGTTTAGCGAATATAGAAACTCGTTATCGTTATAATCCTGATATTAAAAGCTTACCTTCAATGGTACCAGCTATTATTCCAATTTTATTATTAATGATCCCTTCGATGCTTGCTGCGTTATCTGTTGTGCGTGAAAAAGAAATGGGATCAATCATCAATTTATATGTAACCCCAGTAACTAAAGCCGAATTTTTGTTAGGTAAACAAGTACCTTATATTATTATTTCCATGTTTAGCTTTTTATTATTGCTCGTTATGGCAATCACAATATTTGGTGTACCGATAAAAGGAAGTTTGTTTACTTTATGCCTTGCTGCTTTTACTTATTGCATTATTTCAACGGGGCTAGGTTTATTGGCTTCAACCATAACACGTAGCCAAATTGCGGTTATCTTTTTAACGTGTGTGGGCACTATGTTACCTGCGATTCAATTTTCTGGCTTACTTAATCCAGTTGCATCATTAGAAGGTGGAGGGCGTTACATTGGTGAAGTTTATCCAACTACCCACATGCTGATCATCGCAAGAGGTGTATTTAACAAAGCACTTGGCTTTATCGATTTGCATAATTCCATATTTGCTTTATTAATAACAATACCGATTGTGCTTGGTGCCAGTATTTTTCTTCTTAAAAAGCAGGAAGGGTAGATATTATGCAAAGTTTAATCAATATTTATCGTTTAGGCATAAAAGAGTTATGGGGATTATTACGTGACCCAATCATGCTACTATTAATCGCTTACTGCTTTACTTTTGACATCTATACTGCTGCAACCGCAACATCTGATTCATTGCATCATGCATCTATTGCAATTGTAGATGAAGATGATTCACCACTATCTAGGCAAATTATTGCGGCTTTTTATCCCCCAATGTTTAACAAGCCAGTTAAATTATTCTCGATGGATGATGTTGACCGTGGAATGGATACTGATAGCTACACGTTTGCCCTTAATATTCCACCTAATTTTCAACGTGATGTACTTAATAACCAAAGCCCTAAAATTCAACTTAATATTGATGCAACACGAATGGGGCAAGCTTTTGTAGGTAATGGTTATATTACTCAAATTATTACTGGCGAAGTGAGTGAATATGTAAACCGTTATAGCAATACAACAAATTTACCAGTTAATATTCAAGTTCACACAGTATTTAACCCAAATTTAACTCGTTCTTGGTTTGGTTCGGTAATGGAAATTATCAATATTGTAACAACATTATCGATAATCTTGACGGGTGCTGCTTTAATGAAAGAACGTGAACATGGCACAATTGACCATCTTCTTGCCATGCCAGTTACTCCCTTTGAAATTATGGTATCAAAAATTTGGTCAATGGGGCTTGTGGTATTAATATCAACTTGGATTGCCCTTTTGGTTGTTGTAAAAGGTTGGCTCAATGTTCCTATTGTTGGATCACTATCATTATTTCTTATCGGTGCGGCACTACATCTTTTTGTGACAACGTCACTTGGTATTTTTATGGCAACAATTGCAAAATCCACCGCTCAATTTGCAATGTTACTTATTTTAGTTTTACTGCCGCTACAAATGTTATCTGGCGGCAGTACTCCTAAAGAAAGCATGCCAGAAATCGTTCAAAATATTATGTTAATTGCTCCAACCACTCATTTTGTTGAATTAGGGCAGGCAATACTGTATCGCGGTGCCGGCATAGAGGTAGTTTGGACATCATTTGCTTGGTTATTGGCAATTGGTACCGTGTTCTTTTTAATTGCTTTAAAACGTTTTCGCAGTTCAATTGTCAATATGGGATCGTAAGGAAATTAATAATAAAAACGACAAAGTACAGTATTTAAAATATTTGGATTTTGTACTTAAAAAATCACATTCTATAATTTAATTACTGTCCTAATTGCCACTCTATCTAAATTAATAGATCAATTTTATAATTATATGAAAAAATATTGACTGTTTAAAAAAATCGTATATTACCTTACACAAATTAGTTAATCACCATCATATTTTTATGCATGTATTGTAAGTTAACTTTTATGCATACAAGGAAACGAAAATTGATATGAAGGAGATATTTGCCAATACCCTTACTTCAATAGTTAGCAAAATTGCATATTAATCAATATTCTTTGTCAATTGATGTGTTGGAGTCTTCAACAAATATTTCAGTATTATTTCATACACAAAACCTATTGCCACAACAGAGTAAAATAAGTTGATTTAATGCGCTTGATAAAACTAAAACACTTTACGGTGTGATTACGGAATTTAATCTAGTGATCAAGACTATTAAATTGTGCTCGAACCAAGAATGGTATTACTTGACAACAATACCCAAGCTTAGCAAAGAGATAACCTAAATTGATCTAATCAAATTGGCGAGTACTTATTACAGGGGGGGGTATTCTCATGGATTAACAAATCGAAGCAATCAAAGTATTTTTACTTTCATGACGCTACGGTATGGCAATCTACTGGCTAATGAAAAAATCAAAGCGGTGGTTGATGAAAGAAAACAGATTATGCATTTACACGACTAACGAACTAATAAATAAAGAATGGTAGTCAAGTAAGCTTTATTTAAATAAAGGCTGTAAAGAAATTTTTATGACAAAGGAAAAAAAGCAGGACACTTGAAAAAAGTTAATGAAGGGTACTGGCGATAGAGGAACTTATTTAGATGTTCGAGCTTTTAGGCATAATAATATTGTGGTGCAAACGGCAAAAGCCAAGATAGATAAAAAACTATCGAAATTAAATAAGTTATTAATACCAGATTCAGATATCGTGTTTACCTAGGAAAATGAAGCTAGGTTTGTTGTGGGGGGCTAAACATGATGTGACCACATCGGTTGTTTCCTATGAGCAATCGTGTTGATCTCGCTGTTTTATATTATGAAGGATTAAAGTGCGATGAGGAGAAATAATAACAGCCAACTAATTGATGAAATTTATATTACCTATTTCACAATGCTCCATAAATAATTTACATTATATTAGATTTTTATTAATTAATTTAAAACATAATTCACAATAACTTGAATTATTTATTCACTGCTATATATATAATCACTAATAACGTTAATTTTAAGTATCAAAGTAAATGTATAAATTAGTCAGTTTGTTATCTTTAGTAGTGGTATTTTTTATGATCAAAGATATCGTATAAAAAAGTACCATTTAGATAAAATAGTTAACATATTGATTTTTACCATAATTTAACACTTATTCTTTTTGTTTAATTGACTATTGTTTTTTATAGATAAAATTTATTTTTTTGATTTTTATCAAATAAATTTTTTATGTTTTTTGCTTTTTTAAGTAAGTTAGTCTTTCTTGTTTTACACAAGGTTGAGAAGAATAAGTATAATATTTTCTAAGTGATGATATTTGACGTTTAAATATGCCAAGAGTTGTAATATTAATAATGTCTTTATTTAAATACGCTAAAAATCAAATAGCGTTAAGTTATCTCAAGTTTTAAACAAGGTGGAATGTAGTTTTGTAATTAATAGCGTATATTCGATTTTGTTACCCCTTATTTTTGCTCGGTCATAAATAGAAAATCTAGTCCAAAGTTACCGAATCGTTACCGAATTTGTATTTTAAGTAATATTATTTTAGGAGTTTTAAAAAATGAATCTAATCTGGTCAGCAGTTGGACAAGTAGTAAGTTCTTGTCTTCCGGTATTTTTATTAATTTTTCTTGGTTGGTTGTGTGTACAACAAAAGATATTTACGAAAGATTCTAAGAAATTATTGTCTGGACTTGTATCAAATTTTGTATTTCCAGCTTTACTTTTTGTACATACGTCACATGCCAAACCATCGGAAATATTTAATGGTATTTGGATGGTTACTTTTTTCTGCGCAATGTCTTTTTTGTGGATAATTTGTTTTTTAACTAATAAATACATCTTGCATAAAGAATTAAAATCAACAGCGATGAGCTCAATGTTATGTTGTTTCCCTAATATGGGGGGAATGGGAGTACCATTTTTAACTTTAATGTTAGGTGCATCTTCAACTATTTTTGTTGCGATAGCTAACTTTGTTGTGGCGTTATCATTGATTCCAATAACCATTTTCTTATTAGAGTTATGCGATACAAAAATATCTGGCGGTAAAGTAACTGCCGATATGGTATTAAGTGCTGTGAAAAGCTCACTAATGAAACCTATGTTTTTAGCCGTTATTCTGGGGTTAATTGTAAGTTCGACTAATGGTACTACTACTTGGTTACCAAAATTTGTCATGGATACTTTTGAAATTACATCAGGTGCTTGTAACTTTATATCATTACTTGCAGTTGGAGTTGGTATTTATGGTGTTAAATTGAATTTTTCCAGAGCATTGGTAATTAATATTTTGTTAAAAAGTTTTTTAACACCTGTGGTTGCGCTTTTCGCTGTATATCTTTTTGGAATAACAGGCAAAGATGCTGAAGCATTAGTTTTCTTATTGGCAATGCCTACTGCATCAACTGCGGTTATTTTGGCTTACAATTGGAATGTTGAACAAGAACATGCGTCAAGTATTTTCTTTGCTTCAACAGTGTTATCAATATTTATTCTGCCAACATTATTGCTTATTATGGAATTTACTATTCCTGGTGTGTAATAAAGATTTAAATATATCACCTTATTTGATTTTATTAGCTAACTAAGGCATTTTTCATTTATTTTTAATGGAATCTTTTATAAAAGATATCTGATATTTTAGGGATTATCTTTTTATTTCATCCTATAAAAAACGGGTTTTTAACCCGTTTTCTTTTTTGTGTACTTTTTATGTCTTGGGGCATTTAACAGCAATATTTTTACTTTGCTAAGCTCACTTTCTAAACTGTTTTTAATTATATTCTTTTCGTTGTTTATTTATTTCTAGCAATAAAAACCGCCCGCATTGGAGCAGGGTAGCCTTCAACTGTTTTGCTTGAATCATTAGGATCTAAAAAGTCAGCAAGTGAATCAGATGTCATCCATTCTGTTTTTCGTTGTTCATCCACGCTGGTTAGCGATATATCAACCATTTTGACATTCATAAAGCCACATTTCTGTAGCCAGTTAATCATTGTTGGTACTGACGGAATAAAATAAACATTACGCATTTGCGCATAACGTTCACCCGGCATAAATGCTTGATGTTCATTGCCGTCAATGACTAATGTTTCTAAAACCAATTGCCCACCTTCAACAAGTTGATCTTTCAATTGGAATAGGTGATCGAGTGGTGATCGTCTGTGATATAATACGCCCATTGAAAATACAGTATCAAAAGCATTAAGTTTAGGTAAGGCTTCAATACCAAGCGGTAAAAAGTGAGCACGTTGATCATTGCCTAATAGTTTGCGGATAGCTTCAAATTGACATAAATAAAGCGCCATAGGATCAATACCTATAGCCAGTTTAGCCCCAGCTCCTACCATTCTCCATAAATGATAACCACTGTTACAGCCAACATCTAATACTGTTTTTCCTTTTAAATTATCAATATGATTGATTAAACGTTCCCATTTCCAGTCTGAACGCCATTCGGTATCAACATGAATACCATATAAGTGAAAAGGTCCTTTACGCCATGGCATCATATTTTTGAGTAATTGGGTAATACGTTGTTGTTCACCAGTAGACAATGGCTCATCTGAATAGGTTGTTACACCGTGTAATAAGTCAATTTGATAAGGTTCAATAGAAGGTAAATGCTTAATGCTATTTAACCATTGGTTAAAACGATTGTCGATATTTTGTCGTTGCCAACTCGCAAGCTGAGCTGGTAATACTTCTAACCAGCTGCTAAGTTTACTTTTTGCTATAATCTGGTAAAAATCACCAAAATCAATCATTCTTGTTTCCTTATTCAATTACACTAAATTAAAACGTTATTTTATGGCAATGATAGAGCCAAAATTAAAACATTGGAACCAGGTATCTATATGTTCAAAACCTGCATTATAAAGGCGTTCTTTGTGGGTATCTATCGTGTCAGTTAGCATGACGTTTTCTAACATATTTCGTTTTTGACTGATTTCAAGTTCGCTATAGCCATTTGCACGTTTGAAGTCGTGGTGCATATTGAACAATAATTCATTTATGGTGAGATCTGAAAAATTAAACTTTTCTGACAATACTAATATGCCATTTGGATTTAGCGCATTATAAATTTGAGTTAAAACATGTTGCCGATTTTCAGGACTTAAAAATTGTAACGTAAAATTGAGTACCACCATTGATGCATTTTGCATATTGATATTACAAATATCATCGCAAATAATATCTACAGGTGTTTTGGATTTATATGATTCTATATGGCGCTTACAACGTTCAACCATTGGTGGAGAATTATCAACAGCGATAATATGACAGTTATCTTGCGTAACATTACGACGAATAGACAATGTAGCTGCTCCAAGTGAACAGCCTAAATCATAAATAGTCGAATTGGGTTGTACAAACCGTTCGGCTAACATGCCAATCATTGAAATAATATTAGAATAGCCTGGAACGGATCGTTGAACCATGTCAGGAAATACTTCAGCTACTTTTTCATCAAAAGTCCAATCACCTAATTTATCGATAGGTGCAGAAAATAATTGATCTTTTTTAAAACCCATAGAAGTTATTGATACTATCAAAAAAATAATTCTGTTATGATAACACTTTTTATGTTTATTTGATGTGACTTTATGAATTTTGTAGTTGTTTTAACATGTTTGGTGTGTGTTCTTATTGCTGTTTATTTAGGAAAGCGTTTGCAATTTTGGTTAGATCTTAATTTAAGTGGTTTTTTTCTAATTGTCTATTGGCTAGGGATATTTGCGCTAGGTATCGCTTTTTTACTTTCTAAATTATTTATTAATTTTACCAGTTATTTTTCTCTGTTAGTTGCTTTGATTGTTTGTTTAGTTTACACCTCATTAATTTTTGATGCTATTTATTTGTTAAGTAAAAAAAAATTTAAACCCGATTTTATGTTGAGCTCTGTCTATCTTGGTTGTACTGCTGTGATTTTTATTTTCGGTAATCAAATGGCAACAAATTCAAAAATTGTTCATTATCAAGTTAAAATCAATAAACAAGCGAATGCGGATCATTTACGAATTGTTCAATTAAGTGATATTCATATTAACGAAATGACACGGCACAAGTTTATTCAACAAATGGTTAATAAAGTCAATGAGCTTAATGCAGATTTTATTGTTATTACAGGCGATACTATCGATAAAAAATTGAGTCCTTTCGTTAAAGATGAATTTAATCAGCAAATGAAAGAATTAAAATCTAAATATGGGACATATGTTATATTTGGCAATCATGAATACTTGGAAACTAAAGGTGAAAAGGATAAGGAGCAAAATCTTATCACAGCTTTTAAACAAGCCAATATGAATGTATTGAAAGATGATATTATCTATTTGAATGATTTAGGCATAACACTAATTGGTCGAGACGATTTTTCATCGTCATCATATGAGGTTACCCGTGCTTCACTTTCTGATCTGATGCTTTTTTCAGATACTTCTTCGCCAATTATTTTGCTTGATCACCAACCTAAGGATCTTGCTGAACCAGCTAATTTAGGCGTTGATTTGATGATTTCTGGTCATACACATGGTGGGCAGATTTTCCCCGTTAACTTTTTGGCTGATTTAATGTATAAAAATGCTTATGGTATGTATCAAGATATCCAGCACCACTTTACCAGTATTGTAAGTAATGGATATGGTTTTGGTAGTTTGCCAATTCGTTTTATGACTCGTTCTGAAATTGTGGTTATTGATGCGAGCTTCGATAAAAAAGTAGATAAATTAAAATATGAAACTAAATAGGAAGTGATTTTGACTTATCAATTTATTACTAATAATGAACAATTAGTGAATTATTGTTTAAAAATCAACAATAGTTCCGCTATAGCTTTAGATACTGAGTTTGTTAGAACTCGAACATTTTATCCGCATTTGGGATTATTACAGATTTTTAATGGTGAATTTGCGGCACTTATCGATCCCATTTCTATCACTGATTGGCAAGCTTTTGAAGCTATATTAAATGATCCTATGATTGAAAAATATTTTCATTCTTGCAGTGAAGATATTGAGGTTTTTTTGCATCATTTTAATTGTATTCCTTCCTCGATAATTGATAGTCAAATATTGGCTTCTTTTTTAGATAATCCGTTAAGTAGTGGTTATGCTAGTTTAGCTAAAAAATATTTAGGCGTTGATCTTGATAAAAGTGAAACTCGTACTGATTGGTTAAAACGTCCCCTTACCGAGAAACAATGCCAATATGCTATTAATGATGTGCTTTATCTTTTTCCATTAATGGAAAAATTGAAAATGCTATTAGCTGATCAAAATTGGTTAGATGCTGCTTACCAAGAATGCCAAATGGTGATTGCGCGTAAAAGTGAAGTGATGTTCCCTGATGATGCCTATTTAACTATTAAAAATAGTTGGCAATTAAAAGGCAAAAATTTAGGACAATTATTTAAAATTGCACGTTTCCGATACCAATTGGCAAAACAACAAGATATCGCTTTAAATTTTGTCATACATGAAGAGGTTTTGTGGAAGATTGCACGGTATTTGCCGTCATCATTAGCTGAACTAGATAAATTAGGAATGAAAGGAAAAGAAATTCGCTTATATGGGCAGAAAATTCTCGATATTTTATCCGAACCGATACCAGAGATACCACCGATTCGTAGAATTAATACTTATCCCGATTTCAAGAAGATCTCGGATGAATTAAAAAAAGCGGCTCAAATCATTTCATCAAAAACAGGGCTTAATCAAGATTTACTGCTTTCGCGCCGATTAATTAATCAATATATTAAATGGAAAATTGATAAAAAAGGTGACGTACCAGAAATACTAACTGGTTGGCGTCAGCCCTTGTTTAGTGAATATTGTTTGTGATTTCAGTATGCTATTTTTTAAAATAGTTCAGGCTAGCTCGCTTAACATCGATTCAACAATTAAGGAAGACTGTTTTGCTGCGAGTTTTAAAAATGACTGGAAATCCATTGCAGATTCATTATCACCATTATCTGAAATTGCTCTTACTACTACAAACGGTACCTTAAATAGCCAGCAGACATGCCCAATTGCTGCGGCTTCCATTTCTACCGCTATGGCATTTGGAAAGGTTTGTTTGATTCGTTCTAATGTATCTTTACCATTAATAAATGTATCACCACTACCAATTGATCCTTCAACTGCATTAACACCTTGTTTTTTTATACATGATTTGGCTAATGATTGATATTGTTGGCTTGCTTCAAATACAACTGGGCAACCGGACATTTGTCCTGGTTTATAACCAAAAGCGGTTAAATCGACATCATGATAAAATACGTCTTTTGATACGATAATGTCACCAATATTGAGTTCGGTTGAAAGTCCTCCAGCTGAACCCGTATTAATAACAGCATCAACCTTGTAATTATTTAATAATAATGTTGTGCCTGAAGCTGCGGCTACTTTACCAATGCCTGATTGAAGTAGAACTATTTCACAACCAGCAATTTGCCCAAGGTGAAAATCGCAACCTAAATGGCGTTCAATTTGATAATGGGTAATTTTACTTTTTAATATAGCAACTTCTTCTTCCATTGCGGCAATAATAGCGATTTTCATACAATCCTCTTTCTTTTACTTACGGTAACTTCTATTTAGGTGTGATATCATAATTGCAGTAGATTAACTTGACAATATGTGAGTAAAACGGAGATAAAAATTGAAGACAATTTTTATTACTGGCTGTTCAAGCGGGATAGGACTTATTTCAGCCATTGCATTAAAAAAACGAGGTTATCGTGTTATTGCATCTTGTCGCAAGGCATCTGATCAGCAACATTTGATTGAACAAGGCTTTGAAACGGTATTACTTGATTTAGATGATTCTAATTCCGTTAAACAAGCTGCTAAGGAAGTATTAGCATTAACTGGTGGAAAATTATATGCGTTATTTAATAATGCGGGATTTGGTCTGTATGGGCGATTAAAAACAATTAGCCGAGAGCAGCTAGAATCGCAATTTTCAACTAATTTTTTTGGAGTACATCAGTTAACGCAGTTACTACTTCCTGCCATGCTTGAACAAAATGAAGGCCGTATTATTCAAACAAGTTCAATTGTCGGTATTGTTGCAACTCCTGGTAGAGGTGCTTATTCAGCGAGTAAGTATGCCTTAGAAGCTTGGTCTGACGTTTTGAGATTAGAATTAGCTGATACCAATGTCAAAGTTTGCTTAATTGAGCCAGGTCCGTTAAAAACTCATTTTTCACAAAATGTGAATCAAACGGAACAATCAAATATTATTAAAAATCCACCGATAGCTAAGCGATTTACGTTATCACCGGAAGCCATATTACCATGTTTATTTGATGCGTTAGAGCATTCAGCGCCTAAAATACGTTACAGGGTAACAAAGGTAACCAAGCTTGCTGCATTTGCTAAACGTTTGCTTCCTGATAAATTAATGGATAGAATTTTAATTAATAAATAATGAATCAAAATATTCTTAGGACACAATATGCAAAATCAATTTATTTTTGAAGTTAATCAACAAAACTTTCAAGAAGTTATAGAAGGTTCATCTAAATATCCCGTATTATTTTATTTTTGGTCTTCAAGAAGCCCAGATTATGAAGCTATGACACAAACATTAACAAAGCTTGCTAATAAACACCATGGGCAATTTATTTTAGCTAGTGTTAATTGTGATGAAGAGCAAATGTTAGCAGCACAATTTGGTTTACGTGCTATTCCTACTGTTTATTTATTTAAAGATGGTCAACCTATAGATGGCTTTCAAGGACCTCAATCTGAAGAAACCATTAAAGCTTTTTTAGAAAAAGTACTACCAAATGAAGATGAACTTAAATTAATTGAAGCTCAAAATTTATTTCATGAAGCTAAATATGAAGAAGCATTACCACTTTTACGTCAAGCTTGGAAATCACTTACCGATCATTTGGGGAAACCAAGAACAGATATTGCATTAATGCTAGTGAAATCACAAATTGAACTTAAACAGCTAAGTGAAGCAAAAGAAGTGCTTGCAACCATTCCTCTACAAGATCAAGATTCAAGTTATCACGGATTACAAGCCGAAATTGAACTACTTGAACAAGCAGCTAACTCGCCTGAGTTACAGCAATTGCAATCAGAGTTTGCTCAACATCCTGATAATGTTGAACTAATGATTCAATTATCTTCACAATTAATGCATGTAGGACGTCATGAGGAAGCATTAGAGCTGTTATTTAAACCGCTGACAAAAGATCTTAACGCCGGTGATGGGCAAGTAAAGAAAACATTACTTGATTTACTAGCCGCATTAGGAACAAGTAATCCGTTGGCTAGCAGTTATCGACGTAAATTGTATACTTTATTATATTAAGATTTATGAAATTTAATAAAATGGCTTCAATCATAAACTATTGTTGAAGCCATTTTATTTAGTGTTCGATAATGCGAGGAAAATCTTCGTTACTGCGCAATGTTAAAACTTCAACGCCATTTTCAGTAACTAAGATAGTGTGTTCATATTGAGCCGAAAGTCCATGATCTTTGGTTTTAACTGTCCAACCATCTTTCATCGTTCGAGTACGCCAATCACCCGTATTGACCATAGGTTCAATTGTAAAGGTCATGCCTGGTTTTAAAATTACACCACCATCATCAGCATCATAATGTAATACTTGTGGTTCATCATGATAAACTTTTCCAATTCCATGACCACAGTATTCACGTACTGATGAAAAGCCAAACTTTTCAACATATTTTTGAATTGTTTTACCAATTTCTTTTAGACGAATACCCGGCTTTATTATCTTAATCGCTTCATATAAGCTATTTTGGGTAACTTGACATAGCTTTTCACCTGTGACAGTCGGTTTCCCAGCAATATACATTTTAGATGTATCGCCATGATAGCCATCTTTGATTACAGTGACATCAATGTTTAAAATATCACCATCCTTTATTTTTTTTTCAAAATTTGGAATGCCGTGACAAACAACATCATTTATTGATATACAGCTAGTATGTTGGTAGCCATGATAACCAATATTTGCAGGAATAGCTTTTTGGACATTAACAATGTGTTTATGGCAGATTTTATCAAGCTCGCCTGTACTAATACCAGGTTTTACATAAGATTCAATCATTTCTAAAACTTCAGCAGCAAGTTTGCCTGCTATACGCATTTTTTCGATTTCTTCTGGGGTTTTTAACTTAATAGACATTAAATTGTTCCTGTAATGTTAATGAACATATCCTATCATATACCGTTATTTCGTCAAATAAATGGAAGTGATTAATTAAGTATATGATTCATATTAAATCGATTTTAATTCCACTTACTGTAACGCTGAAACAGTATATATAACTAAAACTACTGATTATTAAGGTTGATTAGGTATATAATAATTAATTATAAAAAGAGGTTTTTACGATGCAATGTAGCTATTATCAACAAAAAAAATGTTTATCATGTCATTGGCTTGACCATCCTTATCAAATACAATTAGAACAAAAGCAAACAATGCTAATTGAGCAGCTAAGTGAATTTAATCCTAAAGAAATTAAAGAGCCTTTGGCAAGTAAAAAACATGCTTTTCGTAATAAAGCTAAAATGGCTGTATTAGGTACAGTTGAAAAACCCATATTAGGTATTCAAACAGGCGATCAAGCTATTGATCTGTGTGATTGTCCTCTTTACTCTAACAATATGCAAAATATTCTAAAAATTGTAAGAACATATATCAGAAAACAAGGATTAGTGCCTTACAATATCAATAAGCGAAAAGGAGAGCTAAAATTCGTTATTATCACTGAGAGTATTTGTGATGGAATAAGTAGTTTTATGTTGCGATTTGTTTTGAAGTCACCAAAATTTTTTGAAAAAATTAAGAATTCTTTTAATCAATTACAAGATAAAATTCAAAATCTGCAAGTTGTTTCAATTAATATTCAACCTAATCATTCAGCTATATTAGAAGGGGATGAAGAGATAGTTTTAACCAATAATTCTTTTCTATCAATAACATTAAATAATATTCCTCTTTTTATAAAGCCTAAAAGCTTTTTTCAGACAAATACCGATGTTGCCTCCAATCTTTATCAAACAGCAAGTGACTGGGTCACCGATTTGAATATACATTCGATTTGGGATCTTTTTTGCGGTGTGGGTGGATTTGGTTTACATTGCTTGAATAATTTATCAAAAAATGATGTTCAATTAACAGGAATTGAAATAAATTCAGATGCAATTGAATGCGCAACAAAATCAGCTAACGAACTCGGTTATAAGCAAATATTTTTTAAATCATTAGATGCTACTCAATATGCGATTACCAATCAGAATATCCCTGATTTAGTTTTGTTAAATCCACCAAGACGAGGAGCAGGGAAGCAATTAATCCAGTATCTTGAAGAGATGAAACCAAACTATATTTTATATTCAAGTTGTAACTTATCTTCGCTTGTTGAGGATTTAAAGTTGTTAAATGATTATCAAATTACCAAATCAAAATTATTTGATATGTTCCCCCATACCGCACATATGGAAGTTTTAATTTTGTTAGAAAAAAAAGATCATATGCAAAAATAAACTGCTTTAATGTATCAATTTATCATTATTTTAATTGCAATTAACTAATCCTATCTATGAAATAGATAAAAATGTATGTTGTGAGTTTTATTTTTACCTATTGAAATAGATAGAGTTATTTTTTTATTTAGTTTTTGAAATGCTTTTGTTCATTTCAGCTATTCTTAAAATATCAAAATCATCTATAGTAACTAGTAAATTATGATAATATTAATGCTATAAATAATTAAATTAGGAAAAGCTAGATTATGATTCCTGATGTTTCCAAAGCGCTTAGTTGGTTAGAAAAACATTATACTATTTTACAGGGGATTCAACGAGGTTTAGAACGTGAAACTTTGCGTATTTTACCTGATGGATCATTGTCGAAAACTTCCTTTCCTTCAAAAATTGGGTCAGCGTTAACTCATCCTTGGATAACAACTGATTTTGCTGAATCAATGTTAGAGTTTATTACACCAGTTAATACCAATATTGATTATATGCTGTCTTTTTTACGGGATTTGCATCGTTATGCTAGCATAAGCATTGGAGATGAAATGTTGTGGCCATTAAGTATGCCTTGTTTTCTTGCAAATGAAGATGACATTATTTTAGCCCAATATGGTACTTCCAATGAAGGGCGATTTAAAACGCTATACCGTGAAGGGTTAAAAAACCGCTATGGCGCAATGATGCAAACGATTTCTGGAGTACATTATAATTTTTCATTACCTACCGCATTTTGGCAGGCAAGAAACGGTATCAAAAATATTGAAGAAGGTAAAACTATAATATCTGAAGGTTATTTTACCTTGATTCGCAATTATTATCGTTTTGGCTGGGTAATTCCGTATTTATTTGGTGCTTCGCCATCAATATGTTCTCCATTTATTCAAGATCCAGAAAAAGCCAAATCCTTCATTGAGCAAACAAATGGTAATTGTTATCTACCTTATGCAACTTCGTTAAGGTTAAGCGATATCGGTTATACGAATAGTGCTCAGAAACAATTAGGTATTACTTTTAATCATTTGGATTCTTATGTAGCGGGATTGAAACGTGCAACTCATACTAAATCTGCTGAGTTTAGTAAATTAGGTATTAAAGTAAATGGCCAATATCGCCAATTAAATGATAATATTTTACAAATAGAAAATGAGTTTTATGGACCAATTCGCCCTAAACGAGTGACCAGAGCAAATGAAACACCTTCAGATGCGCTCTTACGTGGTGGAATTGAGTATATTGAAGTACGTGCGCTTGATGTTAATCCTTTCTCACCAATAGGTATTACTGAAGAACAAATTCGTTTTATTGATTTATTTTTGATTTGGTGTGCATTAGCTCCAGCTCCAGAAATGAGTAGCCAAGAACTTGAGTGCGCTAAGATGAATTGGAATAAAGTAATTATTGAAGGGCGAAAGCCGGGGCTTGAAATTAGTATAGGTTGTGATAGTTATCGAAAACCTTTGTCCAAAGTAGGGCACGAATTATTTAAAGATTTACTTCGTGTTGCCGATGTTTTAGATCACCAAAATGGTCATCAACATTACCGTAAGGTCTGTGAACGTTTGGATTTGATGTTTGAACAACCTGAGTTAACTTTATCAGCAAGGACGCTACAAGCAATTAGCGATCTAGGTACATCAAAGTTTGGGGTAGCTTTAGCTAACCAATATAAAAGGCAGCTTATTTCAGAACCTTTAACTTTATTAACAGATAATGATTTTGTTCAACAACATCATTTATCGCTTGAAAAACAAAAAATAAAAGAGCAAAGTGATACTTTATCATTTGATGAATATTTAAAGCTGAAAAACTCGCAGTAGTATGTTTAAAAAACGCAACTATACATTACGTTATCGATCAAATAATGATGTAGAAGTAATCTTACCTAATCACCAATTAAGTGTTAATAAATCGCTTATTGATCATACTTCTTTTTCGGTTTTAGTTTGGAATATTTATAAACAAAAGCGGGCAGATTGTATTGATATTTTAGAGCAGTATGCAAATACTACTAAATTAATATTGCTACAAGAAGCCCAAAATACCCCTCAGCTTTTAAGCTTTATTTCAAAACATCATAAGGTTGCAGATCATGTTCCTACATATTGCTTTAATGATATTTATGCAGGTGTGATGACGATTACTGAATCTTTACCTAGCGCTCTTCTCTCATTCAGAGAAAAAGAGCCATTAATTAGAGTTCCCAAATCTGCACTAATTACAATTTATCCTATTGCTCATTCAAAAAAGCAATTTCTTGTGGCTAATGTTCATGCCGTTAATTTTAGTATTGGTGTTAAAATTTATCGTCAGCAAATTCACATGTTATTAAATCGTATTAAAGAACATAATGGTCCAATAATATTAGGAGGAGATTTTAATGCATGGAGCCAACAACGTTTGAATTTATTATATGATTTGATACATTCAATAGGTCTTAGGTCAGTGAATTTTACTATAGATAATCGCAAAACTTTCATGGGTAGACCATTGGATTTTGTATTTTATCGAGGATTACAATTGGAAACAGCTGAAATTATTAACACTAAGACATCTGACCATAATCCTCTTTTAATAAAATTTAGATTGGATTGATAAGATTTATTGTTAATACATCCCCTTCTTTAACTTGCGAATCTTTCATGTTATTCCACGTCAAAATATCAGTTATTTTTACTTGATAGTTTCGTGCAATTGAATGAAGACTATCACCAGCTTTAACCTGATAAGTTATCTGCTTTTTTGTATTAGCTGTATGAAGTATGGTATTTTTATTGTTAATTCCAGTCGATTGTTGAATTGTTGCTGTTTTGACTTCTATTGGCATTGTGCTATGCGGCACATCTTGTAGTAATTCAGTAATTTCTGTTGTAACAAGATTTTTTTCCTGTAGCTTTTTATGTAATTTTTCTGCATAGGCATAAGGCACAAGCAAATGGAAAGGGCCATTTACTGTCTGTTTTAAATACCCAGCATTAAAACTTTTTAAATCACTAAGTGGTATATCACTGTATTGAGCAATTTTAGCTAAAGAAATGTTTTTAGACATGTCAATTCTAACTAGAGAATTTTCATAGCTACAATCTGGTAACTTAATTCCATATTGTTTACTATTTTTCACAATATCAATAATGGCAAGAATTTTCGGAACATAGCGCATTGTTTCATTTGGTAATTCCAAAGACCAATAATTAGTAGGTAAGCCATTTGCCTGGTTTTTTTCGATAGCTTTTTTTACTCGACCTTCCCCAGCATTATAAGCGGCTAATGTTAATAACCAATCACCATTAAAACGATTATTTAAATTTTGTAAAAGTGTAATGGCCGAATTTGTAGAGGCTATAAGATCACGACGATCATCAAAATTACTGTTCTTTTTTAAACCGTACTCTTTTGCGGTAATAGGTACAAACTGCCACAAACCTGCCGCTTTACCGGAAGATGTTGCAAGCGGATCATATGCACTTTCAATTAATGGAATTAACGCTAATTCAACCGGCAAACGATTTTTACGAAGTTGGTTAATGATATAGTAAACATAGGGTTCAGAGCGAAGTGCTGTCACCTCGAAAGCCTGTGGATTAAGTAATAAACGATCTCTTTCTTCTTTAACACGTTTATTCTCGGGAACATTAACATCAATTTGGTTTAGCATATATTGCCAAGGGTTTTGAGTTATTAATATGTGATTAATACCACTACTTTTAATGCTGCTTGCAACTACCGATAATGAATTATGTGTTTGATAGACACTATTATTGGTATTAGAACCATGGTTTTGGCATGCAACCAAAATTAAACATAATATTGTGAATATAAATAACTTTTTCATTAGCCTGTAAAATTAAACATTTATTAAAACCGCGTATTATACCTAAAAATTGTCCTTTTGGCTTCTAAAAAAAATAAATAAATCTAATTCATTGTTGAACTTGAATTTTTGTTGTAATTTTTTATCAGAGCATCGTAAAAATAAATTAATCAATTTTTCTGTTGCTAAGTTTGAAGGTAAAGTAATTGAATTTTCATTAATTGTATTCAAATATGACTTAATATTTTCATCTTCTGGTAACATTGTGCTAGCAAATAACAAATTAGAATAAGTATATTCATGACCAGCACAAATAAGAACATCATCAGGAAGTTGTTTTAATTTGTTAAGTGAATTTAGCATTTTTTGATAAGTCTTTTCAAAAACTCGTCCGCATCCTGCTGAAAATAGGGCATCTCCTGTAAACAAATAAGGGTGGCAATAATAAGCAAGATGTCCAGATGTATGTCCAGGGACACTGATGAGATCAAATGTAAAATTCCCAATAGAAATTGTATTTTGATTATCTATATAATTTATTGGTAGATTAATCTCACTGGGACCATAAACTTCAATATGGTTATACCGTTCTTTTAATTTTGTTACACCACCTATATGGTCTATATGAAGATGAGTAAGTAAAATTCCAATAGGTGAGAGATCATTTTTCTTAACATAGTTAATGACAGTATCCGCCTCACTGGGATCAATAATGATGGCTTGGTTATCCGTATTTGATAACAACCAAATATAGTTATCTTTTAACGCAGGAATAATATGTAATTTAAACATAGAAAGCTATTCAAAATTGTTAATTAAATGTTTTCTTTATTAGATTGCTCAAAAACGATATCTTTTAATGTTGGAGATTGAGCCCGTTTTTTCGCTAGAATATCACATCGTTCATTTTCAATATGACCAGAATGACCTTTTACCCAGAACCAGTTGATTTTGTGTAACAGAACAAGCTCATCCAATTTTTTCCATAAATCTTCATTTTTAACAGGTCTTTTATTAGCCGTTTTCCAACCATTTTTCTTCCAACCATGAATCCAATTCATAATGCCATTACGTAAATATTGACTATCAGAATATAAGTCAATTTCACAAGCTTGTTTTAATTGTTCTAAGGCAGTAATTGCTGCTAATAATTCCATCCTATTATTGGTTGTTTTAAAAAAACCTTCTGCTACCACTTTTTCTTGCTGTTTGTATTTTAAAATGGCTGCATAGCCGCCAGGTCCAGGGTTTCCTAAGCATGATCCGTCTGTATAAATTTCTATTTTTTTCAGCATATTTTGATTGTCGATTAAATTGTTTAAGTTGGTTATATATTCATTGATGACAACTATTTTTAATTCATAATGAGTTTTGTATTTGTATAATCGCTAGATATCAACATTAATCACTTTTGGTGATAGACTATAACACTAATTTATTTTTTCCCCAATTGTTAACAGATAAAAGAGAATAACGTGATAAATAATTCCGCGCGCCAAATAGTATTAGATACAGAAACAACAGGTATGAATCAAGAAGGCAATAATCACTATGAAGGTCATAAAATTATTGAAATTGGTGCTGTTGAAATCATAAATCGTCGCTTAACTGGCAATCATTTTCATGTTTATATCAACCCTGAACGTTTGATTGATGAAGATGCTTTTAAAGTACATGGTATAGATAATGAGTTAGTTAAAGATCAACCTATTTTTAAAAATATTGCTCATGATTTTATAAAATTTATTGATGGTGCTGAACTTATTATTCATAACGCATCTTTTGATGTTGGATTTATGGATTATGAGTTTCGCTTATGCGGTTTAGATTTCAAAACAGCAGATCATTGTATTATTACTGATACCTTGGCTATGGCAAGACGCTTATTTCCAGGTAAGCGCAACAACTTAGATGCGCTTTGTGAACGTTATCAAATCGATAATTCACATCGAACACTTCATGGAGCATTATTGGATGCTGAAATTTTAGCTGAAGTTTATTTAGCTATGACAGGGGGACAAACAACATTATCTTTTAATATGGATGATCAGAATTCTTTATCTGGTAATAATACTTCTATTCGTAGAGTTGAACGTAGCTCTATACCTTTAAAAGTAATTAAAGCTTCTGAAGTTGAACTGTCTGAACATGAAGCTGTTTTAAAAAAAATTGATAAAAAAAGTGCGGGGGCCTTATGGCTCATTAACTAATGATGATTTTATACGCAATCAATCATTAAATACAAAAATTTTATTGACGGAAATGAAAATTATCTTTAATATCACGCCTACTTTAACGTTCCAACGTTAAGATTATTAAATAAAGCGGAGCGGTAGTTCAGTTGGTTAGAATACCTGCCTGTCACGCAGGGGGTCGCGGGTTCGAGCCCCGTCCGTTCCGCCAATTCAAATTGTCTAGTTAGTACGTTATAAGTTTTATTCTATTATTGACGCCATCTACTTATATTGAGTTAAATACTGAAACCTTTCTGAGTTACATTTAGTAATGTTAAACAATAGCTTTTTATTATAGATGGTGTTTCATTTTTGTTGGTAATCATTGGCATTTTGTGCCACTTTTAACGACAGTGCCTTTTTTATTTATTAACGTCTTACTTTAGCTCAATAGTTCAGATTGCCTTTATTATTATTTTACTAAAAGATATTAGTATCAACCTCATATATAAAAGATACTTATTGAAAAGAGAGCAACAAAAAAAGTTTATTTAAAATATTAGCAATGGTCTTAATTGTACTGTTAATATCTTTTATTCCTTCCTTGCATGTGTCAATTATTTTAGTTATCGTTTTTTGCTCATCTTGTTTTGGATTTTATTTTTTAAGAAAAAGTAATAAGGATATAGTAGGGTGTATTGTCAGTAAAAAATTACAGGGTAAGTTACCCTGTAACAGACATGAGCATAACGTTAAATAATTTTATTCAAGGTTTTCTTGATTTCTATAGAAAGCAGAGGGTTCCACATTGCCCCAGTAGCGCTCATGACTGCATCAGCGCCATTGCCGATGAACTGACGATAATGTTCACTGTTGCTTATTCCACCAACACCTACAATAACAAATTTTAATTCCATTTCTTGACGGAATTTAGCTAATCTACTCACCATATCTAAACCTGCCCAACGAATTGCATCCCCACAGACACCACCTTCTTTTCTATTTTCACCTAATGCTGGGTTCCCTTTAGCATCAACTGGTTTAGCGGATAGTGTGTTGATTACACTTAAACCATCGATAATAGAACCGATACGAGTTAATAAAGAAACAATCCTTTCATCGTCAGGGAAATAGGCTAGTTTTAAAATAAGTGGACGATCAGGAACAGCTGTCTTAATGGCATTGACAATTCTTTCGACTTTATCTATATCAAAGCAAAGTAATTTATTTGCCCCTTCGTTCGGGCAACTTAAATTTGCTTCAAGAATAGGCGCATTGGTTTCTTTAACTAATTTTGCGGCTAAAGCGTAATCATTTTCTATTTTGCCATTACCTTCCGTGCCTTGGAAACTACCAATTACACATTGTCCATGACCTGCAGATTTTACCGCATCTTCCATATCTTGTTGCCATATATCAGGTGAAAAGGAAGGCACACCAAATGAGTTTGTTATTGATAATGGTTGATCATAATTTGTATCTGCTAATACCGTATCTAAATTACTTGATAATTTACCTTTAGCGTGTACCGATAAGATGTTAGGTAAAGGATGACATTTATGAAGTTTAGTTCGTACTGTTTTATATACACATAAATCAAATCCATAAGCAAAAGCAGCTTTAATATAGTTAGCATTTAGTAAGGGGCCAGCGGGTATACCAAAAGGTAGATTTACCTCTATATTCAAAAATTTGGTTAACTTAGTAGGAACATTTTCTGTTTTATTTAATTGCACAAAAAGCCCAAATGGTCCTTTAGCATAATTATCTTCATAGCTAATATATGGATTATAGAAAGGTGTCAAAGATTTCATATTGTCTCCCATTTATGCACGTCCTTAAGTGGTATTGTTTAAAATAAAAAATCCTCCATAAAGGAGGATTTGTAAATGAAATTAATAGGCAATGAAAGAGACGTAGTTTTAGAACTAATTTATGGATTAACTTTATTTTCATTATCAATGTTCTCTTTTCGTTAAGCTTCAAGGAATTCTAGCTAAATAAAAATAAAGTTCAAGAATAAATTAATCAATAAATATATAACTAAATGAAATAGTTATAGTGTTTTTTTTTAGATTTTTATGCGTAGGTTTAAACAATGCTTGGCAAATTCAACTGATAAAATAACTAAAAATCACTGCTAAAAGAATAAATTGTTACATAATTCTTTAATAAATATAAGAAATATTATTTCTCAAAATTGATACGTTAGTACATTTTTGAAACTAAAGTAAGTGGAGTATCAGAATAAGTAATGTTATTATTAAAGTTAGTAATTGAATCAAAATAAAATAATTAGGTATATTAAAATGGAAAATAAAGACATATTTAGTGCATTCACATTACCCAACGGTGTTGAGCTAAAAAATCGTATAATGATGGCTCCGATGACGACTTGTTCTGGCTTTCATGAAGGCTCTGTCACACAAGATTTAATAGAATACTATCAAGCAAGAGCAGGTGAAATTGGTACTATTATCGTTGAATGTGGCTTTGTAGATAATAAAGGATTAGCTTTTCCTGGTGCTATTGGATTAGATAGCGATGACAAAATTGAAGGATTAGCAAAGGTTGCAAAAGCAATCAAAGAAAAAGGATCCAAAGCGGTTATTCAAGTTTACCATGGTGGTCGCATGGTTGAGCCAAAATTGATTGGTGGACAATTGCCTGTAGGACCAAGTGCAATAGCAGCACCACGTCCTGGCGCTGCAACTCCAATAGCACTAACGGCTAATGAAGTAGATGAAATGGTCGATAAATTTGGTCAAGCTGTACGACGTGCTATCGAAGCAGGATTTGATGGTGTCGAAATTCACGGTGCAAATACTTATCTTATTCAACAATTCTACTCCCCAAATTCAAATCAACGAGATGATAAGTGGGGTGGTAGTCGTGATAATCGCACTCAATTTCCATTAGCAGTTTTAGATATCACTCATAGCATGGCAAAACAATATGCATCCTCAGAGTTTATTGTTGGTTATCGTTTCTCTCCGGAAGAATTAGAAGTCCCAGGTATTCGTTTTGATGACACAATGTATTTACTTGAAAAATTAGCTAAAAAAGGACTTGATTATGTTCATTTTTCAATGGGAACAACCCTTAGATCATCGATTGTTGATACTCAAGATCCAACACCATTAATCAAGAAGTTCATTGCGATGCGTTCTGATGTATTAGCTAAAATTCCGGTTGTTGGTGTTGGTAATGTTGTTAATAAAAGTGATATTGATACTGCAATCGATAATGGCTATGATTTAGTTGCTGTTGGTCGAGCTTGCATTGCCTATCCAGATTGGGTTAATCGTATAAAGAAAGGAGAAACATTAGAATTAACGATAAATAGTGATAAGCGTGAAGCACTCAATATTCCAGAACCTCTATGGCATTTTTCACTTGTTGAAAGCTTAATTCGTGATGTTAATCTCAATGTTAAAAAATTCAAACCTGGCAATTATCAGGAAAAAGTTAATGATGAAACTTATGAGTTTTTGATTAATGTTGAATTAGGTAAAGACTTCATCAAAGATTTAAAATTAATCAATGCAAATGAATTTAATAATGAAGTGTTAAATAATTTTGCTGCTATCAAAAGTCGAATTATCGATTCTAATAGCCCACATGTTGATGCAATTTCTGGTGCAACCACGCAATGTGAGGCATTTAAGAAAGCCGTAACAAAAGCTATGGCAAAATCTAACAAAGAAGCAATTCTAGCTGAAGGAGGGGATCCTAACGATAAATCTTACGATGTTGTTGTCGTAGGCAGTGGTGGAGCAGGCTTAGCTGCTGCTATTCAAGCTTATGATCTCGGAGCAAATGTTATTATTATTGAAAAAATGCCAGTAATTGGCGGAAACACAAATAAAGCATCAGCTGGTATGAACGCAGCAGAAACGAAATTTCAAAAACTTAAAGGCATTGTAGATAGCAAAGATCTATTTTATAAAGAAACGCTGGCAGGTGGTAAAAATAAAAATAACACTGATCTACTCCGTTATTTTGTTGATAATGCACCTAATGCAATAAATTGGTTAGATGATAATGGTATAGAACTAAGTGGCATTACAACTACTGGTGGAATGAGTATAGATCGAACTCATCGCCCTGCCAATGGTGCGGCTGTGGGGGGATTTTTGATTAGCGGATTGGTAAAAAATATTAATAAACGTGGCATTGAAGTTATGTTAGAAACTTCCGTAACTGAAATTATTACAGAAAACCATAAAGTAGTGGGAGTGAAAATTTTAGAAGAAGATGGCTCTAGCCAAACTATTAAAACCAAAGCAGTAATTATTGCCACTGGAGGTTTCAGTGCTAATGAAAAAATGGTTGAAAAATATCGTCCTGATCTTAAGGGTTTTGTAACTACCAATCATAAAGGAGCAACCGGTTCTGGTATTGTAATTTTGGAAAAGCTTGGCGCTGGTACTGTTGATATGGGAGAAATCCAAATCCATCCAACGGTTGAACAAACGACCTCATATTTAATTTCTGAATCTATACGTGGTGGTGGAGCTATTTTAGTTTCACAAAGCGGTCAACGATTTATCAATGAGCTTGATACTCGTGATAAGGTCTCGGCTGAGATTATCAAATTACCTGAACATTATTCTTATATTTTATTTGATCAGCAAATTCGGGATGAAAATAAGAATGTTGAAGAGTATGTTTCACACGAGCTTGTTACTCAAGCTAATACCATAGAAGAATTGGCACAGAAACTATCTATTGATAGCAAAACTTTGACTAGAACAGTGGCCCGTTATAACCAATTTGCCGAAAATAAAAAAGATGAAGATTTTGGAAGAACAACAGGTATGCGCCACCCTATCAATAAAGGGCCGTTTTATGCTATTAAAATAGCTCCGGGAGTTCATCATACTATGGGCGGTGTGACGATTAATACACAAACACAAGTACTAGATACTCATAAAAAAGTAATTCAAGGTGTGTTTGCGGCAGGTGAAGTTGTAGGAGGTATTCACGGAGCAAATCGTATTGGTGGAAATGCTGTTGCTGATATCATAATATTTGGTATTCAAGCTGGTAAAAAAGCCACAGATTATATTAATAGTTAATTTATTTCAGTAGTTGAACTAATTTAATATGGCAAGTTCGAGCTATAAATATACTCAAACTTTAATGGGAACAGAGGTTTCATTAACACTTTTCGAACCTGATGAAATCGCTGCCCAAACCGTTTTTAATTCTATTAAAATACTTGAAGATAAATTGACAGTTAATCGTCCTGAATCAGAAGTAATGTCAATTAATTTAGCTGCAGGTCAACATCCAGTTAAAGTGAGTCCACCAGTGTATTCTCTTATTGAACAAGCAGTTAAAGTAAGTTTACATTTCACTGATTATTTTAATTTGGCAATTGGACCAGTTGTAAAACTATGGAAAATTGGATTTAAAGGATACCAAGTGCCAAACTCTGAGCAAATTAAGCAACAACTCTTGTTAACCAATCCTCGATATATTGAACTCGATGCAAATACATATTCTGTATTTTTGAAAAAAGCAGGTATGAAAATTGATTTAGGTGCAATTGCTAAAGGTTATATAGCTGATGTAGTTAAGCATATTTTACATCAATATCATATTTATCAGGCTATCATTAATTTAGGTGGTAATGTTCTTACATTAGGTCATTCCCCAATAAATGATAATGGTTATTGGCATGTTGGGTTAAGAAAACCATTTTCTCATCATAATGAATTAGCAGGAATTGTTAAGGTAAAAAATAAATCAATTGTTACTTCTGGTATCTATGAGCGCTTTTTTATGCAAAATGATATTCTCTATCATCATATATTTAATCCATTAACGGGATACCCACTAAATAATGAATTAGAAAGCGTCACAATTATTTCTAATACCTCACTAGAAGGCGATATTTATTCAACTATTTTATATGGATTAGGAGTTTTAAAAGGAAGTGAATATTTGAAAAAAAATAGACATTTATCAGCAATATTTTTATTAAAAAATAAAACTATAAAATTAGTAAATTGTGATAATTTTTCTTTTCAACTTTTAGATGATGAATATGAAATAGTTTAAAAAATAGCTGGCAAATTAACCTGTTATTGTCTGAGAATAGAATTTGGTTATAGATTGATAATTTTTAAATTAGAAGGAAAAAACTATGAACATAGTAAAAAAAATGCCAGTAAAATGGCTGCCACTCATAATTATTGCTGCCATTTCAGCTGTGTTATGGTTAATGGTTACACCTCCAGAAGGAATCAGTATTCAGGGTTGGCAAACTAGTATTATTTTCGTTGCAACTATTGCTTGTATCGTTGCTGAAATAATGCCAATAGGCGCTATTGGTCTTTTAGCTATAACAATATTTGCTGTTTTAAGACCATCTGGTGCAGGTAGTGCTACTGATGCAATCAAAATAGCATTAAGTGAATTAAACAGTAGTTTAATTTGGTTAATTGTTATTGCGTTTATGATTGCGCGGGGCTTTATTAAAACAGGACTAAGTAAACGAATTGCTTATTATCTTGTTAAATTGTTAGGTAAAAACACTTTAGGACTGGCCTATGGTTTATCAGTTACTGATGTTGCTTTAGCTCCAGCTATTCCAAGTACAACCGCGCGTGCTGGCGGCGTAATTTATCCTATTGCTGAAGCCTTAGCGATTAATTTCAAATCTAGCCCAAAAGATGAGTCAAGAAACCGCATTGGTACATTCTTAATGTTAACAATTAGCCATGTAAATGACATTACCTCTGCTATGTTTTTAACTGCTTTTACAGGAAACCTATTAGCTGCTAAATTAGTAACAACTTCATTAAATATTACATTAGGTTGGGGGCAATGGTTTTTAGCATCAATTATACCTTGTTTAGTATCATTCATTGTAATTCCTTTGGTAATTTACTTTTTAACCAATCCTGAACTTAAAAAAACACCAGAAGCATCAAAATTAGCGGCTGAAGAGCTAAAAAAAATGGGGGCAATTACTGCCAAAGAAATCATTATGGGTTTAACAGTTGTTCTATTATTAGTACTTTGGATTGCCGGTAAAAACTTTGGTATTGATTCAACAACTACTGCATTTATTGGTTTGACCATTTTGATTTTAGCTGGTGTGTTAAGTTGGGATGACATTAAAGGGGAAAAAGCCGCTTGGGATACATTGATTTGGTTTGCAGCATTATTGATGATGGCAGGACAAGTAAATAAACTTGGTGTAACAAAATGGCTAGGCAATACAATTGGCAATGCCGTTCAAGGTCATTTAGGTGAAAGTAGCTGGGTCGTTGTTTTAATTGTTTTATGTATTGCTTATGTTTATTTACACTATTTTTTCGCCAGTGGAAATGCGCATATCGCTGCGTTATTCCCTGTATTTTTATCTGTAGCAATTACACTAGGGGTGCCAGAAATGATTGCTATTTTTGCTTTAGTTATCTGTACAAATTATTTTGGTTCTATTACACAATTTGCTAATGCAAGAAATCCGCTATTATTTGCAGAGGGTTTTGTTCCAGTTAAAACATGGTGGAAAGTTGGATTTGTTTGTAGTGTTGTGAATTTATTTATTGTTTTTACTGTTGGTCTTCTATGGTGGAGTATTATTGATCTAGGAGTGACTAATTAGAAAATAGCCTACTTAACAATAAGTATTGCTATTCTATTAGCAATACTTATTGTTATGACAGTTTAGAATTAACTAAAAAATTCTTATCGATAATTTCCAGTCATTCACTAGTTCCCAATATTTTTTCTCTTGTTCTAGATCAAGCAATATCAATTTATTATTTTCAACAAATTTTTGGCTAATATTTAATGTTATTTCCCAGAGTTTATTTTTTGTTATTTTTAAATGAAATGCACTTAGGTCGAGATCGGTATTTCGTTGATTATTAATAAGTATAGATAACCTAAGTATCTGTAGCATTGAAATAATATGCTTATATTCAAATAGGCTAAAATATGGAAAATCATTAATATTTACTGATTTTCTATGATAACGAACAAGAGTCGATAAAAGTAACTGTTGCTCTTCATTAAAACCAGGAAGGTTACTATTTTTTAAAATATAGCTCGAATGTTTATGAACGGAAGAAAAATTTATTTTTAATCCAACTTCATGCAATTGTGCTGCCCAATATAAAATTGTTTCGAGATTTTCCGATATACAAATGGACACCTGTTTTTGCCATTGCAAAAAGAAATAATTTGTAGTTTTAACAACTTGTTGTGCATGATGCTGATCGATGTTGTAATGTTGAGCTAATGATTCAGCCGTATTTTGTCTTATATCAGGATAATTCTGCCCATCAATAAGTTCATATAATACACCTTCTCGTAATGCACAAGGGCTAAATTGTAATTCCTTTAGGCCCAATGCGTTAAACACACCAGCAAATATTGCAAGACCACTGACAAATACATTTTTTCGATCTTCAGAAAGAGACGGATATTTTATATCGTGGAAAGATTTAAACTCTAAAATATAGCTAATCAAATAATTTAACCTCTTAGGTGTAATTATACTATCATTAACACCAAGATCGAGTAATATGTTACAAATACTTTTGATTGTACCTGAAGTACCAAATGAAACGGTAATATTTTGTTTTTTTATTGTATTAATTATATTTTCAATTTGTTGTTCAGCTGCTAATTTAGCACGCTGAAATGATATAGCATCAATTTTTTTTTCTGGGAAAAAACGCTTTGTATAAGTAACACATCCCATTGAATGGCTTGTGACGATTAAAGGTTTAAGATCATTACCTTTACCAACAGCTATTTCGGTGGAACCTCCACCTATATCTATCACAAATTTAGTATCAGTAGAAGATGTAGGTTCAGATGTCATTGTACCTAAGTAAACCAGGCGAGCTTCTTCTTGGCCTGAAATTATTTCAACAGGAAAGGGGAATACTTTAGCTGCCGCCATTAAAAATTTATGGCGATTTTTTGCTACTCGCAAAGTATAAGTTCCAACAACTCTAACGTTTTCTGGTGGAAAACCATTTAATCTTTCAGCAAATAATGCTAAACATTCTATACCTCGCATGATACTTGATTCACTCAATTCATTTTTTTCATTTAAACCTGTTGCCAAATGAATATTTTTTTTATTTTTATAAATAATTTGTGTAGCACCATTAATATTACGCACAATAATCATATGAAAACTATTAGAACCAAGATCCACTACTGCATATTCATTAAATTTATTCATATTTGCCCCTTATTTATGGCTGGCTTCTAATTGTTTTAAATAATCATAGATAGCATGCTGGGCTCTAATTTTTTTCTTATTACCTCTTTGAGCATAGTTATTCATATTATCTTTATCAATAACTCGAGCTTTTATGTTATCTTTACATTGAATGTTGAAAATATCATGGATAGTCGATTTCAAAATAGGATCGAAGATTTTCACACCTACTTCAATTCGATTGTCTAAATTTCGTGGCATCCAATCAGCTGATGAAATAAAGGTATCTTTTTTTCCATTATTTTCAAAGATATAAACACGTGCATGTTCTAAATATTGATCGACAATACTGGTAATATAGATGTTTTCGCTTAAATTTGGTATTTGTGGAATTAAAACACAAGTTCCTCTAACAACCATTCTGATTTTTACTCCTGAACAAGATGCTCGATAGAGTTGATCTATCATATCTTTATCGGTAATAGCATTAAGTTTTAGATAGATACCTGCGCTTTTACCTGCTTTGGCATTAGTTATTTCACGTTCAATAAATTCATAAAATCGTAAACGTGTATTTTGAGGAGAAACAAGTAAATGGTTAAATGAAACAGGTTTGAATGGATTTTCAATAAAATTGAAAACTTTAATTACTTCATCAGTAATAGCTTGATCTGCAGTTAATAGTGAAAAATCAGTATAAATTCGGGCTGTTTTTTCATTAAAATTTCCTGATCCAACATGAGCATAGCGAACTATTTTATCTTCTTCACGGCGATCTATTAAGAAAAGTTTAGCATGAATTTTCAGTTTAGGCTGCGAATAAATAACTTTTATTCCACTACTAATTAATCGTTTAGCCCATTTTATATTGGCCTCTTCATCAAAACGAGCTTGTAATTCGACAACAACTGTTACTTTTTTTCCATTATTAGCTGCATTAATAGCTGCATGGATAAAACGAGAATCTTTTGCAACACGATAAATATTCATTCGAATATGAGTAACCGCTGGATCGAATGATGCTTGTCGCATTATTTCTAATACATGACCAAATGAATAATAAGGATAATAAAGCAATACATCACGATCTTTTATTGTTGCAAATGCATTACGAAACTGTTTAAAACGATTATATGCAAGGCTTGGTAAGCGTTTATTTAATAAATTCTTACCACCTAAATCAGGAAAATTTATTAAATCTTTGAAATTAGGATACCGACCACCAGGCATTGCTTCTTGTTCAGTTAGTCTCAATTTATTTATTAAGAGCTCAAACAGGGCTTTAGGCATATCTTTTTGGTAAGTAAAACGGACAGGTTGTGCTGTTAATCGTTGTTTTAAACCCTGTGACATCAGCTCTATTAAACTATTTAGTTCTGTATTTAATTCATATTCCGCATCACGATTAATATTGATAGAATAAGCGTTTAATTCAGTAGCATCAAAAAAAACTTTAAATATGTCTGATAAACAATAACGTAAAATATTATCTAAAAAGATAATAGATTTATTTTTGGTTGAAGTTTCGGATGGTAATAAAACAAAACGAGGGGCATGACCTGTCGGTAATTCAAGTAATGCATAACTAACATTCTCTTTACAGATAATTTCCACTGCAAGATAAGCATGATCATCTTTTAAAAATTGAATCAATTCAGTATGGCTATCTAACAAAATAGGAGTGATATATTGTTGCAGATTCTGTTTATAATAATTTTTAATCCAATCTTCTTGATAAGATGAAAGCTGTCTTTCATTAATCAGAAAAATTTGATTTCTAGCCATTTCTAATAATAGTTCGTTATAAAGTTGATCAAACTGTAATTCAAGCTGAATTACTTTTTGATTAACTTGCCGTAACAATTGTTTAGCATTGGAAGTAGAGGTATGACCTTGTTCTTGTTCGATTAATACATATTTTTTTAAATTAGCAAATTGAACTTTATAAAATTCATCCAAATTGCTTGAATATATACCTAAAAAACGAACCCTCTCGATAAGTGGATTACTTTTGTCAGCTGCTTCTTGCAGAACTCTTTGATTAAAAGCCAGCCAGCTTAACTCTTTTGGTAAATACACTTTTTCTTCTATCATTTTTTATCTCTTTCAATACATAATTGCAACTATGTGTTACAGAATAACTTAAGTTATAAAAAAAGCTAGCTGATAGCTAGCTTTTAAGATAAATATTCAAAGAAATTAAGTTTTATTATGAATTCTTAAATTCGGTGAACTGATGTTGTATTAGTTGTACCACTTGGTACTAATGCACCAGAAACCATTACAATTATATCACCTTTTTTTAATCCACAATTTTTAACCGCCATTTCTTTACCTAAACGATAGAAATCATCAGTAGAATTAATTGAATCAATTAAAATTGGTTCAACACCTTTAGTTAATGCTAGCTGATTAACTGTTTTTTGGCTTGAAGAAAGTGCCAAAATACGCGCTTTAGGAAAATAATGGCGAACTTCACGAGCTGATTTCCCACTGCGAGTAGCAACGACAATTAATGGTGCATTTAAACGTTCAGCTATTTCGACAGCGCCACAACTAACAGCCGCAGTTATACGAGGGGGTTCTTCTTTCGAAGTTAATTCTAAAGAAGCAGGAATTGTAATATCAGTTCGAGTGCAAATAGTCGCCATAACATTAACAGTTTCAAGGGGGTATTTACCTTTAGCACTTTCACCAGAAAGCATGACAGCATCTGTACCATCAATAATTGCATTCGCAACATCCCCAGCTTCAGCACGAGTAGGACGAGGGTTTTTAATCATTGAATCAAGCATTTGTGTTGCTGTAATAACAGGTTTTGAGGCTTTATTACATTTTTGAATCATCATTTTTTGAGCAAAAATAACTTCTTCTACAGCAATTTCCACGCCTAAATCACCACGTGCAACCATGATACCATCAGAGGCTTTAAGAATTTCATCAAAATTATCTAAGCCTTCTTGATTTTCGATTTTAGAGATAATTTTTATATCTTCACCACCGTGAGCTTTTAAGTGGTTACGAATATCTTCAACATCTGAACCTTTACGAATAAATGAAGCAGCAATAAAATCAACGCCTTGTTCACAGCCAAAAATAAGATCATTTTTATCTTTTTCAGCTAAAGCGGGTAATTTAATGGAAACACCAGGTAAGTTAATCCCTTTATTTTCACCCAAATCACCATTATTCAAAACAGTACAAACAACTTCGTTGCCTTTGATTTCTCTTACTTCCATAGCAATCAAGCCATCATCAACTAATACACGATTACCTGGTTTAAGATCTTGAGCAAAACCTTTATATGTAACAGCAACACGCTCAGAGTTTCCAATCACTGATTCATCAGTTGTAAAGGTAAAAGTTTGACCTGCAACTAGCGAAACGTCATTCCCGCCTTCCAATTTAATAGTGCGAATTTCAGGACCTTTTGTATCAAGCATGATAGCTGCTTTTAAACCTGTCTCTTGCATTACTTCACGTAAGTTTTTTATTCGATTACCATGCTCTTGATAATCGCCATGAGAAAAGTTTAAACGCATAACATTCATTCCTGCATTTAATAACTTTGCTAGCATCTCTTTAGATTCCGATTTAGGTCCTATAGTACAAACAATTTTTGTTTTTTTCATGATATTATCTACTAATAGTTAAGGTTAATGTTTAAATTTTAAATAAACTGAATTTGCGCAAAAAAAAACCAATGCTGACGCATTGGCATATAAAAGGGTATAAGTAACTGATAGAGGTCACTTTTTTACATACAATATTTGAAAAATTAACTATTTTCATCAAAAATTTAGATTCTTTAAAAACTGGGTATATTATAGTCTTAACTACATTTTAAATAAAGTTTTTTATCAATAACTAGGGATTGTCTTTGATGAAAATTAAGAAGAGAAACATCTTGGTTTTGATGTTTATTTACAAGATGTTTCTAAATGGGTTACATTAAATCTTTGAGTTGATAAATAAGTTCATTTTCCTGGTTCTTTAAAGTTAACTGCTCTTTATTCAGGCTTATTGTTGCCCCTTCTGTTATTAGTTTTGTGATAATACCATCTAATTTATCTAGTTGATCATCATTGCAAATCATTTTTGTCATACCAACACCAGGAGCTTTGATTTTTTCGTTTTCCAATGTTACTTTAGCAACAAATCTATTACACATTTTTCCAATGATGTTCATGTTTTCGCCAAATTCTATTTCAGCTTCTTTATCAACAGGAACATCTTGTCCATTTGCTTTTATTAGCACAAAACGATGATGAGTAAGATCTTCTGCTTTTATTTTATTAGTTTCACCACAGCCAGACAAAATTAAAGCACTAGCAAATAGCGTTGTGGTAAGTATTAATGTCTTTTTCATATTCACTCCTAATGATAGGTAAAGTTTGTTATAATTAATTTTATACAAAATTTGATGGTATTATTTTACTCTTTATGTTATCTCAACAGCAATTAAAATTTTTAGAATCAATGACTTTCTTGGATAAGAATAAAATTTTAAGATTGTTTAAAAACAGCCAGAATATAGTTGAAATTGATTTAGACATAACTCAAGCTGTGTCACATTATCAAACTAGATTAAGATCATTGCCAAATCAAATTATATATCCTAATAATTTACCTGTTGTTGAAAAAAAACAAGAAATTTATGACGCAATTAAACATCATCAAGTAGTCATAATTGCGGGTGAAACTGGCTCAGGTAAAACCACACAAATTCCCAAAATCTGTTTAGAATTAGGCTTAGGAATCAAAGGCTATATTGGTCATACCCAACCACGCCGGTTAGCGGCTCGTTCAATAGCCAATCGTCTTGCTGAAGAGCTAAAAACAGAAGTAGGGCATTTAGTTGGTTTCAAGGTTAGATTTTCTGATCATGTCAGTGACACAACACTTATTAAATTGATGACTGACGGTATATTGCTTGCTGAAATTCAGAAAGACAAACTGTTATTACAATACGATACTATTATTATTGACGAAGCCCATGAACGTAGTTTGAATATTGATTTTATTCTAGGTTACCTTAAACAATTATTACCTAAGCGTCCTGATTTAAAAGTTATTATAACATCAGCAACTATTGATGTAGAACGGTTTTCAGAACATTTTAATCAAGCACCAATTATTGAAGTATCGGGGAGAACTTATCCCGTTGAAGTTAGGTATCGACCACCGATATTGGATAATGATGATAATTCAAACGATAAAAATAGTGATTTTCAACCCATTATTGATGCAATTGATGAACTGTCAGCAGAAAGTTATGGAGATATACTGATTTTTTTGACAGGTGAAAGAGAAATTCGGGATCTTGCTGATATACTAAATAAATTAGATCTTCGTCATACAGATATTTTACCTTTATATGCAAGATTATCAGCATCAGAACAAAATCGAATTTTTCAATCGCATACTAAACGTCGAATTGTCCTTGCAACTAATGTGGCTGAAACATCGTTAACCGTTCCTGGCATTAAATATGTGATCGATTCGGGTTTAGCCAGAATTAGTCGTTATAGCTATCGAACTAAAGTTCAGCGTTTACCGATTGAACCAATATCACAGGCCTCTGCCAATCAGCGTAAAGGACGTTGTGGGCGAACATCTAATGGTATCTGCATACGTTTATATGATGAACAAGATTTTTTATCTCGTCCCGAATTTACCGAACCCGAAATATTACGTACTAATTTGGCTTCCGTAATATTACAGATGACATCATTGGGATTAGGTGATATTGCTGCTTTTCCTTTTGTTCAACCACCCGATTCAAAATATATTCGTGATGGCATTCGGTTATTAGAAGAACTTAGCGCAATTCATACCAAACATAATCGATATCATTTAACTGAAATAGGTAAAATTTTAGCACAACTACCTATTGATCCAAGACTAGCCAGAATGTTGGTTGAAGCAAGACGCTTGGGGTGCATTAAAGAAATAATGATAATTACTGCTGCTTTATCAATTCAAGATCCAAGAGAAAGACCTTTTGATAAACAGCAAGCTTCTGATGAGAAACATCGTCGTTTTGTTGATAAAGAGTCCGATTTTATTTCTTTAATTAATCTATGGAACTACATTAAAGAACAGCAGAACATATTATCAGGAAATCAATTTAGACGATTATGCCAAAAAGAGTTTTTAAATTATCTTCGAATTCGAGAATGGCAAGATGTCTATACGCAAATTAGACAAACCATTAAACAATTAGCATTTCCGATTAATAGTAAAGCAGCTGATTATAATTCATTACATATCTCGTTACTGAGCGGTTTACTATCTCATATTGGAATGAAAGAGCTTGAAAAGCGTGAGTATATCGGTGCACGTAATATCAAATTTGCAATTTTTCCTAATTCAGCGCTTTTCAAAAACCAACCTAAATGGTGTATTGCTAGTGAACTTGTTGAAACAAATAGATTATGGGGGAGAACAGCAGCAAAAATTGAAGCTGAATGGATTGAACCTATAGCTAAACATTTAGTGAAATATAACTATAACGAACCTAGGTGGTCTAAAAAGCAGGGCACAACAATAGCAAACGAAAAAGTAATTTTATTTGGATTACCAATTGTTACTAATAGAATAGTAAATTACAGTAAAATTGATCCTATTTTAAGTCGCACTCTGTTTATTCGGCATGCATTAGTCGAAGGTGCTTGGTTAACAAGTCATAAATTTTACAAGCAAAATCAAAAATTGATTAATGAAGTTGAAGATTTAGAACATAAATCGCGTCGCCAGGATATTTTAATTGATGGTGATGAATTATTTGATTTCTATGATAAACGCATAGATAAATCCGTTATTTCATCTAGACATTTTGATAAATGGTGGAAGCTGAAGCAAAAATCTGATCCTAATTATCTTAATGTACAAAAAGAGATGCTGATCAGGCAATCAGCACAATTAATTAACTTAAATGATTTTCCTGATTTCTGGTATCAAGATCATTTTAAGCTAGCACTTAGTTATCAGTTTGATATTGGTCATAACCGTGACGGTGTCACTATAAAAATTCCGCTTGATATCTTAAACCAAATTAAAAACAGGGGATTCGATTGGCAAGTGCCAGGTTTTAGAAAAGATTTAATAATTGCATTAATCAAATCATTGCCTAAATCTTTACGACGAAACCTTGTCCCTGCACCAAATTATGCAGATGTATTTTTAGGTAGGGTAGATACCACAGAAAAACCACTTCTTGAATGCTTAGAAAATGAATTTCATAAAATGACTGGTGTGAAAATTACATCAGAAAATTGGCAATTAGAACAAGTACCTGAATACTTAAAAATGAATTTTAGTATTATTGATAGTAATAATAACGAAATTGCTTCAAGTAAAGATCTTGATATGCTAAAACAGCAACTCAAAACTCAACTTGAACAAGTTTTGTCATCTATTACTATTAATAAAAAAGATAACTCAATTGAGCAAAATAATTTGACCGATTGGACATTTGGAAAACTTCCTGATGTTTATGAAGAAAAACAAAAAAACTATACAGTTAAGGCTTATCCAGCAATTATTGATAATCAAAATTCCGTAAGTATAAAGTTAGTTGATAATCAATCAGAGCAACAAAGATTAACTAAATTAGGTTTAAGACGTTTATTAATGCTTAACATTCCCTCACCAATCAAGTATTTACATGAAAAATTACCCAATAAATCGAAATTAAGTTTATATTTTAATTCGTTTGGTAACGTGTTAATGCTTATTGATGATTGTATTGCTTGTGGTGTTGATTATTTAATTGAAACAAATAATAAAGCAATACATTCAGCTAATGATTATCAGCAATTACTTGATTATACTAAAACTCATATTAATGAAATAGTTGTTGATATTGCTAAGCAAGTCGAATCAATACTAACTTTGCATTTTAGCATTAATAAAAAGTTAAAAGGGCGCGTTGATTTATCTTTAGCATTTGCCTTGTCAGATATTAAACAGCAACTTAACAAATTGGTTTATAAAGGATTTGTTGCTCAATCAGGTTATAAAAGATTGAATGATATCTATCGATATTTATCGGCAATTGAGAAAAGAATTGAAAAATTATTTCAAAATATGGCAAGAGATAGACAATCAATGAGCATTATAGAAGATGTTCAGAATCAGTATGATAATTGGGTTAATAGTCTACAAAAGAATCAACGATTAGATACAAAAGTGACTGATATCCGTTGGATGATTGAAGAATTAAGAGTCAATTTATTTGCTCAGCAAATCGGAACGCCATATCAAGTTTCTGCTAAAAGAATTAAACAAAAAATAGAGGCGGTAAAACTCGCGTTATAAGATAATTTGATTCTATTTTTTATAAAATAGACATAAGATGATAAAAAAAGAAAGGGCACTAATGTACCCTTATAAAATTAGCGGTACAGATCCACAAATACGGTAATATTCGGTCCATTTGAGTCTTGTGCTATTCTGGCTATATGGTAATACTTAGCATTGGAATCAATAGCTCGCTTTCCTGCCTGATAAGAAATTTCTTGATCCGTTACGTAATATCCTCTAAATTTGATTGTATTAAATGGCACCATTTTCGCTGCAGTAGCATCATTTAATTCTTGTATTTTTCGACCATCAGATAGTGTGACAGTGTAACGATTGATTTTCTGAGGTTCGGCTACAACAGATGAGGTTGGAGGTATATTTGCTATAGGTTTTGAATCCATTGTTGTGTTATTTACATTTTCTGTTTTAGTTTTATCTATAATTTTATTTTTAAATTTATCAGCATAAAACTTTTCATTAAACGCAGAAGGAGAATAATAACCAGGCCGCTCAACTTGCATTGCAGCTTCTCCACCTTGAGCTAAAGCAGATTGCCCAGCTTCTGAATCATAAGGAATAGCATTTTCAGGTTGAAGTTTACGTTCTGGTGCATCTTTTTTAAATAGATATGCAATAATCTGTAAATTACTGCCAAGCTCTGTACGGTTATCAATATAGAAAGCATAAGCTGATTTTTTAGAAGCTTCTTTTGCTATCGCTTGATTTATATCATATTCATTAGGAAAATAACCTCTAATACGAACAATGTCAAATGGTTCTAATCGTATAGCTTTAAATTTGGGATATTCATAGATACCCTCAAATTTACGAAGACTATCAACTTGTTCCTCTGCTTTTGGTGCGTCAGATTTATACAATTTTGCATAAACTATACGCAAAGTATCATTGGATGGATTTATATTCGTTGATGTTATATAAAATGAAGAGGCTCCTTCTTTATCTGCAGCTTTCGACATGGCTAAAACATAATCTTTATCAGTATAAAAAGCACCTCTAACAGATATTTGTTTAAAAGATTGCATGCTATTTGCTTGCTCTTCATTTAATTGTTGAGCGGCAAATGAATATATAGGAATAATTGCAATAGTTACAGCAATAAGTTTCTTCTTTAAACTTGTCATATTTAATGAACCCACAATTTTAATGACTTAAAATAATATTATTGCTATTCTAGCATATAAAAAATTAGTTACCTAAACTAATTAAGGCATTTAAATTTTTTATAAAAACATATCTTCCTTTTACTTCCAAAATATCTTGTTCTTGAAGTTTAGAAAATATTCGACTTACGGTTTCAATTGTTAACCCTAAATAATTTGCGATGTCGCTTCTGCTCATGGATAGCTTTATATTTGATGAGGAAAGCCCTCGATTTTGATAACGTTTATAAAGAGAATAAATGAAATAGGCTAGTCGTTCTTCCGCTTTTTTCTGTGAATAAAATAAAACTAGTTTTTGATAATTATAAATATCAGTACTTAATAATCTAAACACCATATTTCTAACACATTCCTTTGATTCGACTAATGCCATAAGTTCATTATATTTTAATTCACAAACCAAAGTATTTGTAAGTGCTTTAATATTGTTATTATATAACTTAGTAGAAATAGAATCTAATCCAACAATATCACCTGGCAAGTAAAATCCATTAATTTGTTCTTTATTATCCGGTGTCGTAACATAAGTTTTTACTGCTCCCGAATGAATAATATAGAGTTTAGTAAATTCAGTATTCTTGGTGACTAAAAGTTCATTTTTAGAATATGATTTTTTTCGTTCTAAAATCGTTTCTAAAGTATTATTCAACAACATCGGTAAGCATAAAGAACCAATGCTGCACAATTCGCAGGGAACTGAATAACTTTTTGATCTTAAATTCTTATTAATAGTTTGCATAGTAAATTAATCATTAGCCCAAGTTCAGGTCTAGCTAAAAGTAGTATATTCTAGAATAAACAACGATCAGCTAATTCATATTGTTTAAATTATTAATCAACAAAACGTTCAGTTAATTTAAATAAAAGAAAGTAAGAAATCGAAAACACAACAAAAGTAAATATAAATAATGAAAAGCACACTAGTTCTAGTTAATAATTATACACTAATGGTAATTAATATAATATCAATTGATTTGATTGACTATTATTATTAATTAAAATAATGTTACCAGATCTATAAGTTATTTCTGTTAAGTGTTATTGTCAATTCAAACTAAAAGCTGTAGTTTGTTATTTTAGATATAGATAAAAAGAATAAATATTTAAACTAATTAATGCACACTATATTTAACATAATATACATTATACGAACTGTGATGAACGTAGGTGATTTCTGTAGATGCAACCAATAAAATTATTGGTGCCGCTAATTTAAAAATTTGTGGCTTTAGACACAAATTTTATATTTGGAAATCTGCAACTACTAGACTAAGCTTAGCTAAATTGTGACACTGCTTTATATCAATACTAATTTTTTATAATATTAATATATAATTCTGATTTAAATTACTTTTTATCAAAATTAAAAACTTGTGCCTACATTTATTTCTGTAGTATTTATTGAACTTATGATTTTAGAAATTTCACATCTAATCTATTATTATTTCACAATACTGAATTTTAATTAAAATCCAACCAATTTTATTAATTTAACGTTTATGATTAAAAATCAAACTTCAAATAAAAATATAATTAAATAAATCAAAATGTTAATGTGTGAATAATGTATATTATGTTAAATATAGTGTGCATTAATTAGTTTAAATATTTATTCTTTTTATCTATATCTAAAATAACAAACTACAGCTTTTAGTTTGAATTGACAATAACACTTAACAGAAATAACTTATAGATCTGGTAACATTATTTTAATTAATAATAATAGTCAATCAAATCAATTGATATTATATTAATTACCATTAGTGTATAATTATTAACTAGAACTAGTGTGCTTTTCATTATTTATATTTACTTTTGTTGTGTTTTCGATTTCTTACTTTCTTTTATTTAAATTAACTGAACGTTT
>NZ_LZHG01000037.1 GCF_001690355.1 Gilliamella sp. Choc4-2
TGGCACCATAATACGCATTGATTTACAAACACAGCAACAAGCGTTTGAAGTTGAATCCTACCAAAATATGCAAGAAACAATGGAACGAACCAATAGAGCAGCACGAATTGGCGCCATTATTGGTACATTTCGCGGGCAAGTTGGTTTAACAGGTTTGCCAGAAACTAAACCTGTTTTACGTGAGGCTAATTTTGTTAATGTTCAAATTGGCGATGAAATTTACCGTGGTTGGCTTGGTGATTGCCCGTTTCAACCAGGGGATGAAGTAATTGTCGTTGCCGAATGGCAAAACGACCATTACGAACTCTATGCTATTGCCAAACCTGATGAGAGGATCATCAGCGTTTGCCCTAACTGTTTTCGAGGGCGTTGGGCTTATTTTATTTTTTGCGTAAAGTGTACTGTTTTGACTTTATCAATAGCATTGTTATTTTTTACTTGCCTTGATATCTATTCCTATGGTTTAGATGCGGTATTATCTTTAGATATAAGATTTGTCAGGAATTTTCGTACTTTTGGCATTGTTTTTGGTGCTTTTGGTATTATCGGTTTATTTATAGCATTAAAAGACAGCTTTAAAACTAAAGTGAAAATAGCCGAGCAAATCTTTAAAGCTTTAAACTTTAAAAAAATATCAAGGATCGATTTAAGAAAATTTACCAATAGAAAATGTTGGAAATTAAAGTTTCAAGGAAAATATAAGCCAAATAATCAAAAACCTAAGACTAACTATATAAACAAAATATATGATAGTAATCTTTTTTATTATTAAAAAGATTAATAAGGAATACTGCGTACAAATATGAGCTTAAAAACCTTTTATAAAATTCAAAATCAAATGGTCGATAAATCATGGCGACGCAACGCCACCCCCCCAGTATTACCCTGCTGGGGCGATGAATTTACCTGTATTCGTGGCACCATAATACGCATTGATTTACAAACACAGCAACAAGCGTTTGAAGTTGAAGCCTACCAAAATATGCAAGAATCCATGGAGCGAGCCAATAGAGCAGCGCAAATTGGCGCCATTATTGGTACCTTACGCGGGCAAGTTGGTTTAACAGGTTTGCCAGAAGATGACCCTGTTTTACGTGAGGCTAATTTTGTTAATGTTCAAATTGGCGATGAAATTTACCGTGGTTGGCTTGGTGATTGCCCGTTTCAACCAGGGGATGAAGTAATTGTCGTTGCCGAATGGCAAAACGACCATTACGAACTCTATGCTATTGCCAAACCTGATGAGAGGATCATCTGCGTCTGCCCTAACTGTTTTCGAGGGCGTTGGGCTTATTTTGTATTTTGCATTAAATGTACTATTATCACTTTTTTGATAGTAATGTTAGTAATAACAGGGCTCTACATCTTTTATCATAATCTCGATAGAGTTTTAACCTTAAACAGCTATTATTTGAATACTATGTCTTGTATGGCGCTTACTTTTGGTATTTTTGCCGTTATCGGTTTATTTATAGCATTAAAAGACAGCTTTAAAACTAAAGTGAAAATTGCTGAGCAAATCTTTAAAGCTTTAAACTTTAAAAAAATATCAAGGATCGATTTAAGAAAATTTACCAATAGAAAATGTTGGAAATTAAAGTTTCAAGGAAAATATAAGCCAAATAATCAAAAACCTAAGACTAACTATATAAACAAAATATATGATAGTAATCTTTTTTATTATTAAAAAGATTAATAAGGAATACTGCGTACAAATATGAGCTTAAAAAC
>NZ_LZHG01000038.1 GCF_001690355.1 Gilliamella sp. Choc4-2
GCCATTATTCCAAGTAAAGACACCCTTAATATACAAAACAGTTATCAATCCAAATCCTCAGGGATTGGAATATCAATAAGTAACCCGTTGATAGACAGTGTACGTAATATTCATGACATTTTTCAGTCTCATGGTAGTAAGGTCGATAAACACAAAAAATTATTTGAAAGTGAACTCCCGGCTTTTGGGGCAGACATAGCTAACCCAACCCAGCTACCTATTACGCTTAATCATTCAAGCAGTAAACAAAAATCCAGCCTCTACGGTGAATATCAAAATGGCAGCAGCTTAACCGCTGCGGGTAACATTCAACTGCATGCCACTAAAAGTCAAGCTCGTGATGCTCAAGGCAATTTAACGCATGGCGATGTAATGATAAGTGGTGCGCAGTTAGCCGCCGGTGAAAATATCATTATTGAAGCCAATCGTGATGTCAATATTACCACCTCAACCGATAAGCAAAACGAGCACAATAAATCCAGCAGTAAACAGACCAATATCACCTTAGGGGTACCTACTGCTGGCTCAAGTATTCGCTTTATTAATGGCAGCCCAAATCATGGAGTGGGCATGTTACCGTATGGTGACCAACGTAACGGTGAACAACATCATGCCGATGCCACAGCGCAAAATCCGTCTTCATTAACGGCGAATAATATTTACATTAACAGTAAAGAAGGTCATGTTAATATCACCAGTAGCCAAATTGCTGCGGAAAAAGACATCAACATTAAAGCCAATAAAGGCAATATTACCGTCAATACAAGTAAAGATGCGTCTCGTATTGAAGAAAAAGGCTATCATAAACAAGTCGGTGAACTCGGTGGTGACGGCTACAGTGGTACTGTGGGCTGGCAAGAATCCCGCTATAAAAATTTGGAAAACAAGTCCACCCAAAGTAATATTCGCAGTGAGATTACCAGTGCTAAGGGTAATGTCAATTTGTGGGCCGGTGAGGATATTCGTCTGTCTGGTACCGATATTACCGCCGATAAATCGGTGAACTTAACCGGTAAAAATGTGATTATGGATACCAGTGAAGATGATAAGTTACTGCAATCACAAACCCAAGATAAGCAATACGGTATTACGGTTTCTACATCGGGCTATTTTGTCAGTGCCTCTCAAGCGATTGATAAAGCCGCTAAATCCGTCGAAAATCATGACGATAAACGCTTGTCTGCCATTTATGCCGCCAAGGCAGCGGTTAATGCGGGGCAAGCAAAATTTAATACATCAGGTATCAATCATGTCAGTACCGGTATTGAAGAAAATAATAATGGTATGTCATCGTCCTTAGTCAAAGTCACCGTGAGCGCTACAGCCAATAATGCCAAACAAAAAAATGAGTACCACCATCATTCCCAATCCGGTACCGTTATTCATGCCGGTCAAAATGTGAATATCACAGCGCAAGAAAACATTGAAGGCAAAGGGGTGGATATTCAAGGGCACAATATTAATCTTAATGCCGGCAATGACATTAAATTCGATGCAGCACAAAGTACCGAAAAGATTAAAAACCGGGATTCTGGCAACCATTATGGGGTTGGCGTTGGATTTGGGTTAATTGGCGGACAAAACGGCTTCTCCGTAGAAATAGCAGCCAGCCAGTCAAAAGGTAAAGAAAACGGTTATTCCGAAATTAATCACAACAGTAAAGTAACTGCCGGTAATGCGCTGAACATTCACAGTGGGCGTGATGTTATCTTAGACGGTGCCGAGCTGGCAGGTAATCGGGTGACTGCAAATATTGGGCGTGATTTGATAATTAGCAGCGTTCAAGATAAAGAAAAACTCGATTCTAAACACACCTCATCCGGTGCCAATGTCAGTATTTGCGTTCCCCCTATCTGTTATGGGGGCAGTCAAGCCAGTGGTAACTTTAGTCAAGATAGGATGAAAAATGACTATGCGTCGGTCAATGAACAATCGGGCATTTTTGCTGGCACGGGCGGCTATGACATTACCGTGGGTAACCATACCCAGTTAAATGGTGCGGTGATTGCATCAACAGCGGATAAAGACAATAATCGGTTAGATACCGGTACTATCGGCTTTACCGATATTAAAAACAAAGCGGAATTTGAAGTAGATAGCATTGGGATGGCAGGAGGCACCAGTCATACCGATGGTAACCCAAAACCGAATGGCGGGATGCCATCGATATATGAGCACGATGATAAAACCTCAAACATCACCCATTCGGCAATCAGTGAGGGAGAATTAATCATCCGTGACACGGACAAACAAATCCAAGATATAAATGAACTCAGTCATGACACTGAGCAGGCACACCACAAACTCAACCCTATCTTTGATAAAGAAAAAGAACAAACCCGACAAGAAATTGTCACCGGCTTAAAAGATTTAGGTGCCGAGATTAAAGACCTAAAACAAGCCATGGATAAACAAAATAACCATGGCAATGAAAACAAAATGGGCAGTGACTTTAATAAAGGCGTCGATTCTGCTATTGCCATTATCACAGGCATGATGACAGGCGATATCGCCGGCGGCTTAGCCGGCGCCAGTGCCCCATGGTTGGCTGAGCAAATCAAAATACAGGCGGGCGATAATGAAGCCGCCCGTTTAATTGCCCACGCCATATTGGGTGCGGCCGTTGCCGAGCTACAAGGCAATTCAGGGTTAGCTGGGGGCGCAGGGGCGCTTACGGGTGAAATTGCTGCGGATATCATTCGCAAACAGCTATACGGTGATAAAAGTGTTAACCAGCTAACCGAAGAAGAAAAACAAAACATCAGCGCCCTCGCCCAACTGGCCGCCGGACTTGCTACAGCCAGTGCTGGCGGTAGTATCAGTGAGGTCAGCGCTGCAGTCAGCAGCAGTAAAAATGCGGTTGAGAATAATGCCATTTCTGGGCAATTCGCAGGAAAAACAGACGAAGAAATAAAAAAAATGCTCCACGCTCAAGCTAATTGTGAAAATGATAGAGAAGGATGTAAATTAGTAGGTACAATTGTTGCTGGTACTATATTAGCACCAATATTAATACCACTCTTACCAGAAGAGGCTATTATTGGCGGAGCTTTGGCAGGTACAATTAATACTGGAGCACAATATATTACAGATGAAGATGGTAATATTAACTGGGTTGATGTTGGAATCACAACAGGAGTAGGTGCAATTACAGGAGGCTTAGGTACAGGATTCTGGGGGACAATCAGTTGGAATGCGGCTGGGGGTGCATTATCGAATCAATTAGATGGTAAAGATCCTGTAACAGGTGCCATAATTGGTGCTGGCTCATCAACAATTGGTTATGGCGTTGGGAAATATGCAGAAAAAGGACTCCGTCCAATCTTTAATCCAGCAGCAAATAAATATATTCATGAAACAAATAAAGGTTTTTTAGGGATAACAGGGCATTTTAATGAAAGTTCTATTCCTGCTATTGGAGGAACTGTAGCTGATTCTATATTTGGTACAATGACAGAAAATTATATTAAAGAAAAAGTTGGTAAAAACAAAAATGAAAAAAAATAGAAAATTTTTGGCATTATTATATTGTGTAACTGTAGTTCCTTTTCTGTTTTTTTGTAGTGCAATTATAATTCAATTAACCATCTCAATAATACTGTTTGTTATGTATAATGTAGATTTTATATATGGCGTTAATGATATATATATAGCTTGTAAGGTAGCTTGTTTTGGTATTCCTACAGGGATAGCATTTTGGTATTTAGAGTGTCGTCGCTATGGAATTAAAATATTTGGTAAATAATATTATCCCAGCTTTAATGCTGGGATTTTATCTTGTCAAAAATTTTGTATCTTTGTTATTTAAAGATAGCAGTTAATACTTTGACTAAATCAGATAATTAATTTTTTAATTACTAATTTCGGCTTAGCACTGCTTTAACCATTATTATTTTATACACCATTGTAGAAAATAAAGCCTACTTGTTGCATTGCGCATTGTGTCATATCTCCTTCTATCTAAAACATAAAAAATACATTAAGTTACTATTTTTACTTACAAAAAATCAGTCAGGAAAGTTATTGATTTTATTTAAGTTTTCTTGGTGTTTTTTTGTGCTAGCCATAGCGGTAGTGATATCCAAGATGTGAATACAGCGATTGCTGAAGGGAAAAATGCGGTTGAGAATAATGGTTTAAGTTGGGCTGCTGGTGGATTGGGTGGCGATTTTATTGGTCTTTCGCCTGAAACAGGAGCCAATTATGAAGGTATCCTCCATGCCTCAGCAGCAGGTTATTTAACTCAAGAAGAAACAGACGAAGCACTAGAAAGGCTCATAACAGGTAAAGATATGCCTAATGGTAGCGATTATGTTGAACTCTGGATGCGAGCCCCAGAGCAAATAGGTGCATTTTTACCAGGACCAATTAGTGCCGCTATGGCGGCACTTGCTATGGCTGATAAGTCTTTAACCGACACTGACAAAGCTGATTTGATTTCAGTATTAAATAAAGCTACAGGTGATTATTTATCTGGTGCAAATACTGAATCTTTATTAGAATTAAATACTGCTTTAAGTCGATTTGGTGCCCAAAGTACAAATAAACAATTCCAACAATTTATAAAAGAAAAAGTTGAGAATAATGTAGCAACATCTCAAAAAGGCAATAAATCAAGTAAGTTTGGCGAGCATGCCAAAAATGAAAAAGAAATAAAAGCTGGAAAGGGGAAGGAAGTTAATAAACCTTTAGGATTAGGTTCGACAGGTCGTAATACCCCTGTTAACCTAAATGAAAAATTAGCGCTTGAGCAAGCGATATCCAATCCTACTGCAGGAAGACAATTACCCGTTCCTATGACAGATAAAAGGTGGCCAGCATCTGATGGTTGGGTGAAAATGTCTCAAAATATTAATGGAATAGAAATTCATTATGTAAGAAATACTAAAACAGGTGCTATTGATGATTTCAAATTTAAGTGAGTGTTTTTATGTTAGTTAAATGTATTTTTAATTCAGGAAGAAATTTACCAATTGATAGTCGTTGTCTTGGTGAAACAGATGAAACTGATTATTCTTTCTTAGAAATTGGAAGAGAATATACCGTTTATGGGTTAATGTTTTATTCATGTAGAGTTGATTACTTAATTTGTTCTAGAAAAGATAATCCTGTATGGATACCTGCTAATTTGTGTGAAATTATAGATGATAAATTATCTTCTAATTGGTCAATTTGTATAACTGATTTAAATGAAGATTATAAAGTATTGAATGATAATTTTAAAATACAATCAATTGTAAGTTATTATGAACTAGTCACTTCAATTTCTCATTACATAGGTCTTATTGAAAGGGAGCCAAATGATATAAAACGTTTTTTTATTGAAAAGGAAAAAATGGATGAACAATTAGGTTATATAATTAACTAATATGAAATGGAAAATACAGTCTATTCTAAGTTTAAATTAATTTATATAAATAATGATAAATAAAATTTTCATTTAAAAAAAACAGTATATTACTATTATTTTTTTGAGCTCAGTAACAAAATCCACTAACTTGCTTGGTTGGGTTTTAAAGATAATAGGCAACCCACATAAAATCCAAGTTACTCAAACATCTCCCTTTAATGGTGAGTTGTGGTCAGGAGTTGGGTTATATTCTATACATGTAACTCATGATGCAAAACAGCTTAGTTAGCTACTAAGCTGACACTTTGTGCTTGTTTGATTTTTTGCTTAGCATGCACTTGAGTGATTATTATTTTTATGCGTTATTGTAGAAAATAAAGCCTACTTGTTGCATTGCCCATTGTGTCATATTTCCTTCCATCTAAAACATAAAAAATACATTAAGTTACTATTTATGGCTGATAAGTCTTTAACCGACACTGACAAAGCTGATTTGATTTCAGTATTAAATAAAGCTACAGGTGATTATTTATCTGGTGCAGATACTGAATCTTTATTAGAATTAAATACTGCTTTAAGTCGATTTGGTGCCAAAAGTACAAATAAACAATTCCAACAATTTATAAAAGAAAAAGTTGAGAATAATGTAGCAACATCTCAAAAAGGCAATAAATCAAGTAAGTTTGGCGAGCATGCCAAAAATGAGCAAGAAATAAAAGCTGGAAAGGGCATTGTTGGGAATTCTTTAGAATGGAATTCTTGGCAAAATTACAAAAAAACGACTATTAACGGTAAACAATATGCACAGGTTGGCGACAGATTATATTCACAACATGCGATTGATAGAATGCAACCATCAGGATTAGGATCTCCAGCCGGTACAGTTGGTGCTGGGCGTAATATTTCTCCTGGAATTGTAGAGTACACTATACAGAATGGAACAAAAACGATTTCTAAGGTTAATGGTGTAGAGAGGACTGTACATTGGAGTGGTGATGTAGGTGTTGTCACTGAAAATAACGGTAAAGTTATTGTGACCATTTTAAGACGGAGTGAAAAGTGATGAAGTGGATATATCCTGATATTGTTGATAAATTGAAAAAAAAATGTGATTCTTTTTTAAACAAAGAAATTGGGGTGGAAGAAATACAATCTAGTATTTATGAAGCTGAACACCAAATTCTAGCATTAGAAGAGAAATGGTTAAGGGAATTACTTTTTGATGCAGAAAATCAAATTGAATTAAACCGTTATACGATAGATAGCGATAATTTAGAGCTATCTGTCGAACCCATCATTAAGAATATAATAACAAAAATATCATAGTGGCAATGATCCCTACCTAATCAGTAGGGATCTCTCTTTCTGTTTAGTAGAAAATATAGGAATTAATGCTGTAAATACCCCCAAACTTAGTACACAACTTACGTAAAAAATTAAGCTGCTTGTTTTAGTGTTTTATACTCAATCGGTGTCATGTTATTTAATGCCTCATGCGGTCTTTCGGTGTTATAAATCGTTAACCATTATTCGGTTAATTCTCCTTGCTTGTGTTAAGTTGTTAAAAAGATATAAGAGGCTCAATTAGCTGGAAAGGGAACAGCTGAAAATATCAACCTCAATGCAATTAATTTTGATGCTAATCAATTAATCGACAACAATAATACCATCTTACTAGCCAAAGGGACCATTAATCTTCAGGGGGCGATATTAGGTAAAAAACGGGTAGCGCTATTAGGGGATAATGTCAATAACCAAGGTCTGATTGATGCGGGCGCCATCATTATTCAAGCGAAAGATAGCATCAACAGCAGCGGCAGATTAAATGCGGATAAATTGGCATATTTACAAGCCAATAACGACATCAACTTAAATAGCACCACCTCAACCACCGAAACGCATTACGGTGCGAGCAAAAGTAAAAACACCGTGATTGACCAAATTTCAAGTATCAACGTCAATGATGGTGATATTTCCTTAAAAGCAGGACATGACATCAACTTAGGCGCGGCCTTATTGGTCAATGGCGGTGAAGACGGCGTCACTAACGTGATTGCGGGGAACGATATCAATTTATCGACCTTAAAAACGCAAAGCTATCAAGACACAATATGGAATAAAAATCACACCCGCAAGGTTGATATTGAAGAAACGGTGGGCAGTGAAATTTTAACCAATGGCGACCTAAACTTAATTGCGGGACATGATATTTTAGCGAAATCGGCAGAGCTATCGAGCGATAAGCGCGTAAACCTATTAGCCGAACATGATATTGATATTGGCAGTGAGCAAGAACGTTTACAGTTAACCGAGCATCACAAAACCAAAACCAAAGGCGTCCTTAACAAAGAGTCAACCACTGAAAACATTGCGGTAGATAACATCACCCAAAAAGGCAGTGGGATTTATGGTGATAGTGTGAACATCAAAGCGGGGAATGACTTAACGGTGACCGGTAGCCAAGTCATTGGTACGCACAATGTGAGTCTTGAAGCTGGGAAAGATATCACCATTAATACCGCAGAAGAATCGTATTACCAAAAACACGAAAACAAAACTAAAAAATCTGGGTTTTCAAGCAGCGGGTCAACCATCAGTTACAACAAACAATCGAGTAAAGCAACCTCCACGGTCAATGAAGTTAACCACTCTAATGCCGCAAGCATCGTTGGCACCTCAGGGGGTAATGTGATTATTTCTGCCGGTAAAAAAGTGACCATTGAAGGCAGTGATATCATTGCAGGGCGAGCACAAGGTGATACGCAGCGAGCCACGGGACACATTGATATCACGGGTGAAGATATCGCCATTATTCCAAGTAAAGACACCCTTAATATACAAAACAGTTATCAATCCAAATCCTCAGGGATTGGAATATCAATAAGTAACCCGTTGATAGACAGTGTACGTAATATTCATGACATTTTTCAGTCTCATGGTAGTAAGGTCGATAAACACAAAAAATTATTTGAAAGTGAACTCCCGGCTTTTGGGGCAGACATAGCTAACCCAACCCAGCTACCTATTACGCTTAATCATTCAAGCAGTAAACAAAAATCCAGCCTCTACGGTGAATATCAAAATGGCAGCAGCTTAACCGCTGCGGGTAACATTCAACTGCATGCCACTAAAAGTCAAGCTCGTGATGCTCAAGGCAATTTAACGCATGGCGATGTAATGATAAGTGGTGCGCAGTTAGCCGCCGGTGAAAATATCATTATTGAAGCCAATCGTGATGTCAATATTACCACCTCAACCGATAAGCAAAACGAGCACAATAAATCCAGCAGTAAACAGACCAATATCACCTTAGGGGTACCTACTGCTGGCTCAAGTATTCGCTTTATTAATGGCAGCCCAAATCATGGAGTGGGCATGTTACCGTATGGTGACCAACGTAACGGTGAACAACATCATGCCGATGCCACAGCGCAAAATCCGTCTTCATTAACGGCGAATAATATTTACATTAACAGTAAAGAAGGTCATGTTAATATCACCAGTAGCCAAATTGCTGCGGAAAAAGACATCAACATTAAAGCCAATAAAGGCAATATTACCGTCAATACAAGTAAAGATGCGTCTCGTATTGAAGAAAAAGGCTATCATAAACAAGTCGGTGAACTCGGTGGTGACGGCTACAGTGGTACTGTGGGCTGGCAAGAATCCCGCTATAAAAATTTGGAAAACAAGTCCACCCAAAGTAATATTCGCAGTGAGATTACCAGTGCTAAGGGTAATGTCAATTTGTGGGCCGGTGAGGATATTCGTCTGTCTGGTACCGATATTACCGCCGATAAATCGGTGAACTTAAC
>NZ_LZHG01000039.1 GCF_001690355.1 Gilliamella sp. Choc4-2
ACATCACCCTGCGGTATTTTTACAACCGAAAAAACGCCGAATAAAAGAGTATGATTGGGACGATTTGCACGGTGTTATTATTCATAATATGTCACGTAATGCCTTAAGTTCAACCGTGTTAATGGTGTGCCAACCGGGCACGCACCAAGTGATAGATCATATTATGTTAGATCCTATGCGAGCCGGTGCAGGAAGTACATTTGTTTGGGGGTGGATCAATAGTTTTATGGTGCATTATAAATCTGCCAATATCGATGACGGTGAATATAAGTCAGATCAAGAAGCGGAATTTAAAGCCCATAGGATTGAAGGTGAAGGTTGGCCCGAATGGATGGTCGAAGCGTTTAATGCCACATCGCAAGAAGAGCTCGCCGAAATCAAACAACGACACCATATAACGGAATAACCCAGATGATTAAGGAATAATTATGCCATCAAAATTCCATAAACACGTTTAATAAAAAAGTTTTGAATCATAAAAGCTTATTTGCTTTTCTAAACAAAGTTTATAGTAAAGGAAATAAACCGCTAATCCCAAAAGTTTAAAACTTAAATTCAAAATAGTTATGACAAAGCTCACGCTATGATTAAAGTAAAAAGCAATACTTGTTTTTAATTAGAATCCATTTAATTTACATATCTCAATGATTTTTATAGAAAAGATGGGGATTTTGGTAGAATGCTATAAATTAAATCCATTCTAATTATTATTTATTAAAAATCAACAAGTTAAATTTCTTTAAAAATTTGAAAAATCTGGTAGAATTTATCGAACGCTATAACTGTAAATAAAACAGATAGCTATATTTAGAGTGTTCCCTGTATACACAGGGATAAACCGCAAGAATCGAAGTAGATAAATCTGAATATGAAGTGTTCTCTGTATACACGGAGATAAAATCTTCTCAGACTTTAGGTAAAGAATTGAAGTGCGTAACTTAGTTTCGATTTACAATTTTTATCGATGCTTGAAAACGTAACCCAAATATGTAGCGCGCTACAGTTAATGATTTATTAGTTTTAAATGATGATTATCAGACAATGAGGCATGTCCTTAGCTTACTCGCTTAATAAAGTATCCCCACCAATTAAGCATGATTCTGCGTTGTTCTCGGTAGGTAGCTCGGTTATAAGTTCTCCTCGCTCTATAGTATCGGCATAGGCAAGCGCTACTTCAATAATATTCGCATCAAATCTTTGCCCATTTAGCAGAGCTAATACCATTTATTAGGTAACATTAAGCAACGTGTTGGTAATTTCGATTCTAGCCATAGCAAGAGCTTGCATGAATTAGGAAAGTTTTTGTTCGTTTATGGTTGTTATTTGCCCTTTTATCGTTTTTTGAAAGCGTTTTTTATTTTGGTTACAAGGTTGGCATCAATCAAGCCTATATTCACCGCATAAAACATAATTTCATTAATACGCTGACAAAGTCTTTTAATCTGAAAACGGTTTTTCATCAACATAGAAGCGTAAATGTAGCTCTGTTGTGTTTTACTTTTTTTAAGGGGTTTTCAGTTGCCCCTTCACTAAGTTTAACTTTAATCTAACTAAAGGCTATTTTTTAATAGGCTTTAAAGAATCTTACAGGATATTGATTTGGTGGAGCCAAGGGGGATCGAACCCCTGACCTCAACGCTGCCAGCGTTGCGCTCTCCCAGCTGAGCTATGGCCCCAAGTAGAAAGGAATAAAACAGTGGTTAATAATATGCAACAAGATGATAAGTGTCAATCTATTTGAAATTAGATGTCTAAAGAACAATCAAATAAAACTCTGCCGACAACGACAGAGTTTAGATAACTAACGAATCATTGGAGCTTGATCTGCACCTTCTGCTTCAATTTTAGGAGGCATAAAGTGTTCGCGTTTGACACCTAATTTAAGTGACATATACGCTGCCACATATATAGAGGAAATTGTACCAAGCACAATCCCTACACCTAATGTTTCAGAAAAGCCTTTTAACATTGATCCACCAAAGATATACAAAATAATCACGACGGCAAGAGTTGTACCTGATGTCATCAAGGTACGATGCAATGTTTGTGTTAATGAGATATTAATAACATCATAAGGTTCTGCTCGTCGAATTTTTCTAAAATTCTCACGAATTCGGTCGAAAACGACAATAGTATCATTAAGTGAATAACCAATTATCGATAACATTGCAGCAATAATGGTTAAGTCTAATTCACGTTCAAACAGTGCTAGGTAACCTGCTGTTATCACAACATCATGTGCTAATGCTACAACCGCTCCCGTACCAAATCGCCATTCAAAACGAAATGCAATGTAGATCAAAATACAAATTAATGCAGCACAGATCGCCAAAATACCATCTTGAGCAAGTTCGGCACCTACAGTTGGACCAATAAACTCGATACGTTTAATTTGTGCATTTTCATCAAGTTGTTTATGTACTAAATTCGATATTTTGGTGCCTAATGCATTATCGATTTCTGATGATACATTGCTTTTTTCTTCATTAGTTGTTGCTAATCGAATGATAATGTCTTTACTGCTACCATAATATTGTACAACAGGTTCATGATAACCAGCTTTACGTAAGCTGTTGCGAAGATCATCAAGATTTACCGCTTTGGTTACGGTTAATTCAACTGTTGTTCCCCCTGTAAAGTCTTGTCCTAAATTGAATCCTTTATCAAAAATAACCATAAAGGAAACAATAACTAATAGCATTGAAATAAAAAAAGCAATAAAGCCAAATTTCAAAAAGTCGAGGACTCTGCGGCCATGATTCAATTCTCTTACATCATGATTTTCGTTTTTATAAATAATCACAATAAACCTCTAAATTGATAACTTATTAACACGACGACCGCCATAAATAAGGTTGGCTAGCGCTCGAGTACCTACAATCGATGTAAACATTGATGTTAAGATACCTATGCCTAATGTAATAGCAAAACCTTTTATTGATCCAGTACCAACAGCATAAAGAATAACCGCTGTGATTAAGGTTGTGATATTGGCATCGAAAATACTACTCCAAGCCCCAGCATACCCTTCATTAATTGCATGCTGAACACTACGCCCATTGCTGAGTTCTTCTTTTATTCGTTCATTAATCAGTACGTTAGCATCAACTGCCATACCAACAGTTAATACAATTCCAGCAATACCTGGCATACTTAATGTTGCCCCAGGCAGTAATGACATTGCACCAACAATTAAAATTAAGTTAGCAACTAAAGCTAGGCTAGCAAATAAACCAAATAGGCGATACATGACCAACATGAAGATAACTGAGATCAGTAACCCCCATACGCAAGATTCTAAACCTTGAGTTATGTTTTCTTGCCCCATTGATGGTCCAACAGTACGTTCTTCAATAATTTGAATTGGTGCTATTAATGCCCCTGCACGTAATAGTAAGGATAAGTTTTTTGCTTCATCAATGTTGCTAATACCTGTCACTTGGAATCGATTACTAAAAATACCTTGAATTGTGGCGACGTTGATAACGCGTTCTTGTTTTTCAAGAATTGGTTTACCATTTTCATCACGTTTACCGGTATCTTTATATTCAACAAATAGTGTTGCCATTGGTTTATGAAGATTTTTTTGGGTAAAATCAAGCATGGTTTTACCACCCAAGCTATCAAGAGTAATCGATACTTCTGATTGGCCATATTCATTAACTCTATAAGATGAGTCAGTAATATGATCCCCTGTCAATACAATGCGTTTGTAAAGTAGTACTGGTCTACCATTTTCCATATACTGTAATTCAGAACCGTAAGGAATGCGCATATCCCCATTGATGATAGCAGCTAAATTGGCTGATGCTTCATCATTTACTTGCCTAAATTCAAGTGTTGCTGTCGCACCTAAAATACGTTTAGCCAGTGCTGTATCTTGAATGCCAGGTAGTTCAACGACGATTCGATCCGATCCTTGGCGCTGAACGATTGGTTCTGCTACACCAAGTTGGTTTACTCGGTTACGTAGTATTGTGGTATTTTGCTGTACAGCAGCATTTTTAGATTGTAGTAAACGCGGCTCACTAACTGTCAATACAATGCGGTCTTCGCTTTGAGAAACAACTTTAAAATCTTGTAATCCATTAATTTTGGTAATTGCTTTGTTACGATCTTCTGTATTGTCAAATTGCATAACAATTTGTTGGTTGTTATCTTTGCTCAGTGCGTTGTATTTTAATTTGCTCTTTTCAAACTCAATTTTTATGTTTTCAATAGACTGCTCGATAAGTTTATTTAATGCAGCTGTCATATCGACTTCCATTAAGAAGTGAACCCCACCGCGCAAATCTAGTCCTAATTTCATCGGTGCTGCACCTAGCCTTGAAAGCCATTTAGGTGTTGCTGGGGCTAGGTTTAAAGCAACCGTATATTCATTACCTAGCTTGTCTGAAATAAGTTCTTTGGCTTTAAGTTGTGTATCGTTATCGCCAACACGGATTAAAATTGATTTATTTTCAAAGACGACAGATTTTGGTTCGATATGATTATCTGTGAGAAGTTTTTGGATTGTATCTCGCGTGGCTATGTTAACTTCGGCATTAGTCGAGCCTGAGATCTGTATAGCGGGATCTTCACCATAAATATTTGGAAGTGCATAAAGAAGGCCGGCGCAAATCACGACGACCAACATAATGTACTTCCACAAAGGGTAGCGGTTTAACACGACATATTCTCTTGTGGAATTAAGTTATCAATACAATGAACTATAATCGATAATTTCATCTTATAGCGATTTCATTGTCCCTTTTGGTAATACTGATGTGATAAAGTCACGTTTGATTATAACTTCAGTCGAATCATTTAATTCTAGTGCGATATAACCATTTTCGTTAACTTTTGATACACGCCCAATAAGTCCACCATTTGTTAACACTTCATCACCTTTTGAAATAGAAGCCATCAAATCACGATGTGCTTTAGCGCGTTTTTGTTGAGGGCGCATAATCATAAAGTAGAAAAATAACCCAAAAACGACTAGCATAATAGGTAAAAAATAAGGATTGCTTTCAGCTGCTTGCCCATCTGCGGCATACGCTTGATTGATAAAAAAGTCCATATTGGTCCTCTAAATTCAAGATTATTTTAAAGGCCGAAATTATAACACAATAAATATATCAATTATTAACTATTTCTTGTCAAAATGTTTCTTGCATTCGGTATTTATGCCTCTTGAAATATCCAAGTTTATTCGCTTTTCAAATATGAATATTACTAATTATAATAAATAATTCTATAGTTCATTACGTTACTTGCTTTATATCAATTACCTTTTTGATATTTTATTACTTCATTATAATAAGTATAATTTATATACTAAATTTACCAATTAATGAGTTAGCACTTTTTAAGTGTTTCAATTATTTTGTGCTAAAGTATATATAATATGTGCCAATTTCTATTGAAATAGGATAAATTTTATATATTATAAAGTTAAGGTTTTGCCTTTTATTTGTTGACTTCATTTCTAAATCACTTTACCTACGATCAGTTTTTATCCGAATACTGATCAAATATAAACTAATCAGTTTTGGCATTAAACAATAATTGTTTCATCTCAAATCATTTATGTATAATTAATATCAACCTTATTTGACTAAAAAATTATGAGAAAATTAAACATCTTATTAGCATTAATCTTACACTTTTCATTCGGTGTAATAGCTAATGAAACTAAAATACAATTTGATACCCAGCTAAAAATTACTGATCCAAGTTTATTACGCATTTCGGCTGAAAAAGGGGATGCTGAAGCACAATATTCACTTGCTAATATTTATAAACAAGGGTTAGGCGTTAAGGAGAATGACGCCAAAGCTATATTTTGGTATAAAAAATCAGCAGAAAAAGGTTTGGCGAAAGCACAAAATAATTTAGCTTATATGTATCAAAACGGTTTAGGGACTAACCGTGATTTGTTTACCGCCTTTAGATATTTTAAATTAGCCGCCGATCAAGGTTATGCTTTAGCTAAATATAATGTAGCGTTAATGTATAAAAATGGAGAAGGTGTAGTCAAAAATACTTTAAGTGCTATTGACTATTTTAAGCAAGCTGGCGATGAGGGAATTTTTGATGCCTATCTTAATTTAGGTATCATGTATTTTTTTGGTGATGGCGTTAAAAAAGATAGTATCGCTGCTGCTGATTGGTTTAGTAAAGCAGCGAAAGATAATAACCCAGAAGCTCAATATTATTTAGGTTTGATGTCAGAAAATGGCGACGGTTTAACTCAAAATTACGTTGCGGCTAACTATTTTTATACGCAATCAGCAGAGCAAGGTTATGTATTGGCAATGTATAATTTGGGTGTTATTTATGCAACAGGTGCCGGTACTAAAGCTGATAACTCCCAAGCCGCTTACTGGTTTACTCGGGCAGCAGAAGCAGGTAATGTTGATGCCCAATTTAATATTGGTGTTATGTATGATGTTGGTAGTGGCGTGCCTAAAAATATTCAAAAAGCAATAGAATGGTACAATAAAGCAGCAGAACAAGGCAGTGTAGATGCTCAATATAATTTGGGCGTAAAATATTTAGCTGGCGATGGGGTTGCTCAAAGTAAAGTCCGTGCTATTTATTGGTTTACCAAAGCGAGTGAACAAGGTGACCAAAATGCTAAGGCTTATTTAAATAATTTGTTAACTAAATAATTGCTAACAAAAAAGGGCTTTTTGCCCTTTTTATTTTTTTGACTTCGGTCTGAATCGATTTTTGCTAAATTAAGTTATCCTGAATTACGCATACCTGCAGCAATACCAGAGATTGTGATCATTAATCCTTGTTCAACAGTGGTATTTTCCTCATTGCTACATCGACGAGAGCGGCTTAGCAATTCAGCTTGTAATAAATTAAGCGGTTCAATATAGGTATTACGTAAAGCAACGGATTCGGCAATCCAAGGCAAATCAGCCATTAAACTAATATCATCGGTAATCATTAATACGGTATTGATGTCTTGTGCTAATAAATTCCGTAATTCTTCCCCTAGAGACCACATAGCAGGATCGACTAACCTTTGTTCATAGTATTCATGAATATTAGGTTCAGCTTTTGCATAAACCATTTCTAACATACCTAGGCGTGCGTTAAAAAATGGCCAGTTGTGATACATTTCTTTAAGCAGCTCTTTTTTGCCTTTTTCAATCATTAATTTTAGTGCACTACCGGCACCAAGCCATGATGGAAGCATTAAACGGTTTTGTGTCCATGCAAAAATCCATGGAATTGCACGTAAACTTTCTATTCCTCCACCCGTTCTACGTTTTTGTGGCCTTGAACCTAGTGGTAATCTACCCAATTCTGCTTCTGGTGTTACGGCTCTAAAATAATCGACAAACTCCTTACGTTCTCTAACAAAATGGCGGTAGCATCGACATGAAAAATCAGACATTTCGTCCATAATACTTCGCCACGTTTGTTTAGGTTCAGGTGGTGGTAGTAAGTTAGCTTGTAAAATAGCTGAAGCATATAGCATTAAGCTGCTAAGAGCGACCTCAGGTAGACCAAGTTTAAACCGGATCATCTCGCCTTGTTCAGTGACTCTAAGCCCTCCTTTTAATGATCCTGGCGGCTGTGATAGTAACGCGGCATGAGCAGGAGCCCCGCCACGGCCAATCGATCCGCCTCGACCATGAAATAGCACGAGATTAATCTTATATTTTTCAAATAAGCCAACTAATTCCTCTTGGGAATGGTATTGTGCCCAAGATGCAGCAAGTGTTCCAGCATCTTTAGCCGAATCAGAATAACCGATCATTATCATTTGCTTACCCTGAATTTTTTCACGATACCAAGGGATATCTAATAATTTTTCCATGACCGATTTTGCATTATTTAAATCTTCTAATGTTTCAAATAATGGCACTATAGGAATATTTTTATGGCAATCAACTATTTTTAGTAGCAAATAAACCGCTAAAATATCAGAAGGGGCTTTAGCCATTGAAATCACATAAGATGCAATGGCTTCTTCACCTGCTTTTTTTATAACTCGACATGTATCGAGTACTTCATTGACCATTTCATTAGGTTGCCAGTTATATGGCAATAGGGGGCGCTTAGATTTCAATTCCGTTAATAAAAATGCTTGTTTTTCATTTTCTGTCCATTGCGTGTAGCTCCCTAAATTAAGTTCTTTTGTTAGTGCATCAAGCGCATCGGTATGCACAGAACTATCTTGGCGAATATCTAATCGTACTAGTTGTAAACCAAAGCTTTTTATACGCCGCAGTGTGTCTAATAATGGACCGTGCGCTATTGTCGACATACCTTTCTCTATTAATGATTCATAGCATGTATAAAGTGGGTGCCAGAGCTGTTCATTTTTAATCAAAATATCAGAAGGCGGTAACACCTGTTCATTATTGAGTGTTGATATAATATAACTGTGTGTTTTAATAAGACGAGAACGTAACTGTTTCATTATTGCACGATAAGGTTCTGATGTCTTTTTATTATCTTCATCAAGCAGATCGATAACCGATTGATTACATTCCGTCATTGATAATTCACGAACTAATATTTGGATATCAGCTAAGAACAATTCAATCGCTTTCAATCTGGCTTGTAACATTACTTTTTCAGTCACTTCAGCAGTTACATTTGGGTTACCATCTCGATCCCCCCCCATCCAAGAAGTAAATTTTATTGGCACATGATCTACAGATAATTGTTCATTAAATGCATCAACAATTTGATCATTAAATTCACGAAGAAATAGAGGTACGCCTTCCCATAAGCTATCTTCGATTACAGAAAAGCCCCATTTGGCTTCATCAAGTGGCGTTGGGCGTTTTTTTCGTATTTCATCTGTATACCACGCTTGGCAAACAAGCTGTTTTAAACGTCGTTTTATGCGTTCAATCTCATAATCAGCGAGATCATTATGATCAAGTTGTGATAAACAGTTATTGATTGCTGTGTATGTATTAATCATAGTTCGTCGATTAATTTCTGTCGGATGTGCTGTTATCACTAATTCAATGGATAATTCTTTAATTGCTTGTGTAATTGTCTGATTTGAAAAATTAAGGTTTTTTAATGTTCGAAATAAGTCAGCCATTTTTTTGGGGCTACTGGCTGCCTCACCATGTGGAGAAATACCATAATATTCTGCTGCTGTATTTACCATATTTAAAAAATGATTGAATGCACGAGCAACATGTAATAAATCCTTATCATTAAGATTTTCAATCAATTTAAGTAATTCAGTATGAGATTGCTTATTCCCTTTTTGTGCCGATTTTGATAACTGTCTGATTTTTTCTACTAAATTAAATGTTTCATCTCCTGTTGCTCGTTTAATTGCATTGCCCAGTAAAGTACCTAACATATTGACATTGCTTCGCATTGAGGAGTATTTGCTATTCATGATATTCTCGTTTTGTTGATATTATGCCTAAGCAACTTTAAGTTGTATGGTAAAATTCGCCATTTAAAGAAGTAGGTATAAATTTAGTTATTTTGCTTAAGTTACATACTTTATAACAATGTAGCATTGAACTTAAATAATAAAATTTTATGTTTTTTATTTTTTTTATTATTTTTATTATATTAAAAATACTTAAACGTATAACTAATAACACCTCGTTAATATCGGATTTTTATATTCAATATTTTAAATATCTGTTTTTTCATGAATAACTCACCTGTATCTTGCCTTAATTTCAGTATATACTAGCGTTATTGTGAATGCATATTGGATTATTTGATGATCGCTGTTTTTTATATTGCGTCGATTATTGCTGTCTTTGCTAGTATTAAAGTGATTTGTAGCTTACGTGTAGATAAAGCTATTTTGTATCTTACTATTTCATTTTTTGCCACGGCATTGATTTTTATTTTGCTTGGTACTTATTTGTCTGTTGTTTTATATACGCTTTTATTTATTGGTGGAACAGTAACGTTATTTATTTTGGTTGCAAATATCCTTCAAATTCGTATAGATAATGTTGAAACGAGTAGGAATGGTATAAGCCCTAAAATATGGTTAGTGCCATTAGTGTTAGCCTTTATTCTTTTGGTTATGTTAATTTACGGAGTAGTAAGTACTGACTATACACAGTTTAAAGAACCCCAAGAGTTAACTCATGAAATGTCAATATATGCTTACATTTTGATGGTTGAGTTAGCCGTTTTTCTATTATTGGGCGCTGCTGTAATTGCGTATCATTTTATGCATCGATTCTTATCGGAGAAATAATATGATTCCTCTTATGTATTGTTTAACTTTTGGTTCTATCTTATTTGTTATCGGTTTATTCGGTATTATAATTCGCCGTAACCTTTATTTTTTACTACTTAGCCTAATGGTGATGAATAATGGCGCTATTTTCGCCTTAATAGCAGCTAGTTGTTATTGGCAACAACCTGATGGGCAAGTACTTGCTTTTTTAGCTGTTATCGCTGTATTAGCTGAAGCCTGCGTAGGGCTTGCGCTTCTTATGAAATTAATCTATCGCCGTAAACTTTTTAATATTGATTCATTGAGTGAAATGAAAGGATGAATTTACTTTATTTAACTATTATTGTCCCTCTACTTTCGTTTTTAGTGTTAGTTTGTATAGGGAGACATATAAGACCGATTAATGTGATAATAATTGGCATTAGTACCATGTTAATGATTACACTAATTACTATTTTTTCTTGCATTGATTTTAGTACTAATACCGTCCCAGATATGACGCTTGTTTATACCAGAAGATTATGGGAATGGTTTTCTGTTGGCGATTTTGTCGTTCCGATTGCGCTAATGCTAGATGGTTTGTCTTTGACTTTTTTAGTATTAATTGCCTTTTGGGGGTTATTTATTTATTTCTTTGCCGCCTGCTACCTAACATGTAAAAAAGATATTTATACGTTTTATGCTTATAGCAATTTACTAGTCGCCAGTACGTTAACCGTTGTTTTGGTAGATAACTTATTTGTTATGCTAATTGGATGGGAAGGCATTAGTTTAAGTACTTACTTACTCATAGGCATTTATTATAAACAATTGCGTAATAGCTATGCAGCAATTAAAGCCTTTGTTATTATGCATTTAACTGATGTTTTTTTAATTATTGGTATTTTTTTGCTTTACCAAACAGTTGAAACGTTGGATATTCGACACATTTTAACTCAAGCTCATGATAATTTAGCTATTGATTCAGATATCGTTTTTTGGATTACTTTAACACTATTTTTGGGTGCCATGAGTAAATCAGCGCTATTCCCTATGCAAACTTGGTTTACTGAAACCACATTAGCACCAATGCCAGCTGTTGCATTAATGCAATCTTCAACCGTGATTTTAGCGGGTGTATATTTGGTACTTAGGCTTAATAATTTATTTATGATGTCAACTGATGTGCTTAATCTTATGGCTTTAATGTCATCATTAACCGTTTTATTCGCCAGTACAATTGCTTTAGTTCAATATGATATTAAGCGCATTATCACTTTTATAAACTTAGCTCAAATTAGTTATTTATTCTATGCTTTTTCAACTCAAAGTTGGAATTTGTCACTTACTTGCTTAATCAATTACACAGTAACAAGTACATTATTAATTTTGGCATCAGCAATTTTAATCAAAAAATGCCAAGGTGAACGTAATATTAGTAAATTAGGTGGTTTAGTTAAAAAGTACCCTTTGTTATATGCCGTGTTCTTAATTGTGATGTTATCACTCAGTGCTATGCCCTGGATTTCAGCTTCATTCTATATTAAAGGCGATATTATTTGGGGATTAATGGCTAAAAATAATTTAATATCAGGCTCCATTGGGTTGCTGGGAATTTTACTTTCTAGTTTAAATATTTTGCGTTTAATTTTTATCGTATTTTATCATAAACAAAAAATACATCATTTTTCTAAAACCAAATGGATCAGTTACTGCCCAATTTTAATATTATTGATATTTACTACAGCGATATTTATCTATTTCCCTCTACCAATTAAGGGAATTATTCCAATAGCAGAATTAGATACTAAAGGTAAATTGCCATTTCAGTTACTTTTAGCTGCGGTAACGTTATTAAGTTTTCTTATTGCTTATACTCTATACGCTCATCCAAATAGCGAAGTGCAAGATATTTTAAATACCCCAATGGTCAAATTCTTTGTACGATTATGTAGTGTTGATTGGCATTTTGATTATTTAATTAACATTATTTTTGTAAGACCTTATATCTATTTAGCTAACTTACTCAAAAAAGATCCATTAGCTGTATGGGATAATTGGTTTATGTTAGGTATTAAAAAAATAAATTCATATATTGTCAGCTTAGAAAATGGGCATATTCGATGGTATATGGTGTCAATGGTTATAGGTAGCATTATTATATTAATGTTACTCATTTTTATTTAAATTAAGGTGTAATCTTTCATGTTGTTATGGCTTGTTTTTTTACCGGTTATAGGCGGATTAATTGGTTGGCTATGCCATGTATTTATACCGCGGATGGTAACCTCAGCCCATGTGCAAATATACTGCAATAAATTACCTATAATTGTTGCATTGATAACAATACTTATCACTATGGGGATAACCATACATATATGGTCAGATGCTATAACCATTTTAGGTAAAGGGAATAACTGCATATCAGAAATCAATGTTGAGTGGATACCTTTATTGGGGATTCGTTTTCACTTATTGCTCGATGGTTTATCAATAGTTTTAATTACCTCTACGCTATTTATTGTGTTATTAACTATTATCTATTCAAGTAAAGAAAAGTTGAATAACCCTGGCTTATTTTATCTTAGTATACTATTCATGACATCGGCTATTATCATGTTATTTATAGTTACCGATTTATTTTTATTATTCTTTTATTGGGAAGCGGTAGCTATTCCAATCTATTTTTTAATTTCCTTATGGGGTCGGCGTGATTCTAGCTCTCAATTACGTTTTAACGGTGCAAGTAAATTTCTAATCTATACTCAAATTAGTAGTTTATTAATGTTAATATCCATTGTGTCATTAGCATTGATAAATTGGAATTTAACTAGCCATTGGACGTTTGATTATCAGATATTAACCCAAACACCTATATCAAGCAGTACTGAATTTTTATTAATGCTAGGTTTTTTAGCCGCTTTTATTGTGCGCGTACCTTTTGTTCCTTTTCATAATTGGTTTATTGAAGCCCATATTGAGTCATCAACAACTGGATCTATGATGATAAGTGGCTTGTTACTTAGTACCGCAACGTTTGGGCTTTTACGTATTGCCATTCCTCTATTTCCAAACGCTTCTGTCTCGATTATGCCTTTAATATTATTCTTGGCTTTATGTACTGTTTTCTATTCTGCATTACTTGCGTTTAGCCAAACCGATATTAAAAAATTAATTGCATATGTGCATATTGCATTAATGGGATTAGTTACAGCAATTATTTATAGTGGCTCAGTGATTGCTTATCAAGGAATTGTTATCCAAATGATTGCCATTAATTTAGCTATTGTAGGATTGTTTATTATTAGTGGGTTATTAGTTGAATGTTATTCAACTCGTAACATTAACCAATTTACAAGGCTGAAAGAAAAAGTACGATATCTTTCTTCATTTACTTTATTTTTTATACTAGCGGTTTTGGGTGTTCCAGGAACTGCGAATTTTATAGGAAATTACATGATGTTACTTGGTAGTTTCGTTTCATTTTCTTATTTTACTGTTTTATTAATAATTGGTTTATTAATGTTATCAATTTCATTTATTGTTCGTATGCAACCCCTATTTTATGGCGTTACCAATAGTGATATTACTATAAAAAAATCAATTAGTAAGAAAGACTTTTTATTGCTAACGAGCTTGTTAACTGTGCTTATTTTTATCGGTATGTATCCTAAAATAATTTTAGACATGTCTTATTCTGCTGTAAAACAAACACAGCAATATATAACAGTAGAACGCATGGGAGAATAATAAGATATGATGGATCTGTCACCTATATTTGTATTGAGCATTACCATTATTGTTATGTTATTTTCATTATTTGTTTTCAAAATTGGAACAAAATGGTGCACTATTTTGACTGTATGTGGTTTAAGTCTGGCTTTGCTTTGCTCATCTATAATGGGGTATAAAATTTCAATCAATAATCAGGTTATAACGGATATTAGCAGTGATAATATGCAAATACCTACGAAATCAACAACTGAAGTTGATTTGAATTCATCCCAAGAAGAAACTATACCCGTTAACGCAGCATCAACAGAACCAGCTTCAACTGAAAATAAAAGTAATAATGTTGGAAGCAATATTAAGGTGGAGCCGAATGCCGATATAGATGAACTTCAAATAAAACAATCAAAAGTCGATGAAGATAAATCCGTTGACGATAACAGCGCTGAATCCAGTAACTCACAAACAATGGAACAAAAAAAAGCTCCCGCCTCACCTTTCAACGATACTCAAACAAAACTGGCTGATAAAAAAAGCGTTAATGTGAATAATAAGAATGTTCAATTTGCAACTTCTCAAAAAACTGAATTAGACAATGAGCGGAATATCAATGCTCTTTTTACTTGTGATGGTTTTGGCTTGCTATATACCAGTTTAATTTTAATTATTTCAATTATTGTAACCTTTTTTGCTTACCGTTGGTTTAAACAAGAACTAAAGTCACATGGTTTATTTTATGTGATTTTACTTTTTATGACATTAGGTGGGGTTACATTAGTTTATGCTAGCCATTTAATGGCTTTCTTTGTTGGAATAGAATTACTTTCAATTCCGTTTGTTGGGTTAATTGGTTATCAGTATATTCAAACTCATTCCCTTGAAGCTGCGGTAAAATATATGATATTGTCCGCTGTTGCCAGTGCATTTTTATTAATGGGAATAGCATTTTATTATGCAACTACAGGTGAGCTGACTTTTAGTGGTTTAAGCTATCAGCTATCAACAATGACTTATCTTAGCACTTTATTATTAATGGGTGTTTGTTTAATGCTGGTAGGAATTGGTTTTAAATTATCGCTGGTTCCTTTTCAACTTTGGTTGCCAGATGTTTATCAAGGTGCACCTACCGTTGTTGCATTGTTGCTTTCGACCGTAGGAAAAGTTGCTATATTTTGTGCAATTGCCAGACTCTTTTTATTAGCTCCTATTGTTAATAATGAAACTATTCGTATCATCTTAGTAATTATGGCTTTTTGTTCAATTTTGTGGGGCAACTTATTTGCATTTATGCAAAGTAATTTAAAAAGGTTACTTGCGTATTCATCTATTGCTCATTTCGGATATTTATTAATTGCTTTAATTGCAGTGCAATATCAAGTGTTGGCATTAGAAACAATTGGTGTTTACTTAATTGGTTATATTTTATCAAATATCTGTATATTAGGAGTAATCAGTTTAGAATCACATTCTAATGAGCTACAAGATCATGAAAATGAGGTAGATTTATCTGGCTTATTTTGGCGAAAACCAATTCTTGCTTTAGCAATGGGAATTGGATTGCTATCATTAGCGGGAGCACCATTAACTATAGGCTTTATTGGTCGTTTTTTACTAGTTTTATTAGGTGTGACAGCCGAATTGTGGTGGTTAATAGCAGCGGTTGTAATTGGCAGTGCTTTGGGTCTGTATTTTTATGCTCGGTTAATTATCAATCTTTATATAAAACCAACTTACCGAGATGACCTATTATCAGATTTTATAATTAATATTAAACGAGAAAAAATTAGATTAAGTGAACTATTCATTATTTTTTCGGCGCTTTTGATCGTAATTTGTGGCGTTTATCCTAAATGGATATTTAGTCTAGTCAATATGGCTCAATATTTGACAAGTTAATATGATAGCTTATAGTGAGCAAAATTTTTACACGATTATTTGGCTATAAGTTAAAAGGATGAGAAGGCTTTTCTTAAGAATTAAGAGCAGATAAATCTTTGATGTTCTATCTGTTCCTTTAATGTTTCTGTTATATTTGCAATTATGATGATTATTGACCTTCATTGTAAATTTCGAGATTTTCTGACTCTTTTTGAAGAGTTGATTTTTTGCTATCATTTCGATTTTTTTCTAGCTGTGAAAGATAATAGCCATCAACACCTTCAGTAATATAGTTTCCATCGAAAACCGAACATTCTAAATGATGGATACTTGGGTTTTGTTCTGTAACTGAGTCAATTAGATCTGAAAGGTCTTGAAAAATTAATTTATCAGCGCCAATATCTTTAGCAATTTCTTCTACTGTTCGATTATAAGCAATAAGTTCACTTGCAACTGGCATATCAATACCATAAACATTTGGGTATCTAATTTCTGGAGCGGCAGAAGCCAAATAAACTTTTTTTGCACCAACTGAACGCACCATTTCAAGAATTTTTTCAGATGTTGTACCCCGTACAATTGAATCATCAACTAAAAGAACATTTTTACCTTCAAATTCAATACGATTAGCGTTGAGTTTTCTTCTCACTGATAATTTACGTGCATCTTGACCTGGCATAATAAAAGTTCGTCCAACATATCGATTTTTAACAAAACCTTGACGATATGGTTTCTTCAAAATACGAGCTATTTCTAATGCGGCATCACATGATGTCTCAGGGATAGGAATTACAACATCAATATCTACATCGCACCATTCTCTTACTATTTTTTGACCTAGCTTTTGCCCCATTAAAATACGAGATTGATAAACTGATACCCCATTCATCAATGAATCAGGTCTTGCGAAATAAACATATTCAAATATGCATGGATAATATTGGGGATTATTTGAACACTGTTGCGAATAAAGTTTCCCTTCTTGTGTTATATAAATGGCTTCACCTGGCTCAACATCTCTTAATAGTTCGAAATTAAGGATGTCTAATGCGACACTTTCTGAAGCAACCATATATTCAACTTTTTGATTATCAAGCACACGTTTCCCTATTACTAACGGGCGAATTCCATATGGATCACGAAAAGCAACAAGTCCATGCCCTATAATCATAGCAACACAAGCATACGCACCTTTGATGGTATTATGTAAATGACTCACTGCTGTAAAAATATTATCGGCTGTTAAGGGGTAGGTTGGAAATTTATCTAATTCACTGGCAAAAATATTAAGTAGTACTTCTGAGTCAGAGTTGGTATTAATATGCCGTCTTGCTAATTCAAAGAGTTTATTACGTAGCTTATCAGTATTAGTTAAATTACCATTATGGGCAAGTGCAATACCGTAGGGAGAGTTTACATAAAAAGGTTGTGCTTCAGACGGGCTTGAGCTACCAGCTGTTGGGTAACGAATATGACCTATACCCAAATTCCCCTGCAAGCGCTGCATGTGATGTTCTTGAAACACGTCTTTTACTAAGCCATTAGCTTTACGTAAACAAAAGCGATTTTGTTCATCAATAGTTACTATACCTGCGGCGTCTTGACCTCGGTGTTGCAAAACGGTCAATGCGTCATAGATAGATTGATTAACTGTGCTATATCCTACTATACCAACAACACCACACATACAATATTACCTCAAAATTACTACGATAAAAATGAAGACGATTGTTGTATAAAATCAAAAAACCAACGAATAATAAAACTAAAATGCGGAATAAGCTGAGACTGAGTCCAAAATGGCGATTGTGATAACGGTGTAAAAGTATCAACCAAAAAGAGTATGGCGGCTACAACTAAAATCCCCCGTAAAACACCAAAACCAATACCAAGTACCCGATCCGTACCAGATAACCCTGTTTTTTGCACTAACTCGCCAATAATGTAAGAGACAACAGAACAAACGAGTAATGTTGAAACAAAGAGAATAGCTACAGCAACAGCTATTCGCATTAGTTCACTATCAAAATACGTTAAATAGGCAACAATATAAATGTAAAATCGACTTGCTATAAAAAATGCAAGAATCCAACTAATCAGGGATAATGCTTCTCTTACAAATCCACGTACTATGCTGATTAATGCAGAAAAAACTATTACACCGATAATTGTAAAATCAACCCAATTCATCATAATAACTCACAATTTCATGTCAAAATATTTCTAATTAGCAACTATGATCCCTTTTAATTTCGTCAAATTATTTAAATTATCAATTACTTGTTCAGCTTGCTCTTTCTTTGCATAAGGACCAACTAGTAATTTAATTAATTGGTTAGGCTCCGGATTTTTAGGTATCACTCTAACGTTATAATTATTCAATCTTAACAAAGCAACAAGCTCTTCAATCTTCTGTTTATTTCTTAATGCAGTAAGTTGAATGATATATGGCTTAGGATCTTGCTCTATTGGATCAGTTGTAAAGGTTAGGTCATCTTTTTCATCACCACTAATTTCAGGCGAAACTAAAGAACTTGGGTTTTGGTCAGTATCTGGTATATAAGGTATGCTAGATACGTTATTAGCGCCGTTATTGGCCGTGTTATCATCTGGCGCAGCTTCGGCTGCTTGAAACTGTTCATTTATTATATTAGGTTGTAAGATAGGCGTAGTTGAGGTTTGCGAATTTGATTTATCGGTGATGATCCATGGCGCAATAACAGCTAGGATAAGTAATAAAGCTGCTAAACCAACAAGCCGATTCCTAATAATTTTTTGCTTATTCGGATTATCTTTTTTATCTTCTATCATGATTAATTTCGCCTAATATTCATATTGCTCTAATACATCAGCTACTGTATGAAATGAACCACATACAATGATAATATCATCTTCTTTTGCCTCTTGCATCGCTTTTTGGTAGGCATCGCAGACGGTATCAAATGTTGAAATGTTGGATTCGCCTTTGTCTAGTAGATATTGTTTTAATACTTTGCTATTAGAACCACGCTCACCATAAAGGGTAGCACAATACCAAATATCGCCTTTTAGTATTGATAAAGTGCATTTGATATCTTTATCCTTTAGCATCCCAATGACAATACGAACTTTAGCAACATTTGATTGTTTTTTCTTTAATTCTTCTAGTTGTGTTATTAAATAAGTGGCAGCATGAGGATTATGAGCAACATCAATAATGACAAGAGGCGAAGTTTGTAATATTTGAAAACGCCCAGTTAACTTTGATTGTGAAAGCCCTACACATATTTCAGCTTCAGTAATTTTAAGCGCTGAATAACTTAAGGCTGCAATAGCAGTTGCTGAATTAGCTAAAGGAACATTCGGTATAGGTAAATTACAATAGCACTTTCTTGAAGAATCAAATGACCATAAAGTATCATTGGTTTGTTGTTGATAAGACCAGTCCCGATTTACAGCATAAATTGGGCAGTGAACAGATTTTGCTACGTCTAAAATCGATGAAGGCATTTCTGGTTCACCAACAATGGCAATACTTTTTCTTTTGAAAATACCCGCTTTTTCACGCCCAATACTTTCTTTTGTATTACCAAGATAATCAACATGGTCAATACCAATTGTGGTAATAACTGCTACATCAGCATCAACGATATTTGTGGCATCAAGTCGTCCACCTAATCCTACTTCTAGAATAACTACATCTAGTTTAGCTTGCTTAAATTGATAAAGTGCTGCAAGCGTTGTATATTCAAAATAAGTCAATGAAATATCGCCACGCGCTTTTTCGATTTCGGCAAAAGCTTTTACCATTTCTCGCTCAGTCGATTCTCGATTATCAATTCGTACACGTTCAGTAAATCTTAATAAATGTGGTGAACTATAAACACCTACTCGAAATTTTGCTGCAAGCAAGATCATTTCTAGCGTTCGGCAAGTAGTACCTTTGCCATTCGTCCCAGCTACAGTAAAAACATAGGGGGCAGGTTGTAATAAATCCAACCTTTCTGCCACGGTTTTAACTCGCTCTAGTCCAAGTTCGATGGTTATTGGATGCAGTTGCTCTAAATAACAAAGCCATGTCTTTAAGTTAGACATGGCATCTGGTTTTTTATCTTGCATGACTAATTAAACTGTCTCTGTCTCATTTATAGTAATATCATTAAGCGGATCAGGATACCTCATCAATTTTGCTAATAAAGTAGCAATTTTAGGACGCATATCTTTACGATGAATAATCATATCAATAGCACCTTTTTCAAGTAAAAATTCACTACGCTGAAAACCTTCAGGTAATGTTTCACGAACAGTTTGTTGAATAACACGAGGGCCTGCAAAACCTATAAGCGCTTTAGGCTCAGCAATATTAATATCACCAAGCATAGCTAAACTTGCCGACACACCACCCATAGTAGGATCAGTCATAACTGAAATATATGGTAAGCCTTCATCCTGCATTTTTGCAAGGATCGCACTTGTTTTTGCCATTTGCATCAATGAGTATAGAGCTTCTTGCATTCGAGCACCACCACTTGTTGAAAAACAAATTAATGGGCATTTATCTGCTATCGCTTGTTCAGCAGCGCGTACAAACAAAGCACCTACAACTGAAGACATAGATCCACCAATAAATGCAAATTCAAAGCATGCAGCAACTACTGGAATCCCCAACAATGTGCCTTTCATAACAATCATGGCTTCTTTTTCATGTGTTGCTTTTTGCGCTGCAGTTAAACGATCTTTATATTTTTTTGTATCTTTGAATTTTAAGATATCTTTAGGGGCTAGTTCCGAACCAATTTCAACATCAGAGCCTTCATCTAAAAATCGATACAACCTCACACGTGCAGGAATATGCATATGATGATCACATTTAGGACAAACCTCTAAATTACGATCTAATTCTGCTTGGTAAATAACTTGCTCACAGTTACTACATTTTGTCCAAACACCACCTGGTATATTCGCTTTTTTATGGTCTAACGATATATTGTTTTTACTTAGAATTTTTTCAATCCAGCTCATTATGATTCTCTCATGCTGCTACTTTCTAGAATTACTGGGTATTGTATAATACTTTGTACTAATTCTTAATAGCTGTTTTTATTTTTGTCCTACTTTGTAAAGATATTTCATATCTTTCTCCAATTACTCAATATAATAAAAAATATCACTTGTATTTAATTATAATAATTTTGGAGATAAAATTTATTATTTGCACCAATAACTTCGATTAATTTTAATATACAAGAAAAACCAATAAAACTTCAACTTTCATATTTAAACTTCTTGACTCCTAATTTATATATAAAAACTAATTTGCAAATTTAATTATAATTAGCTCCGATATTTATTTAAAAATAATTTGTTGCTATTCTTTAATCTATTCGCTTAATAAATTGTTTTATTTTTAACCCCATAGCAATTAATGCCCCGAAGTAAACGAAAACACCGACAATTACTAACAAAAATAGCCGTCCAATGCGTATTAACATTGATCCAGTAGACCAGTTAGATAGCTCTGAGCCTAACCATAATACCGCTGACATTAAAATAACAGCAATAACTACTTTAGCTAAAAATTTATACCAGCCTGATTGTGGATAATAAAGTTGTTTTTTGCGTAGTTGCCAAAATAATAATCCAGCATTAAAACAAGAAGCAAGACCGATTGATAGAGATAGCCCAGCATGCTGTAACGGTCCAATGAATACTAAGTTCATTAATTGTGTCAAAATTAAAGTAGCAATAGCAATCTTAACTGGAGTTTTAATATCTTGTCTTGAATAAAATGCAGGTGCTAATACTTTTATTAGAATCAGACCAAGTAAACCAATAGAATAAGCTACTAAAGCACGCTGTGTCATTAAAGTGTCATTTAAAGTAAATTGCCCATACTCAAATAGTGTTGATATGAGTGGTCGAGAAATTACACCTAAAGCAACAGTGCTAGGCAAGGCTAATAAAAAGCAAAGTTTTAACCCCCAATCCAATAATTCAGAATATTGTTTATGATCGCTCTTTGAAAAACTTTTTGCTAATGATGGCAGTAAAATCGTCCCTAATGCCACTCCAAGCACTCCTGCAGGAAACTCCATTAAACGGTCTGCATAATACATCCAAGAAACGGATCCAGAAGCCAAAAATGAGGCAAAGATAGTGTTAATAATTAATGAAATCTGACCAACTGAAACACCTAAAATTGCAGGTCCCATTTGTTTTAACACGCGCCAAACCCCACTATCTTTTAAATTAATTCTAGGTAGAACTAACATCCCTATTTTTTTCAAATAAGGAAGTTGATAAAGTAGTTGCAAAACACCGCCGATCACAACCGACACAGAAAGAGCCAGCACTGGCGGGTGAAAGTAAGGAGTGAGAAATAATGTGCACACAATCATACTAATATTTAACAATGTTGGTACAAAAGCAGGAACCGAGAAACGATTCCAGGTATTTAGTATTGCCCCAACAAGTGAAGAGAGGGAAATGAAAAATATATAAGGAAAGGTGATTTGCAACATCGTAGTTGCTAGTTGGAATTTCTCAAGCGATTCTTCTTTAAATCCTGGCGCAGTTAATATAATAATAAAAGGAGCTGTTAATATACCTATTAGGGTGACAAATGCCAACACTAGTGTTAATAAACCAGCAATATAAGCAACAAAAGTACGCGTCGCTTCTATTCCTTGTTGATTTTTATATTCTGCTAAAATTGGCACAAAAGCTTGTGAAAAGGCCCCTTCTGCAAACACACGTCTTAGTAAATTAGGTAACTTAAATGCTACAAAAAAAGCATCGGTTGCCATTCCTGCCCCAAAAAAACGAGCAATAATTGCATCACGAACAAAACCTAATACTCGTGAGCCCATTGTCATAGAGCTTATTGTGGCTAAAGATTTTAAAAGATTCATAAAGAATATAGCATCTAAAATGGACAATGAGGCATAGTCTACAAACTATTCGTACAAATCACCATGCTTTTTTTCAATAAATTTTTTATCTATAGTGAGGTAATGAAAACTTACTTTATCATGAGATTTATTTTTTTAACTAATAGTTTGCTTACTGTATAGTATAAATATGGTGGGTCGTGAGCGATTCGAACGCTCGACAAACGGATTAAAAGTCCGCTGCTCTACCGACTGAGCTAACAACCCTTTTTTAATAGAATGGTGTACCAACGTTATTAGTGATACAAGCGATTTCGGGTTGCTATATTACCTATAATTATTAGGTAATGCAACCCTTTTATGGGTATTTTTTCAAAATACCGAATTTTCATACGCTTTCTTAAAGTGAAGCAAGCTTTTTATTAGCAAGCTCAACAATATTTTTATCTTTAGAATACTTATTCACAACTTGTTGAAATACAGCTTTAGCACTTGTTTTATCACCTTTATCAAATAAAATTATCCCTACTTTATAAAGACTTTCAGCCGCTTTTGGTGAAGACGGAAAATCTTTCACAACTGTTGCATAATAATATGAAGCGTCGTTATTCTTGCCTTGCTTATAAAATAATTGACCAAGCCAATAATTAACATTAGAACGATATACGGATTTAGGGTAAACTTTTAAAAACTTTTGGAATGCGGCAATCAACTCATCGCTTTGTTTTCCATCACTAATAAACCGCATAATAAAATTATAATCCGTTTTATCGTTACCTGAAGTGGTCCACCCAGATAATTCTGGTGCTGCTACGGTTGAAACAGGCCCAAAAGTTGAAGTTGTAGGCGATGATATGGCTTCTTGTGAAGAGCCAGTATTGGTGTTAAATGAAAGCCCCGAACTACCTGCCATTTGTTGTAAAATTATTTTTTGGCGCTCGATTGTCTGGTTGAGTTTGTATTTAGTTTCTTCTAGTTGGCCACGAAGGGTATCAATATCTGATTGCAAATCATTTATCCTTTGTTGATTTTGTATCAACAATTGACCTTGTGCCTGTACAGTTCTTTCCAGTTCAGAACCACCCGCTGCACAACCATAACCAGCAAACAATAAAAATAAGGATAATGTGAGTATTTTTTTATTCATATAATAGGACTCAATGTAAACAGATAAACAAACGGCTAAATAATTCAGCCGTTATGAGAGCGATTAATATACAATTACAGCACGGCGATTTTTGGCGTAAACCGCTTCATCGTGACCTAATACTGCCGGTTGTTCTTTACCATAAGACTTAACTGTCATTTGCCCGACAGATACACCATTAGCTTGAAGATAAGATTCAACTGCAACAGCTCGACGTTCGCCTAAAGCAATATTATATTCAGGTGTTCCACGTTCATCAGCATGACCTTCTATCACAATTTTAATAGGAGTATGTGCTCGTAAAAAACTTGCGTGGGCATCTAACTTATTTCTGTACTCAGGCTTAATATCATATTTATCAAAATCAAAATACACTGTATTCATTTCTTGCTGTTGCAGCTTTTTGAGTAAAGTGTAATCTTCATTAGATAAGCCGTTATATGAGCTGCCACTTGTAGTTGTAGTATTTTTTGAAGAACATGCTGTCACAGCAATTAGAGGTAAAGCAACCACGGCTACTTTAAGAAATTTAGAAAATTGCATTGTTATTAACTCCTATGTGTTAAATAAATAATATTTGGTTTATCTAACTGATTTCAAAACAACATTTGATACCAGTTAGCAAATAATTAGTCATATGATCTTTGCTACAAATTTAATAATATTGATTAAGTTTCGGTCTTCTGTTACAAATATGGTGACCATGATGGAAATTTTACCTGTCCATTAGTTACTGGCAATTCCGCCTTGAAATACCCATCTGTTGAAACCAAGTTTAAGATTGTCCCAAAACCTTTTGTTGAACTATAAATTATCATTGTACCATTTGGCGCTATACTTGGTGTTTCATCTAAAAAAGTATCTGTTAATCGTTGATACGTATTTCTTTCTAGATCATACCGCGTAATATGTTGTTCACCATTATTAGTTGATATCATAGCGATAAACGAGCCATCAGGTGAAACACGTGCGTTTTGATTTTGTGTATTATCCCATGTTAATCGTTGTGGTGTTCCACCATTTATGTTAATGCTGTATAACTGTGGACGTCCAGCTTGATCAGAGGTATAAACAATCGTTTGACTATCAGGCATCCATGATGGTTCAGTATTATTGCTTCGACCTGATGTAATTTGAGTTATTTTCTTTGAGTTTAAATCCATCATATATAAATTCAAATTACCGTCTTTAGATAAAGCAAATGCTAATTTCATTCCATCTGGTGAAAAAGCAGGTGCACCATTGTGTCGAGGAAAAGATGCTATTGTTTCAATAGCGCCACTATCTAATGTTTTCATAACTAGTGCTGAGCGCCCGCTTTCAAAAGTAACATAGGCAAGTTTTTTACCATCAGGTGACCAGGTCGGTGACATTAACGGTGCTTTTGAGCGATGAACAGTAATCTGATCGTAACCATCATAATCAGACACGCGTAATTCGTGTGTAAATGGTCCTTTGTTTAGTTTTACAATATAAGCAATTCGTGTTCTAAATGCGCCCTTAATACCCGTTAGCGATTCAAAGATTTCATCACTTGCTGTATGTGCAGCATAGCGTAGCCATCGTTTTTCGATGGAGAGTTGGTTTTGTGCTAAAATTGCACCAGGTTTATTAACAGTATCAACTAATTGATAAGTAATAAGATATTTTCCAGATGCATCTGGTTGAATAGAACCGACAACGACAGCAGAAATACCAATATTTTGCCACTCTGTTGGATAAACCTCTGATGCTGTTGTTGGCTTTTGTGGCATATTATTAATATCAATAGGGTTAAATTTACCACTATTACGTAAATCTGAAGAAATGATATCATTAATCATTTGAGGAGGCTCTCCAGATCCAGTCCATTTAAATGGCACAACTGCAATCGGTTTAGCAGCACTTAGACCTTCCGTGATATTAATTTGTATTCCTTCATTATCGGCCCAAACAGTTGCTGCTGAGGCATATAAAAAAATGAAGCAAGTTATCAAAAAGCGAAAAGCACATTTGATCATCTTAAATTCCTTAATAGAAGCAAAATAATTATGTTAAAGTATGTGCAACCTATTAGTCACAATAAAGTTAAAAATTGTAAATAATTCTACAATGAGAAAGATAGCTGATATTACATAACAAGTCTATAACCTTTGTGATAAAAGGTTCAACTGCTGTTAATTATTTTCATTACTTAGAAGTAGCCTTATACTAATACCATTTTTAGCTAGTTTAAAGTACAAAATTTGATATTATGACAACATAATTTTATTTATCTCTTAAAAATAACTTTTATTAACCTATTATTTATTAATAATATTTCTATCTTTAAGATAAAATTCAACATTGTATAGATATACAACTAAATGAAAATTAAGTCATTATTTTTGACAATACTCACAGTAAAAAGTATTACGTTGCCCTATTTTTTGTGATTTTATTTTCCTTTGGCAGATCAGGCAGGCTTCACCTTCTCTTCCATAAACTTGAAGATTTTGAGCAAAATAACCAGGTTTTCCATCGGATTGGAGAAAGTCTTTAAGAGTCGTACCACCTTGCTCAATTGATTTGGTTAAAACTTGCTTAATTGCGATTGCTAGCCTTTCATATTCAGTAAATTTTAAAGAATCTGCTGCTCGATTAGGATTGATCCTAGCCATAAATAGTGCTTCAGACGCATATATATTACCAACTCCAACTACAATATGATTATCCATTATCCAACGTTTAATCGGGATATGACGATTCTTTGCTTTTTCAATTAAGTAATTTCCTGAAAATGCATCACTTAATGGTTCAGGTCCCAAATGCTGCAATTGAGTTAATTTATCCAATGAATTTGCCCAGAGCCAAGAGCCGAACCTCCTAGGATCGGTATAGCGCAAACTCACACCATTTTCCAAAACCAAATCGACATGATCATGCTTTTCAGCTTTTTGAGCTTCTTGTAAAATACGTAAACTACCAGACATTCCCAAATGAATCACAATCCAATTGTTAGTTAACTGTAATAACAAATATTTTGCGCGTCGTTTTATATCTAAAATTACTTGTCCATTTGCCTCATTTATAGCATTGTCAATTGGCCAACGAAGTTTAGGTTGGCGAACAATAATTTGTTTTATCGTTTGCCCTTTTAAATAAGGCAAAATTCCACGACGACTAGTTTCTACTTCTGGTAATTCAGGCATAGGAATTCCACTTAATTATTTAACATTTCAGTCACCCAAGCAGGCACTTGTTGAGCAGATTCTGTTTGATTATTATTGATACATAAACTCTGCAAACTAGATGTCCATGCAGGTAAACTACGAAAATCTTGAATATTTCCTTCACATTGCCAATGTCCATTACTATTTATTGGTACCATAAATATATTTTGTGGTATCGGCAGAGTTAGCTTTTTAGGTGTATTATTTTGTAAATATTCACTATATATTTTTAATGCTCCTGTCGCACCAGTTAATTTCATTGGTGAATGATCATCAAGCCCAATCCAAATAACAGCAACATTTTTACCATCAATACCAGTAAACCAACTATCGCGAGAGTCATTACTTGTTCCTGTTTTAGCTGCTAGTTTAAATGAACCATATTTTCCTTTTAATGTACGTGATGTTCCTGATTCAACCACTTGTTGCATTGCATAAGTAGTTAAGTAAGCTGACTGAGGAGAAACAGCTTGAATCTGCTTTGGGTAGCTCTGATATACTAATTCACCTTTGTCTGTTAAAACATATCTTAAAATAGTTAGTGGGGAACGCTGTCCATTATTAGTAATAGTTTGGAACATTTGAGCTGTTTCTAATGGCGTTAATTCTAAAGCTCCTAATAACCTTGATGGCAAATTAGGAATGCGATCTGCTGGTACTCCAAGTGCTTGCAAAATATTTTTTGTCGCATCAAGTCCTAATGCCATACCTAAATTAACTGTTGGGATATTAAGCGAAAGCGCCAAAGCATCAACTAACATAACGCGATTACGAAATTTACGATCGTAGTTTTTCGGTTCCCAATAACCACCACCATCAAGTTTAATTGATAATGGGCTATCATTTAGCCATGTATTAAGTTGATAATGATCAGGTTGTCCAAGTGCAGTTAAGTAAGTTGCTGGTTTAGCAAGAGAGCCTATAGCTCGCCTAGTTAACCATGCTCGATTATAACCTGGATAACGTGGCTCGGCACTCCCTATAATTGATCTAATTTCACCTGTTTCTCGACTAACGACAACCATTGCTGCCTGTAAGTCTTTATTTGTTGATTTACGTAGTACTTCAATTTCATTGGTTACAGCTTGTTCTGCAGCAGCTTGAGCAACTGGATCAAAAGTTGTAAAAATCTTCATGCCAGAAAGGTGTTCTGCTTTATCACCTAATTGGTTACGAAGTTCACTACGAACAACCTGCATAAACGCAGGTTGAGGAGAAATGACACCTCCTTTAGGTAAAACAGATAGCGGGCGCTGGCTTAATAAGTTATACAATTCATCGTCAATAATACCTTGCTGTTGTGAAAGTTTTAACACAACATTGCGCCGTTCAATTACCTGTAGCGGTTGTGTCCAAGGGTTGTACAATGAAGCACCTTTTACCATTCCAACTAAAACTGCTTGTTGATCTAAAGTAAGTTCATTTACTGGGCGACCAAAGTAATATAAACTTGCTAATGGAAATCCATGGATCTCTTCACTACCTGCTTGACCAAAATAAATTTCGTTCAAGTAAAGTTCTAAAATACGTTCTTTACTATAGCGAGCATCTAAAATCAAAGCCATATAGGCTTCACGTATTTTTCGACTCAAACTTCGTTCATTTGTTAAAAAAAGATTTTTAACTGTTTGCTGGGTTAATGTACTACCCCCTTCAGTCCGTCCTGTTGTAAGGTTAACATAAATTGCACGTCCAATTGAATACAGGCTCACACCATGATGTTCGTAAAAACGTTTGTCTTCAGTAGCAACTAATGTTTTTAATAATGAATCAGGAAACGCTTTTAATGGTACAAAAAGTCGTTGTTCGCCATTTGGAGAATGCATCATCGTTATTAATTTTGGATCGATTTTTAGTAATCCAAAATCTCTACCTGTATTTAAATTTATAATACGGTCTATTCGGTTTTGATAAAAAGTAATTTTAATACGGAATGCTTGCTCTTCACCATCAGGAAAAGTAAAAGGTCGTCGATAAATTTCAACTGCATCATTACTTACAATAAATTCCCCAGGGCGCGTAGCTTTTGTAGCTTGCTGACGATATTGTGCGCCAACTAACATAGTAACCACATCATTTAAGCTGTATTCACTGTCGGGTTCAAGCTCAATAATTTGACCATAAATTGCAGCAGGTAGTTCCCATACATTGCCATCAATTCGTTCTTTAATTTTCTGATCAAGATATATACCATAAAAAACAGTGACCGCTAAAAAAATAAGCAGTAGTTTAAATAGTAACGAAAGCAATCGACCCAATAGTGAACGCTTTTTAATTTTTTTTGTTTTTGAAGAAGGTTTCTTTTGGGTAGTTTTAGTTGATGTATTCAAAGCTCGCCTAAGATCCATTATTGAATAATAATGGACTTATAATACCACAATTTTTTAAATATAAACTTACCTTATTTTGTTGATATTAATTCAAAATTACTTTTCCAAATTTATGATTAAAATTCCAGTTGTGGTTTGATATTTTTAACTTTTGCTATAAACGCATTTTTAGATTTACCTGTTAAACCTTCATTTATTGGTAGACTTGCGGTTAATGGATTAACTGGTTTGTTATTGATATGCAATTCAAAATGTAAATGAGGACCAGTTGAACGCCCTGTATTACCTGATAAACCTATTTGGTCCCCTTGCTTAACTTGCTGCCCTTGTTTAACTAAAATTTTGTCAAGATGCATGTAAGTTGTCATATATTGGCGTCCATGTCTAATAGCAATATAATTACCTGCTGAACCACTATATTTAGCAATTACAACTTCGCCATTACCAACTGACAATACCGGCGTGCCTCGTGATACAGCAAAGTCCACACCATTATGAGGTGCTATACGCCCTGTAACAGGGTGCAAACGGCGAGGATTAAATCCAGATGAAACACGTGCTTTTTTTGCCAAAGGATAACGGAAGAAACTCTGTGATAAGCTGCTTCCATTAATATCATAATACTTTCCATCATCTGCCAAAATTGCATAAAAATCTTTAGAGCCATTTTTAAAGCGAAAAGCTAATAATTGGCTATTAGAAAGATGTTTACCATGCATTTGCCGCGATAAAATTACCGAAAATTTGTCTCCAACTCTCAAACGTTTGAAATCCAGACGCCATTGTAATGCGCGTGTAATAGTGCCAATTTCACTACTAGTTAAGCCAATTTTCCGAGCATCAGCAATAAAATTTGTTTTAATTTCACCTTTAAGGATAACTTCTTGGGATACAGCCTCTTCAGTTTCTGAACTTTCTACAAAGTTATCACCAGATTTTTCATATATTCGAATATTATTACTTGAAATGGTCCAATTAAAACTCTTCAAATTATGATCATCATCAGTAGTCCAACTAATTTGTTGACCAATTCTTAGATTAGCTAGTTGTTTATACTTTGTTGTCAACTGATAAATATCATTTCGATTAACATTATAACGTAATAAAATATCATGCAACGTATCGCCTCGAACAATAGTATATTGCACAGTGTTATCTTTATCATCAAGAATTGCGTCTAAATCATCTTTAGCAACAATATCTTCTGGTTCATCTGAAGATTCTGTTATCTTGGAATTTGAATTATCATCAACTATTTCAATTTGTCCTTCCCCAATATCAACAGGTAAAGAAGAACCGTTAGATACAGTTGTTTCTGCTTGAGGATTTAGTGGTACATAAACAGTACGTTCCAAATTGAGAGGTCGCCACAATACGGAAAACAAGATAACGAAAAAAAGGACACCTGATATTGAAAGATAAGGAATTTTAAAATTATTTATTTCAATATCTGGAAATTTAATCTTTCTTGCCAAAATCAACCTTAACTATTTATTATTTGATCTATTATTTATCTAAACAATCCAACAGTTGCTGTGTTAATTTTAACAAAAATTGTGAATAAGCATCTTTCGAAAGATCTATATCAGTTCCTAATGGGTTTAATTCCCCAATTCGAACTTTCGTTCCATCCACTAATTTTCCAATAACTGCAGGACTAAACTGCGGTTCACTAAATATACATATTGCTTGGTGTTCTTTTATTTTTTGTTTTATAGCGTAAACTTTTTGAACACCAGGCTGTACTGATGGATTTATGGTAAAACTACCCAAATTGTTTAATCCAAACTTCGCTTCAAAATACCCATAGGCATCATGAAATACAAAATACCCTCTATTTTGGACGTTTCTAAGTTTTTTTGCAATATTTTGTTCTGTTTCAGCCAGTTTAATTGTGAATTCGCTTAGATTTTCATCAATTAAATCTTTTTTATCTGGATATTGTATTATCAATTTGTCATGAACTGACTTAGCAATAATTTCTGCTATTTCTGGAGAAAGCCAAATATGCTCATCATATTCGCCATGATGATCATGGTCAGATGAATCGTGATGGCTTTGTATTTCTTCATGGGAATTATTATCATGACTAGTTCGAAGTAAAACTTTAATATCCAATATATCAATTAATTCAATTTGCTTTTGTTTATCAACATTTTTTAAAATCGCCGGCATAAAAGTTTCTAGATCTTCACCTATCCAAATAACCAATTGAGCTGATTTGATTTTTCTTAAATCTGCAGGCGTTAAAGAATATGTATGAGGTGAAGCTCCATCTGGTAATAAGATCTCTGTCTCAGTTACACCTGAAGCAATTGCTTCAACAATAAAACCTATCGGCTTCACAGATGAAACAATTGTCGCTTCTGCATTTATAATCATACTCTCTATAACGAATATAGATCCAGACATCACCAAAAATCGGATAAAACGTTCTAAATTCCTTACAATATATTTTTTCATGCCATTATGTTATGTTTAAAAATGTGATAAAATAGACTTTATATATTGTTATAATATAACATAACATGTAGATAAGCAAGGGTATATCAATAATATGACTCAATTAATTTCTCTTGATAATGTCTCCGTTGAAATCAATCATCAGAAAATATTGGATGATGTTTCATTATCAATTAACTTGAATCAAATTATTACGTTATTGGGACCAAATGGAGCCGGTAAATCAACTATGGTTAAAGTCATTTTAGGCTTAATTCCCCATACTTCAGGGGAAATTAAACGATTAGCTAATTTAACTATCGGTTATATTCCTCAATCAATCAATTTAAATCCTACTTTACCCATCACTGTTAAACGCTTTATGCATTTAAATAAAAAATTAAAAAATAAAGATATTATTAATTCGCTCTCGCTAGTAGAGGCAGAATATTTAATTGATAAATCGATACATCAATTATCAGGTGGCGAATTGCAACGTGTTCTACTTGCTCAAGCTCTCGCAAAACGTCCTCAATTGTTAATTCTAGATGAGCCAACACAAGGGCTTGATGTTAATGGTCAAATTTTATTATATGATTTAATTGTTAGTGCTAAAAAGCAGTTTAATTGTGGTGTGTTAATGGTTTCTCATGATCTTCATTTGGTTATGGCAAAAACCGATGAAGTTATCTGTTTAAACCATCATATTTGTTGTTCAGGGACACCTGCAATTGTATCTAACGATCCCGAATTTATCTCGCTTTTTGGTGGACATTGTGCATCTCAAATCGCAGTTTATAAACATTGCCACAATCATCAACATGATTTCTGTCAAAAACACACTGATTTCAACCAATAATATTTTTACCTAATGTTGAAAAGGAGATAAATAATGATTGAATTTCTACTGCCTTCTTTATTCGTAGGGCTATGTTTAACGACAGTTACTGGACCATTAGGGACATTTGTAGTTTGGCGGAGAATGTCATATTTTGGTGATACATTATCACATGCAGCGTTGCTCGGTATAGCTTTTGGTTTTTTATTTAATATAAATCTATTTTATGGCATTATTTTTGTCACATTAATTTTGGCATTAGGATTACTATGGTTAGAGTCTCAAAAACAGCTAGCTATAGATACTATACTTGGAATATTAGCGCACAGTGCACTCTCACTTGGCTTAGTAGTAATTAGTTTATTAGGTAATATTCGAGTTGATTTGATGGGATACTTATTTGGTGATCTTTTATCTGTGACATATATAGATATTTATCCAATCATTTTTTGTGTAATATTAATAGGAATTTTATTAATTTGGCGTTGGAATGATTTTTTGTTTATCACTATAAATGAAGAATTAGCTTTTATTCAGGGTATTAATATAAAATTTACTAAACTACTTTTAATATTATTACTAGCTTTAACTATTGGAATTGCAATGAAATTTGTCGGTGCACTCATTATAACATCTTTACTAATTATTCCTGCAGCTACTGCCAAATATTATTCAAAAACACCTGAAAAAATGGCGCTAACAGCCATAGTCATTGGTATGCTATCTATTATTAGTGGTTTAATTTTCTCATCAATTTACAATACACCAACAAGCCCATCTGTTGTGTTAAGTAATGCTTGTCTTTTTTTTATATCTTTAATAATTTCAAAATTATTTTTCTCTAATAAAGCTTAGAAAACTCAGTAAAAATAATAAATTTATTGCGATACAGATCTCAATCTAAATATAGTTTTAATTGATGTTTATTTTTTAGAAAGTAACATGCTGAAAATTCAAAAAATTAATCATTTATATTATGTCTCTTGCAATTATTCATACTCGCGCATCTGTTGGTATACAAGCACCACATATTAATGTTGAAGTTCATATTAGTAATGGATTACCAGGTTTTGTATTAGTAGGTCTTCCAGAAGCTACTGTAAAAGAGGCCAAAGATAGAGTACGAAGTGCCATTATAAATAGTGGCTTTACATTTCCTGCAAAAAAAATAACAGTTAATTTATCTCCAGCAGATCTCCCAAAAGAAGGAAGCCGTTTTGATTTACCTATTGCTATCGCCATTCTTGCAGCGACTGAACAAATTCCAACAGAAAATCTATTGCACTATGAGTTTTTGGGAGAACTAGCACTTTCAGGTGATATTCGTGCAGTTAAAGGGGCGATTCCTGCTGCTATAGCTTCAAAAAAAAGTAATCGTACATTAATTATTTCGGCTGAGAATCAATCTGAAATATCATTGATTCATCATAATAACACTCTAGTTACGAACAACTTATTAGAGTTATGTCAATACTTATACAATCAAATTCAATTACCTACTGTAAAGTATAGGGAATATGAAGATGTTGATACTCATTTAGCTAACTTACAAGATATTATAGGTCAAGAGCATGCTAAAAGAGCTTTAGAAATTGCTGCGGCAGGTGGGCATAATCTATTATTAATTGGTCCCCCTGGAACTGGAAAAACAATGTTGGCAACACGTTTAACCTCTTTATTACCGCCATTAACTGATGATGAAGCGCTAGAAAGTGCGGCAATAACCAGCTTAATTAGTCCCAATGGCTCAATAAAAAATTGGCGAAAAAGGCCCTTCAGATCACCCCATCATAGTGCATCAAGTGCAGCACTTGTTGGTGGTGGTACAATACCTAAACCTGGAGAAATCTCACTTGCACATAATGGTGTATTATTTTTAGATGAGCTGCCAGAATTTAATCGTAAAGTTTTAGATGCATTAAGAGAACCCATTGAATCTGGTGAAATTATTATTTCAAGAGCAAATGCTAAAATAAGATTTCCTGCTAAATTTCAACTTATAGCAGCAATGAACCCTAGCCCAACAGGGCATTATCAAGGAACACATAATAGAACAACACCACTACAGATAATTCGCTACTTAAATCGACTTTCTGGTCCCTTTTTAGATAGATTTGATATTTCTATTGAAGTACCACTATTACCCCAAGGAGCATTAAGTCAAAGAATAACAATGGCTGAATCGACTGAACAAGTGAAACAAAGAGTATTTAAAGCAAGGAATACACAATTAAAAAGAAACAAAAAATTAAATAGTCAGTTATCCCCAAATGAAATACCACATTATTGCCAATTATCTAATGAAAATAATGAATATTTGGAAAAAGCTTTAATCAAGTTAGGGCTTTCGGTTCGAGCATGGCATCGAATATTAAAAGTATCAAGAACTATTGCAGATTTAGAACTATCAGAAAAAATAGAACGAAAACATATTTCAGAAGCTTTAAGTTATCGTTCTATGGATCGATTACTAATTCAATTACACAAAAACATTGGTTAAAAGAATCAGTCATCATTATCTATGAAATCATCACTTACATCAACTTGTGGTTTTCCACCGGATAATGTATGAAAACGTTTTGGTTTATTTATACGAGAAAGATATTTTATCCAAACTTTTTCAAAATCAGTTGATGCTTCTTTTTTTCCTTTACAAACTGCAACAAATGATTTTTCTTCTGGAGTTAAAGGTTTCTTTACTTCTGTATCAAGTGCTTTAAAAGTACAACCATATTTCTCTAAAATCTGCGCTTCTTTGATTGTAAAATCTCCATGGCGAGAAAAGCCTCTTGGATAATTTTTATTATCAAAAAAACGTTGTTGACTTATAAAACTTTCAGCCATTTTTTATCCTCTAGGTTATAAAAGTCGTAGGGCGGAAATTATAATTCAGTAACGTAATCTGTAAATAATTTTTTTTATTTATATAGATAAATAATGATTAAGCGATTAAAATTAATACAAATTATCAATTTGTGGCAGGGGCGGAGAGTCTCGAACTCCCAACACCCGGTTTTGGAGACCGGTGCTCTACCAATTGAACTACGCCCCTAAATAAGGTGGCGGAACGGACGGGGCTCGAACCCGCGACCCCCTGCGTGACAGGCAGGTATTCTAACCAACTGAACTACCGCTCCACCGTATTTGGCATGTCTATAAAATAGAAATTAAGATTTAAAAAGTCTGGCGGCACCCTACTCTCACATGGGTAATACCCACACTACCATCGGCACTACGGCGTTTCACTTCTGAGTTCGGCATGGGGTCAGGTGGGACCACCGCGCTATTACCGCCAGACATATTCTTTTCTCTTCTACAATCAGTGCTCATTATCTCATAATAACACCAATCTCTCAATTCGGAACAAACCACTCAATCAACATTTAATCCAATTTCGATGACTTAGTCATCAAACGCTTCTCTTCACGTAATCACAAAACAACTCCGAGTTGTAAGGTTAAGACTCTCGGTTCATTAGTATCAGTTAGCTCAATGTATCACTACACTTACACACCTGACCTATCTACGTCTTAGTCTCAAACGAA
>NZ_LZHG01000040.1 GCF_001690355.1 Gilliamella sp. Choc4-2
GGCACACTAATATATTCAACCCAACGAAAAAAAGACCTACCGCCACCGACTTTTACGGATAGGGATTTAAAGGAAGGATTACGCAGAAGTTGGACAGCGGAGCAGATAGGGCATTTACTGGTGAAATATGAAAGTGAATGGTATGCTGATGAAGGGTTAAGCAAATGGAACGAAGTTGATGAGCTATTTGAAGAAGAAAAGCAACAACAAAAAGCGCTTATTGAAGCGGGATTAGATAAACTTGGCATCACCGAGCCTTATCAGCGAGACTTTGCCATGAAAAAAGTGGACGAAGCGCACGAACATGTCAAAAGCAACTGGCAACTAGAAAAAGAAGAGCGCATTAACCCGTTATTCTGTATTAAACAATCGATAATAATTCAGAGTATAATAAACCTTGTATGATCGTAATTGTGTAAAAAACACACCATAAATAAGTAGGGCAAAGCTCACGCTAATACGAAAGTAAAAGACAATATTTTTTGTTTAGGTACATTCGAATATTTATATCTTTTTGAATTTAAATTAAAAATTGGTGTTTCTTGGTGGAGCGATAGAAATTGGAAAAAGCCTACTTACGACTTATTAAAAATCAATAAGTTAAAAATCTTTAAAAATTTAAAAAATCTGGTAGAATTTGTTGGTCGCTATAACTGTAAATAAAACAGATAGCTACAATTAGAGTGTTCCCTGTATACACAGGGATAAACCGCAGAATCAAACATGTATCAAAATTACAGTTATGTGTTCCCTGTATACACAGGGATAAACCGATTTGTATTTTTCTCGTAACTGATCAACTTTAGTGTTCCCTGTATACACAGGGATAAACCGAACAAGAATATCAATCATGCGGTTAGGCTATCGTGTTCCCTGTATACACAGGGATAAACCGTCCACGAACGACAGACCGCTTTGATAGTTTTGGTGTTCCCTGTATACACAGGGATAAACCGATCTCATCTGCGTAATTTCGAGAATGTGATTGGTGTTCCCTGTATACACAGGGATAAACCGTTAATATTTACTTGGAGTATAAGTGGCAACTAGTGTTCCCTGTATACACAGGGATAAACCGATGGTCGCTATTCCATCGATAGTCGGTTTAATGTGTTCCCTGTATACACAGGGATAAACCGACAGAAAAATACGAGATCGCTAAAGTCAAAATGTGTTCCCTGTATACACAGGGATAAACCGGAAAAAATGGTTTTACACGTGATAATCCACAAGTGTTCCCTGTATACACAGGGATCCCCCCTTTATCTTAATGCGAAAACCCTAACCCCACTTAATTGATAAAATTTTAAGTGGGGCTTAAAAGCAGCAACCTAAAAAAACTTGGCTCACTAAACTTATCTTAAATTTCAATAAATTAACTTCAGTTAAATATTGCAAATTGTGTAAAAATCGTGTAATTTTTATGCCCAATTTTAGTTATCATTATTGATTATTAAAATTACCGATAAAAGCAGATAAATATGACAAAACTAAATAAAAATAAGTAACAAGGTAGTATAGTTAAGGATGTCTCGGTTGTTAGTATATCAAATGCCCACATTATGCAGCATGATATTCATTCATTTGCATTGGTTTATTCACAATAAATTTGATTATTGTCCCTTACGGTTTGG
>NZ_LZHG01000041.1 GCF_001690355.1 Gilliamella sp. Choc4-2
CGCCGTCTTCACCGCCATTGACCAATAAGGCCGCGCCTAAGTTGATGTCATGTCCTGCTTTTAAGGAAATATCACCATCATTGACGTTGATACTTGAAATTTGGTCAATCACGGTGTTTTTACTTTTGCTCGCACCGTAATGCGTTTCGGTGGTTGAGGTGGTGCTATTTAAGTTGATGTCGTTATTGGCTTGTAAATATGCCAATTTATCCGCATTTAATCTGCCGCTGCTGTTGATGCTATCTTTCGCTTGAATAATGATGGCGCCCGCATCAATCAGACCTTGGTTATTGACATTATCCCCTAATAGCGCTACCCGTTTTTTACCTAATATCGCCCCCGAGGATTCAATGTCATCTTTTGCTATTACTGTGACACTTTTACCCGATAATAATGCCCCGTCCGTTGTTAATTGCGGGCGGTTAACAAGGTAAACTTGTGGCACCAATACCGATACCGGTTGTCCATCAACCATGACCGTTTTACTTTCCAGCCAAACAATATCACTGGTTAAGGCTTTCATTTGTTCCGCAGATAGCGAGGTACCTATCGATAATCCGTACTGCTTAGCAAATTCGACTCCTGCATTCATCAGTGCTTTATATTGCTCCAAGTCACTGGTGTAATCGCCAATATAACGATGACCCGTTAAGGCAGTTATTTGCTCTCGGATAAGCTGTTGCTCATAATAACCATCACCTAACCGTTTTTGGATGTTATTTGGATCAACCCGCAAGCGGTTGAGCATGTAATCAGAACTTAACCATTTTCTGCGATTGGTAAAACGGCTGTCGGTCTCGACTAAATAATGACTTTGTGGATCTTTGTTAATGATTGATAAGCTATTTTTGGGTAAGGTCAAATTAGGCTCAACAAAGGTGATTGAATCAGCATAATGCTGACTATCTTTGCTGGTCACTTTTTGATTGGTGTCAATAATTGATGTGTTTGGTTTTTCAACGTTATCGGATTGAATGATAGGGTTTGTGATTGGCAAATCATCCAATGGGTGTTCGGTTGAAATATTGATATTGCCTTTTTCTTTACCATCGTTGATGATATCTTCAAGTGAATTGTCGAGGTGTTTTTCTGTTTTAACCTCGGTAACAATCGGATTAACAATGTGACCTACGTTAACTTTTTCCTCTGTTCGCTGCTGTAAATTAACTTGCGTTTTATCTACATTGGTATGGGACTCTATTTTGGCATGCTCAAGATCGATAGTGGTGATGAATTGGTTTTTATAGTCGCTCCATTTTGCTCTTTTTTTATATACGGCTTTCCCTTTTTTTGTCTCTTTTTTTCGGTAATGATAAATTGCATTACCAGTATCGGAAACGGTGCGCTGACCTTTTAATGAGTGATTATTGAGTGTGCCGGTCATAATGTCTAGGGCATTACCGGCAACAATTTTGCTATTATCATTCTCTAAATGGTCAGATTGTATACGTAAATCTTTACCAGAGATGATTTCTGCAGGCGCGGTACTTTTGATTTTAGTTTCATAAATATTTCTTGTGTAATCATATTCGTAATACTTATGAGTGGAATCAAAAGCACCATTATTTGAATGCAAAACAGGGTAGTTGTGCCGTTTTTTAGGGCTAGTACGAATGCTGACTTCATCGGGTTTATATCGCCTTGCATCACCGAGTGGGGAATATTCAACAATATGTTGACTACCGACTAAGACCTCTTCGGTTTCAATATGGTCATTAATGTTGTTAATGCGGTTAACTTTTAAGACCATATCGTCAGCCGCTTCAATCCGTGCTGAGTGGTTGTTTAATGTTTGGCCCTCAATGTACATATCCCCTAAGCTGAGTATCAAGGCGTGGTTGGTATTATTTAACGTGTTGACATTTAATAAAAGTCCTTCTCTTGCCGCAATGGTTGGTGCAATGGGGCTTTTTAACGAAGGGGTAAAGTTGTTCACTTCATAAGCTTTGATAGAAATCCAATCCCCGTATAAACGGGCACCATTTAGATTGTCAAAACGCTGCCAAGCGTTCAAATTGACCTCACCGCCATCAATAATCCCTTTATTTTCCAATAAACGACTATTGGTGTTGATTTCTTCGGATTCGATAATGCCCTTTTCTGTGTTTTTAATTTTATCACTCTTAAGGGTAATGGCTTGACCTGATGAGATTTTGCCGTCATTGGTAATGTGACTTGCGTTGATGAAAATATCTTTATTGGCTAGCAAGCTGTTTTTGTTATCAAACCCATGCGTTAAATTAAGCTCAATATTGTTTTCAGCAAGCAGTTCTCCATCGCCACTAAGTTGGTTGGCGTTAATGGCAATATCATTGGCTAGTAAACGGGCTTGACTGTTGGCTATTTTATCGGCTTGAATCTGCAATAACGTTTTGGCAATGATATCGGCTTGTTGGTTTTCAAGTGATTGTGTTTTTAGCTCAATTTTTCCTGCATTAAATTTAGCTTTCTGATTAGTAATGGTGTTTGCAATAATCTTTAATAAATTTGCTGTTTCAAGTTTGGACTGGCTATTATTAATCGAATCGGCTTCAATTAAAATGCCATTATTGGCCGTTGTTGTTGAGTGTTGATTATCAATAGCGCCATTGGACTGCAATTGAATTTGTTGCATCGCTATGAGCTTGGCATGATTATTGGTTAAATGATTTTTTGCATGTAATCGAATATCGCCTGTGCTTAATAATTTGGCTTGTCGGTTATCAATGATTTGCCCATCTAAGGTAACATTACCTTTAGCTTGAATATCAGCAGACTGATTATTGATATGATTTGCTTGGATTGTTAGGTCGCTTTCTGCGACCAATTGTGCTTGGTGATTATTCACATCATTGGCTGTGATTGCCAATAAGCCCTTACTGCTTAGTTCGGCGTCTTCATTATTTAAAGAATCGGCATGAATGATGAGACCATCTTGCCCTGAGATAATCGTTGCATGTTGGTTGGCTAAATTAACCTTAATATCCATTTGTATGCCTTGTTTGGCTTGTAAGGCGGTATTGTTGTTATCAAGGTTATTGGCGTGGATCGTAATGTGTTTATCAGCTAGCCATAAAGCGTTTTGATTATTTATTTCATCGCTATTGGCAGTGATATTTTGCTTAGCGGATAATGTGCTATTTTGATTGTTCGTTTTATTGGCTTCAATGCGTATCGAATCATTAGTAATTAATGTCGCTGATTGATTATCAAATACAGTACTTTGAATATCAATGCCTTTTTCTGCATTAAAATAAGCAGATTGGTTGGCTAATTTTTTAGTTGTTAGTGATAATTGACCGCCCGATATCAAGGTTGCTTCATTATTATTTAAATTATCGGCTTTGACGGTAATACCATTATCGGCTTTGAATACAGATGAATGATTATCAATGTCATCACTATCAATAATAATGGCATTTTGACTAACCCATTTGACCGATGCGCTATTAAGCTTTTTGGCTTTTATGCGAATATTATCCTCAGCTTTTAATTTGGATGACTGGCTATTAAGTTCATCAGCATTAAGGGTGACTTCGTTACCTGCTACCAATAAGTTATTTTGATTATTAATTTGCTTGGCAGCCATAGTGATTTTATTTTGCGTTCGAATATCAGCGTTTTGATTATCTAATTGCTCATCCGCATTAAATGCAACATCGCCTGTCGCAATTATGGTGCTATGTTGGTTATCAATGGTTTTACCTTGCATAGTCAGGTCATGACCAGACTTGATTTTCGAACGTTGATTATTAACTAACTGTGACTCAAGCTTCAGTTTATCACCGGAAATGAGAGTTGCATCCGCATTGTCCAATTTATTGGTCGCTATTATAGATAGCGCCTTACCCGATTGTATGGCTAAATGACGGTTATCAATGTTTTTACCTTCAATATTTATCAAACGCTGGCTAATGATTTGTGCATTTTGGTTATCAATATCGTCAGCCTGAATATGAATGTCTGCTTGTGCATTGATTTGGGTGTTTTGGTTATTGACCTTGTTTGACGCTAATTCAATAGTTCCGTAACTGAGCAATTTGCTGCTATGGTTATTTAAATGAGGCGCTTTAAAATAAATATTTTTGTAACTGGATATTGATGAATTTTGATTATTAATCGTTTGTGCATTAGCACTAATATTGCCTTCACTAATCCATTTTGCGTTGTTATTCTCTAATTGTGAAGTTGCTGTAACGGCGATGTCATCTTTGGCACTTAATGTTGCTTCATTTAATTTAACTGTGTTTGCTTCAATGGTTGACTGTTTTTCACTCACCATTAAGCCATTCGTGGCATCAATATAATCTGATGCGTTAAGTTTTATATTCCCTTTTGCTTTAATTTTTGATTTTTGCGCATCAATATGCGAACTTGTAATATGGATATCATTATTGCTAACTAATACGCCCTCATTAACCCATAGTTGCTCAGCTGTTATCGCTATGCGATCGCTAGCGCTGAGCTCGGCATTATTATTATTTATATTTTTACCTTGCAGTGTTAAGCCAGAATTAGTTAATAATTGTGCGGATTGATTGTTTTGTTCGGCTGAATTAATTAACAAATACCCATTAGACTTTAATTCTGCAGATTGGTTATTAACCTGTTGCCCATTAATAGCGATATTATGCAGTGCGGTAAATTTTGCATATTGGTTAAGGAGTTTTTTAACTTTGATATTAATTGTTTTTTCAGAAAGAAATGTCGACGAATGATTATCAACTAGCTCACTGTTAATATTAATATCACCTTTTGCGCTTAACGCCGCTTTTTGGTTATTCATTTGATTAGCGTGGATGGTCAACGTATCTTCTGTTAATAACTCAGCTTGTTGATTATCAAAAAGATGACTATCAATAGTTAAATATTTTTTTGATTGCAGGGTTGATTTTCTGTTTTCTAATGTATTGGCCTTTATTTGCAAATGATCATTACTTATTAGTGATGATTCATTATTCTTTATATCTGCCCCCTGAAGATTAATGGTCCCTTTGGCTAGTAAGATGGCATTATTGTTGTCGATTAATTGATTAGCATTAAAATTAATTGCATTGCCTGCATTAAGTTTTGTTTGTGCGTTATTTATTTTATTAGCGTTAAATACGATATTTTCATCAGCCAGTATAATCGCTTGGTGGTTATCTATTATGTTTGCCTTAGCAGAGTATGTTGCATTGGTTTTAGCTTGTAAATAATGACTATCAATCAGATTATTAGCATTTAAATTGATACTTTCTTTGCTATTAATTTTGGCTGCATTGAGGTTGATATTTTCAGCTGTCACCGTCATAGATTTAGCACTATTTTGGCTGCTTGCAAGGTCAACATTTTGTTGCGCATTTACGATAATATGTTGACCTGCTAAATTTTTGCCTGTTAATAAAATATTCTTGGCCGTGGCGGCAATATTACCTTGTTTAGTTAACAGTCCTTGTTCGTCAACGCCCGCAGCAACCGTACTGTTTTTATTGCTATTTATTGTTGAGGCCTTAAGCTCGACATTATTTTGAGCAATTAATGAGCCCTCATTAGTAATCGATTTTTGGGCGTTTAATTGAATATTTTGTTGGCTGTAAATGTGCTTGTTGTTACTGATGGTGTGTTGGCTACTTAAGTTGATATCACCTTTAGCTTGTAATGCCCCTGTATTTTTGATTTTGCCATCAGCACTGATAATAAGGTTGCCTATGCTTGCCCTTAGCGCCCCAGCATTATGCACCCCAACTCCTTTTTCTGTCCCAACCAGCCGGATTTTACCTGCATACATACCACCAAGCGCCGAAACATCCAAGGCTACTTCGGGTTTTGCGTTACCATTTTCCGCCAATGCAGTTACCGTTTGTGTGTCAAGGCTTACTTTGTTTCGTCCTGCTATCACATTTAAATCATTTGCCCATACTGCTGAGTTTATTGATACCGAATGAGCTATTAAATCCGTATAACTTTGTCTTGAACTGTCTAGCCCTTTTCCTGTTACTGCAATATGGCCTTGCTCTACTTGATACCCCGTTAAATCATTATTTTCAATTATCGGTTTTCCTGTCGTTAGCGTACTGCGACTAGCATTGATAAAACCACAGCCATTACAGGTGATGCCAGAAGGATTAGCTATCACCACTTGTGCCTTTTGTCCCGCAACTTCAATCACGCCATTTAATTGACTTGGGTTGCGTGAGTTAACTTCATTTAAAATGATTCTAGCAGGCCCAGAGGTTTTTAAAAATTCGTTACCTTGCACGTATCCGGCTAGCTGTGTTTGATTGATTTTTCTGCTGTTATTTAAGATTACGCCACGCTGTGAAACATCAAATTGGATGTATTTATTATGTGATATTCCCTTGCTATTTGGCGTTTGTATATTGATTTGGGTTACACCATTAGCCGTTGCGGTAACTTGTGCTTGTTGCTTTTTATTTGCTTGTGGATCGGCAATAATATAGCTGCCATAAGCCGGCAAGCTAATGCTGACAAAGCTTAATGAGATAGACATTAAAAAGGCAATAGGTTTTAGCTGAGCAAAAACTGTTTGATGTGGATGTTGACCGGTCGATGTCGTTTTTTCATTGCCGGTTGGTGTTTTTGCAATGTCAGCAACCACCATTTGCATGCCACGTTTCTTATTAAAAATAACACGATATAAGTTTTTGTTCATAGTTATATATTCCTTATTTAACGGCTTTCTTTTCTTTACTACCTGAATATTTATTTAAATAAATGTTGTGAAAAGGAAGGATTAAAAATTCCAGTTTAGTGAAAAGCCTAATGCTAATGGATTAGTTTTAAACCCTTTGGGTTTTCGAATTGGAGTGCCTGCAAATAGATCGTAGTACATACCATAATTACTACCACGTAGACCTATTACGCTACCGGTTAGATGCCGACCAAGTAAGTATTCACTAGCTTTTCCTGAAACGCCACCTGTGTCAATGCCTAAATAGACTTCATGGTTATAAGGAGCCAGCCAGCTAAGTTCATTACGAACATACCAACCTCGGTCTGCTTTTAAAGTTAATTCTCCGTCAAAGCCACGCACGCTCCAACGCCCACCAATAGAAAACTGATCCGGCGAGGTTAGATGCCCTTTTCGTGTGTACTGTCCTTGATAATCCAAACGGTAATAAAACTGTTGTTCCGCCAGTCTAAAAGGAATGTTGGATGAAAAGTTAAATTGCAGTATCTCAGCTAGGGCTGTAGCGTAATCTTCAGTATCATATTCCTCTGGAGCTTTTTCTGCATTGAACCAACGCACCCCTTTTTGGAAGGTGAAACCTGCATCTAATGTAATATCGTCAATATAGTGTCGATGTTGTAGACCTATATGCCAATAGGTGGTTTTTCGGCGTTGAATTTCAATTTCAGTGTCATCAATATAGTTATGTGATTGTCGCAGTGTAATACCATAACTTAAGGTTGTTTTTTGTGATTCGTTACGGTGAATAACTCGACTTAACTGTATGTTTACGTTTCGGCTTCGACCGCTGTATTTGTAATCGACTTCTTGTCCTGCGACATTTTGATGATATTTGTTGCCGGATATTGAAGTATTTAATAGCCAATAACCAAAAGGTATTGAATAGGATATTAAATAGTTGCGTGAACCATACTTTGATTTGCCATTTAAATCGTGACCACCTGATAAATAAAAAGAATCACTTAACGAAAGTAAATTATCTAAATATAAGGTGACTCCACCTTGATCTCTTCCTGTCGTTTTGGTGCCTGAATCATCAAGCGATAGTCCTAATCGCCACATTTTTGATTGTTCACGATTTATCACAATATCGCTTTCACCAGGTCTATCGCCGGGAATAAGTTGCATTTGAGCATTAACAGTAGGTAAGCGCTGTAAATTTTCAAGCCCTTGTTCTATATCGCGTAAATTTAGAGTATGACCTTCGTGAGCAGGAATAGCGGTAAATAGTTGGGCGTATTTATCGCTCTTATTATCATAATAAATATGTCTAATCTTACCTTCGACGAGTAAAAGTTTTAGATTACCACTTGTTATATCTTGTTCGGGTACCACTAATCGAGTGGTAATATAGCCATAACTAATTAATCGATCTTGTATGGCACTCATTAAGAGGTTAATCCCTTGTGCACCTAGACAGTGTTGTTCGGCTTGTTGGGCTAATTTATTTAAAGGAATGTACCAAGGTAATTTATCGCGATCAATTAATTCAACATGGTTAATATTGAAGCATAAATCTTCAGTCGGAAAGTTAAGCTCATTTACACTAGTTGTTGGGGATAATAAGCGGATATTAGGCGATTCTGGCGTTAATGTTTCTTGCAAGGCTTTTTCTCGTTCTTGCTGGCGAATAAGTTGCTGGTCATTTAGAGTTTGTGGTGTTGGTGGTAATGCAGCAAACAAAAACGTAGGGGACAAAATTAGAAGTATAGATAGTTGTAATTTAATCTTCGATAACAGCTTCATAACAAATTATAATAACGCTTACATAAAATTTACGATTACTATATTAATGTATAACTGGAGCGATTGTCTACATTTATTTTATAAAAAATAAACAAAACAAGGTTGCAATTTACACTTTGTGATTTAGGTGATGTACCTCTATGTTTTTCTATATAAAAATAATGAGCAATAGAAAAAATTAAGCTAGTTATTTTGGTTGTTCTAATTTTTATCTTTTCAATAAAATAATACAAATCTTTAAACGTTATGTTTTTTACCTATCAATGCCAACATAAGCTAGTAAAGATAAGACAAAAGTTTTATACTAGTAACGTCTTTTAGTATGACAAGTGCCATACTAGCCTACTTCGTTCTTTAACATCATCAATTGGAAGAAAATTATGCATCCGATGCTTAATATTGCTATTCGTGCTGCTCGTAAAGCAGGTAATGTAGCCATCAAGGCTTATGAAAACCCTAGTTCAATCGAAATCGAAACCAAAGGCGCTAATGATTTTGCCACTAATACCGATCGTGCGGCTGAAGCTTTGATTATTGAAACAATTAAAAAAGCTTATCCTGACCATACTATCATTGCCGAAGAAAGCGGCTTAGCTAAAGGTAATGATGCCGATACTCAGTGGATAATTGACCCAATTGATGGTACGACCAATTTTATTAAAAATATCCCTCATTTTGCAGTGTCTATCGCAGCTCGTGTTAAAGGTAAGACCGAAATTGCTGTTGTTTATAATCCAATGAGTAATGAGCTGTTTACGGCTGCTCGTGGTAAAGGCGCTCAACTTAATGGTTATCGTATTCGAGTGAGTAATGCGAAAGATTTAGACGGTAGCGTGCTGGCAATGGCTTTTCCGTTTAAAGCTAAACAATATAGCGATAGTTATTTTGGCGTATTACAAAAATTATTTGTTAGATGTGGCGATTTTCGTCGTACTGGTTCTGCCGCTTTAGATCTTGCCTATGTTGCTGCAGGTCGTTTAGATGGCTTTTTTGAAATTGGCTTAAAACCATGGGATATTGCTGGCGGTGAGTTGATTTTGCGTGAGGCAGGTGGCGTTATTACCGATTTTGCAGGTGGCAATAATTATATGGTTTCGGGTAATATTGTTGCGGGTAATCCTAGAATTGTTAAGGATTTATTAGTTTCTACACAAAATGTGTGGCCCGAAAAATTGCGTAACTAACTCTATCTTTTTTATTTCCTTTTATTTTGATCGCAAGTTAAACTCTTGCGATCTGTCTAGTATTTTTCTGCATTGTTATTAATTTTGAGTATATACTAATCAATAATGGTATAAAAATTAAGGCTGCATTTTATGAAGACAATACAATATGATCTTAATATTGAAGGAATGAGTTGTGCCTCTTGTGTTAGTCGTGTAGAAAAAGCAATTAAAAAAGTTGATGGTGTGATTGATGTCAGTGTTAATCTGGCAACTGAGAAAGCAACTATTAATGCAGATCCCCATGTTAAACTTGAAGCATTGATGTCTGCGGTTGATAAAGCAGGCTATCGTGCTATTAAAATTTCAGATCAACAATCAGGTACAAAGAAAGTTAAAAAACAAGCACCTATTTGGCCGATTGTGATTTCTGTTATTTTAGCCATTCCTTTTGTGTTACCTATGTTATTACAACCTTTTGGGTTTCATTTGATGATGCCAGCTTGGTTACAACTGGTTATTGCATCTATTGTGCAATTTGGACTTGGTGCTAAATTTTATCGAAGCGGTTTTAATGCGGCTAAAGCGTTGTCGGGTAATATGGATTTATTAGTGGTCATTGGTACTAGTGCGGCATATGGGTTATCGGTTTATCAATTTATAATGGGCAATGATGAGCATCTTTATTTTGAATCATCAGTTATTATTATTACCTTAATTTTGCTTGGTAAGTGGTTAGAATCAAGAGCTAAACATCAAACCAAACAAGCCATTGAATCTCTGTCTGCGCTACGTCCTGATGTTGCTTTAGTAAGGCGTGATAATCAAGAAGTAAGTTTACCTATTAACCAAGTTAAAGTGGATGATATTGTTATTATTAAGCCTGGAGAGCGCATTCCCGTTGATGGCGTTGTGATTGAAGGTGAATCTAGTAGTGATGAATCAATGCTGACAGGTGAGAGTTTTCCGGTAAGTAAAACCGTTAATGATGTTGTTACTGGCGGTACGATTAATGGCGAAGGGGTACTTATCGTTAAAACCACAGCGATTCAAGCGGATTCTACTTTATCCAAAATTATTGAAATGGTTGAATCTGCTCAGGCTAAGAAAGCACCAATCCAACGAGTTGTTGATCGCATCAGCGCTATTTTTGTGCCAGTGATTTTATTGATTGCATTTGTTACGTTATTGGCTTGGGGTGTGATATCGCATGATTGGCAACAAGCATTACTTCATGCGGTGGCTGTGTTAGTGATTGCTTGCCCTTGTGCATTAGGCTTGGCAACACCAACAGCAATTATGGTTGGTACAGGAGTGGCTGCTCGTCATGGCATTTTAATTAAAGACGCCGAGGCATTAGAAACACTGCATAATATTAATATGGTTGCATTTGATAAAACAGGCACATTAACCATTGGTAAACCTGAATTAGTGGAAATGGATGTTATGGGTAGCGAGACGCCCGATCAAATTTTATCGCTCGCTGCATCATTACAATCAGGTAGTGAGCATCCACTTGCTAAAGCTGTTTTAAATAAAGCTAAAGAGTATCGTTATGCTCAAAATATTACTTCGGTAGCTGGTTCAGGAGTGATGGCAACCGTTGATAATACCGAATATTATTTAGGTAGTTTGCGTTGGATGAAATCACTAAATGCTTATTTTGTTGGCATGGACGATAAAATTAATCAGTTATCGAGTAAAGGTTATACCATTTCATTTTTAGCGAAACAGCAATCAGAAGGTAATGTAGTGATATTAGCACTCTTAGGTTTTGCCGATGTAATAAAAGAGGAAGCCAAAAAAGCTATTCAAGCATTGCATCAGTTAAATGTAAAAACCGTTATGTTAACTGGGGATAATCAGAAAGCAGCTAATTATGTTGGTCAGCAGTTAAGCTTAGATAAGGTTATTGCTGAAGTATTACCACAAGATAAAGCAAACTATATTTATCAGCTACAACAAAGTGAAGATATAACTGGCAATAAGACAGTCGCAATGGTAGGAGATGGTATTAATGATGCTCCAGCCTTGGCGGCTGCCGATATTGGTATTGCTATGGGCACAGGTACTGATGTGGCTATGCATGCAGCAAGTATTACTCTAATGCGTGGTAATCTGTTTTTGATTGCTGATGCGATTGATATTTCGCGCCGAACCTATAATAAAATTAAACAAAATCTATTTTGGGCATTTTTCTATAATTTAATCGGTATTCCGCTAGCAGCATTGGGATTTTTAAATCCAATGATAGCTGGTGCCGCTATGGCGTTAAGTAGTGTTAGCGTTGTAACCAATGCACTTTTACTTAAACGTTGGAAGGTTAGATCATAAATTATAATAATTGAAAAATTTTAATTAAGGAGGCGAATTTGCCTCCTTATTTATTTTGGTTTAACGTTAGGTGGTTAGTTTAAAACCGATTTGTGAACCTAGCCCTTGTTTAGTAACAAAAATGCCTACAGCACAGATAAGTTGTTCATTATAATAAATCAAAGGAATACGTGTTCGCATCCAAGGTGGAATATTATATTCTTGCCAGAGTTTTTTTATTGCTCTTGAGCCTTGTCTATTCACAATTTGCAATTTCCCTTGAGCATGGAATCGTACGGTGACTTTTTCGTCTGCTTGTGGTGAGCGGCAGGATAAATTCGTTTGATTATTCACCTGTAATTGTCCGACTTTATCAGGTAGGTCTAATGGTAAGGTCAAGTCCCAATTTAGAACTTGCTGTTCAATATTTTGATATAGTGGTAATAGATAAAGCTGATTTTGATAACGACGAATTTGTTGGTTATGTAATATAAATTGGGGGTTAGCATCTTCTTTAGCTAAAGCAACAGTTTGCCAAATTAAAGCTAGTTGCTGTTGGCTTGGCATGCTGATTTGTTGAGAGCGAAACCACATGCGTAAAATGGCGTTACGTTTATATTCTGAATAGTCAAATAATGGTGTTAGACATAGCAGCCCTTGCTCTGTAGTGATTTGTTTAAAATCAGCTAAAAGCAGTTCGTTAAGTAGTGCTTCTTGTTGCTGGCATAATTCAGCACTACGTGCCACCATTTGCGAAAAGTGTGGCCAACGTGTATTTAGTGTAGGTAATATATTTAAGCGTAAAAAATTACGGTCATAGTAATCATCTTGGTTACTTTCATCTTCTATCCAAGTTAGCTGATGATATTGGGCATATTTTTCAATTTGTGTACGTGAAATAGTTAATAATGGGCGAAGATGTTGTCCGTTTTCTTGGGGCATGGCAGCTAATCCTGTTGGACCACTGCCACGTTTTAGAGCTAAAAAAAATGTTTCACACTGATCATTTAAATGTTGTGCTGTACATAAGAATTCATTCTCTTTTAAGTGACAATAAATAGCATGATAACGAGCGTTTCTAGCTTGCTCTTCAATATTGCCCGCTTGGCGATTGATCTTTACCTTTTCAATTATTAATGGTACTTGCCATGTTTGACATTGTTGTTGGCAATGAGTGCCCCAATAATCCGCATTTTTGCTTAAGCCGTGATGAATATAAATAGCGCGAAGTTGTAAATCAGGTAATTGCTGTTGTTTGATTTTGACTAGTGCATGTAATAATACCGATGAATCTACACCGCCACTATAAGCAACCAGTAAAATACGGCGGCTTTTTACACTGTGTAAAATTGCCTTTTTGATCGTTTTATCAATTGCTAATTGGTGATAATTATTCATTTCTATCTGCCTATACTAATGATTGCAGGGCGTTAGTTTTATTTTTATGTAAATTAATACGATCTAATCCAGCAGATAAATCTGCAATTAAATCATTAGGATCTTCAAGTCCAATATGTAATCGAATTAATGTTCCTTGAAAATTTACTCCTGATATGGGTCTAATTTTGATTAATTCTTCAGGCTGATTTGCCAAAATTAGTGACTCAAATCCTCCCCATGAATAAGCCATTGAAAAGTGAGTCAAATTATCCAGCAGATCTGATAATTGGACATCAGTTAGGCGATCTTTCAGTACAAACGAAAATAGACCACTAGCACCGGTAAAGTCGCGTTGAAAAAATTCATGACCCTTACAACTTGTTAATGCAGGATGATTAACAGTAGCAACTTTAGGATGATTAGCTAACCATTTAGCAATTTTTATGCCACTTTTGTGGTGTTGTTTTAGCCTTACTGCTAATGTACGTAAACCACGAGCAGCCATATAGGCAGTATCTGCGTCACACATTTGTCCCATTAAATAAGAACGCTCACGCAGGGTGTCCCAACAACGTTCATTGGCAACAGCAGTACCTAACATCGCATCGGAATGCCCTACTAAATATTTTGTGCCAGATTGGATTGAAATATCAATACCATGATCTAAAGCTTTAAATAACACACCAGCGCTCCAGGTATTATCCATCATAATAATAATTTCAGGGTTGACACTGCGAATGGCTTTAACAATAGAAGGGACATCATGCACTTCCATAGTAATTGAGCTTGGTGATTCTAAAAAAACAACTTTGGTGTTGGGTTTAATCTGCTTAGTAATATATTGACCAATTAATGGTGAAAAGTAGTTAGTTTTGATCCCCAAATCGTTTAAAATATGCCGACAAAATTCTTGGGTTGGTTCGTATGCTGCTTCAGACACTAAAATATGATCGCCTGCTTTAACAAATGCTAAAATAGCGTTAGCTATGGCTGCTGCACCACAAGGGTAAAGATAGCAACCAGCACCACCTTCAATTTCGATCATAGCATCTTGTAACGCAAAGTGAGTTAGCGTACCACGCCGCCCATAAAAGAGCGAACCATTAGTTCGGTTTTCAGTGGCTTCTTTTTTTGCCGCAACATGATCAAAAACTAGCGATGAGGCTCGTTGAATCACTGAATTGACGGCGCCTTGTGTATAACGCTTTTTACGCCCTGCATTAACCAACTTTGTTAATAATGACATGATGATTCCTTTTGCGACTTTATAAATTTTAATAACAGTTAGCATAGCATGCTGTTAAAATAGTAAAAAATAATTTTTATTCATAATGATTAACCCATAATGCTGATAGTGCAAATAGCCAATTTAAATACTGCAACAGTGAATTATTCACTGCTGCCAAAACAACTTCTTGAGGATGCCAAACAATTAAATGAGTCACGTCGTAAACAATTTTTAGTTTGCCGTTCAATTCTTGCTAGTTTGTTAAAACAGTATTGTAATATTGAAATATTACCTAAAATAATAATTGGCGATAATAGTCGCCCCTGTTTTTTCGAATATTCTTTGCCCGATTTTAATATCAGTCATAGCCAAGATCATGTAGCTGTGGCGATCTCGTTAGCAGGCAAGGTGGGGGTAGATATCGAAGTGGCTCGTCCACGTAGAAATTATCTAAATGTTGCTAAACACTTTTTTGCGGATTCTGAGTATCAATGGATGATTAAACAAGGTGATTCTCTAAAGGCTTTTTGGCAGCTTTGGACATTGAAGGAATCTGCATTAAAGCTATATGCTAAAGGTGTTTGGCAAATTAAGTCGGTTAATGTCGATTTAGATAACGGTATGATCAGTGCGCCTTTTGCTAACCATTTTTATTTTCAATATCAACAAATTGATGATATCCACCTTGCGGTTAATTGTAATGTGCCGGTTACACAATTGAGGTTGCAATATTAAAGAATAGAGCATTGCCACACCATTAATGTGGCACATAGATACAATTTGTTGATTATTTGCTTGTACTAAGTAAGCCTGACTCGCTTAACGTTTTATTGAAGTCTTTGTCCATAAAGAATAGATCGCGTTTATTTTCGCCAACTAATTCTAGTTTATCGACAATACTTTTGAAGAGTTTTTCTTCTTCATGTTGTTCTGATACATACCATTGCAAAAAGTTAAACGTCGAAAAATCTTTTTGTGTTAAAGCATAATCAACCAACCCATTAATTTCTTTAGTAATTTTTAGCTCATGCTTATAAGCAACTTGGAAAACTTCTAATAATGATTTAAATTTTGATTCTGGTGCATCAATTTTGCCGATCAGCGCTAATGCTCCACAATCTAAAACATAATTAAATAGTCGTTCCATATGTTGACGTTCTTCGCCAGCGTGATCTCTTAGAAATTTACCAAAAGAGGGAAAATTTTGATCATCGCACCATGCGCTCATTTGTAGATAAAGATTTGAAGAATAGAATTCTAAATTTAATTGGTCATTGAGCTTTTTGACCATTTCTTTTGTTAACATCTAACTTACCTCACATTGCTACTTTTATTATTTCACTTTTCATTCATTTTTTTGAAAAACCATCTTAAAATAAACCTAAGTTATTTACCTTCTTGATTTAAATTAAATAAATATCTTGTAGGGTTTTTCTATTGTTATTATCTAATTGATACTCTTTTGCTAGCCAATTATCTATGGTGTTATAACGTTGTTTGATTGCGGTAATGGCAGCGGTTAAATATTCTTTTTTAGCTGCAAAAATTATTTTTTGCTTTTCAAAGCCTTCAGGTGTTAACTTGCTTTTATACTGATTTAGTATTTTTTCACGAAAGTTGTGTAATACCTGTTCAGTGAGTAAATAATCTTGCATAACCTTTTCTTCACTAACACCTAAGGCAAATAACACAAGTGCCACACCAATACCTGTTCTATCCTTACCAACTGCACAATGTTGCACTAGTGGTTGTCCTTTTGAGTTTAATAGTATTGAAACCAAGTGTTGGTAAGCTGCATTATTAAAAGGTAATAATTGATAAAGTTTAATCATGAAATCATATGGCGACTGTTCCTTAAGTACAAAAGGATGCATTTCTAATTCTGTGGTTAAACTGGCGGTTACTTTATCATTTAATGGATTGGCAGGAACATTAATATAGTTGGCATTGTGCCATAAATTATCGGGAAAACGGGCTATTTCATCTTGATCTCGGTAATCTAAAATATAGTGTATTTTTAGTTCATTAGATAAAAATACTTGTTCGCTTGCTGTAATGCGCGAAAATTCACCTGAGCGGTACAATAAACCCGATCGTATTTGGCGTCCATCCATTGTTTTTATTCCACCCAAGTCACGAAAATTAACACCATTTTTTATTGGTACAATCGATGCCATTATTTACCCTTATTTATTATTAACTTTGCTTGCTATATTAACATGTTTCTGATTAGAATTAATTCATTGTTTTTGTTTTATCAATAATTAAGGTTATTACTATGTCAACGTTATCTATTTTACTTTCTGATAATCCTGCTCCAAAATACTGGGGGTTAGATGCGCTACTGAGCTTTTCGGATGATACTATAACGGTTCACTATAAATCAAAAAACCGTTTAAGTGCAATTCAACAAGCAGGGCGTAAGTTAGATAACTTAGGCATTAAATCTGTTAAATTAAAAGGCGAAGGTTGGAGTTTAGAAGAATGTTGGCATTTTTGGCTAGGTTACCGTAATGCCAAAAACAGTAACAAAGTTATGTGGGCAAAACTCAATAACAAAGATAAACAAGAATTGAAACACCGTTTGGCAATTATCGATTGGTGTCGTGATATTGTCAATCAACAAGCCGAAACATTAAGTCCAGTTGAATTGGCTACTCAAAGTGCTAAGTTAATTGGCTCATTTTCTGCTGATGTGACTTATAAAATCACTTCGGGTGAAGCGTTAAAAGAACATGGCTATATGGGGATTTATACGGTTGGTAAAGGGTCAGATAGACCAGCGGCTTTACTTGAACTTGATTATAATCCAACCCAAAATCCTGAATCGCCGATTATAGCCTGCCTAGTTGGTAAAGGTATTACCTTTGATTCAGGAGGATATAGCTTAAAACCAAGTAACTTTATGGAATCAATGCGCTCAGATATGGGAGGCGCTGCGCTAGCAACTAGTGCATTAGCATTAGCCATTGCTCGTGGTTTAAATCAACGTATCAAACTTTATTTATGTTGTGCGGATAATTTAGTCAGTGGCAATGCGTTCAAATTAGGCGATATTATTCGTTATCGTAATGGCAAAACGGTTGAGGTTGATAACACGGATGCAGAAGGTCGCCTAGTCTTAGCTGATGGTTTAATTTGTGCCGATAATGACAAGCCTCATTATATTATTGATTGCGCAACACTGACTGGAGCCGCTAAAATTGCAGTAGGGAATGATTATCAGTCATTGCTTTCGTTTGATGATAACTTTGCTAACCAATTGTTAGCTAGTAGCAATATTGAACATGAAGCATTTTGGCGCTTGCCTTTAGCTGAGTTTCATCGTTCGCAATTCCCATCTTCATTTGCTGATATGGCAAATTCAGGATTACCTAATACCGCAGGGGCAAGTACCGCTGCAGCTTTCTTATCATATTTTATTAAAAATTATCAACAAAATTGGCTACATATTGATTGTTCAGCAACATTCCGTAAAAGTGCGACTGCCTTGTGGGCAACAGGGGCAACAGGCATTGGGGTGAGGACAATTGCAAATTTATTAAATATATTAAAATAAATGCATTATTTTAACGAGTATTATTAATCCCAATTTTAGGTTATTTTATAAGATGAAATTTATAAACTATCAACTTATTTTGGGAGTTGTATTTTTTCCATATCCAGCTAAACCGAAAAGTTGAAATATTAATTAAATAAATAAATTAATTAATAAAAGTCATTTTAATAATTTTTTTGAATAATTTTTAAATTTTTTGTATGCTTAAAGTGTTATTGTTTATTATTTACCACCTATTAATTTAGAAATATAAGGGAAGTTATGGAAAAAATATTATTTATTTTGTTAACTGCATTGTTTTCAACTGTGGCTTATGCCAGTGAGTGTGAAACCTTTTGGAAGCAAGAAAATTATGAGAAAGCTTTTTCTGCCTGTAAAGTGGAAGCTGAACAAGGTGATATGAAAGCTCAATTTAATTTGGCGGTTGCTTATGATGAAGCTAGAGGTACCAAAAAAGATCTTGGGCAAGCTCTATATTGGTACACTAAATCAGCAGAGCAAGGATTAGATGAGGCACAATATAATTTAGCGCTTATGTATGATGAAGGTGAAGGCATTGATGAAGATAATGAGAAAGCCGTATATTGGTACACTAAAGCTGCAGAACAAGGGTTAGCAGGAGCACAATATAATTTAGCGCTTATGTATGATGAAGGTGAAGGCATTGATGAAGATAATGAGAAAGCCGTATATTGGTATACTAAAGCTGCAGAACAAGGGTTATCGGAAGCACAATATAATTTAGCGCTTATGTATGATGAAGGTGATGGTGTCGAGAAAAATAAAGAAATGGCTATATCTTGGTATAAGAAAGCTGCTGCTCAAAATAATGCACAAGCATTAAATAATTTAGGCGCAATATATTATAATGCCCAAGGCGTAGAAAAAAATAAAGTGTTGGCCAGAAAGTATTTTAAACAAGCTTGTACACTCGGTTTAGAAGACGCCTGTGATAATTATAAACTTAGATAAATAAATAGATTCAAGTTGAACTGTCTTTCTTTATTAAGACAGTTCTTTTAATAAATAAAAATATGAATTAAAAAATGGTGACTTATTCTGTCATCACAAGTGCTTTTTTGATATAAATTGGCTCAATAGGTACATTTTGATGTGGTCCAATGCGTTTTGTTGGGACATTTACGATCTTATCAACAACATCCATTCCTTTTATAACTTTACCAAATACTGCATAGCCATAGTCTTTTGGAGGATTATGGTTAAGAAAATTATTATCAACGACGTTAATGTAAAATTGGCTAGTTGCACTATCAATAACATTGGTTCTAGCCATTGCAATTGTACCACGAACATTTTTTAAGCCATTATCTGCTTCATTTTTAATTGGTGCATTATTATTTTTGAATTTTAGATGATCGTCAGCACCTCCACCTTGAATCATAAAGCCAGGAATCACACGGTGAAAAGTTAAATTTTCATAGAACCCGCTATTAACATAATTAAGGAAGTTTTGTGTGCTAATAGGAGCATGTTTACTATCTAGCTCAATTTCGATATCTCCCATGCTAGTTTGTAGTAGCACTTTGGTGTCGGCTAAAGCGAGTGAAGAGAGTAGAGAAAAACACAGAGCAATAAATAATGTTTTGATTTTTTCCATATATTAAATCCTTTATCCAATTGGTTGGCTGATTATACCGGATATTTGATTATTTTAAATAACATTTATGCAAAATAAGCGCGAATTTTGTGTGATGGATCGAGATGTTATTTATTTTTTTGTAATCAATAGGTTAATAAATATATTTTAAACAAGCCTGCTTATTAGAAAATTTATAAACAGATAGAAAAATTAGTTTGTTTCGATTCTGAAATATCTTATTGTATTTATTGGTTGTGAATTGTATGCGTTGTATTTTGTGTAATATGCCTTTGTTTTTGTCTCATCATGGCATCTGTAGTCAATGTGTTAAAAACTTACCTAAATTTAATCGGGTTTGCTATCAATGTGGTTTGCCTCATTCATTAACCACAAAAATTTGTTATCGGTGTCGAGATCGAAAACCTTATTGGGATGAGCTTATTGCTGTCACTGAATACGTTAATCCATTGAAAAAGTTAATACATCATGTAAAGTTTTATAATAAAATTGAATTAACCTTGGCGTTAGCCAGATTGATGATTTTAGCATGGTATCAAAAACGACAAATGATGGGGCTTGAAAAGCCTGACTTGATAACTTGTGTTCCTTTACATCATATTCGCTATTGGTCTCGAGGTTATAACCAGGCTGAATTATTAGCAAAGCCAATTGCTAAATGGTTAAATCGGGATTTTTACCCTTATTTATTACATCGTAAACAATATACGCCCGATCAAAAGAATTTATCTCTTAAAGAACGAATGCAGAATGTCGAAACACTTTTTACCTGTCGACAAAACATTGCACATAAATCAGTCATGTTAATTGATGATATTGTTACAACAGGTAATACGATTAATGCAATTTGCCAGCAATTAAAAATTTGTGGTGCATCTAATATTCAAGTGATGTGCTTATGCCGTACGCTATTGTAAAATATCAAACAAGCCCTATAATAACCAAGAGAGTTAGTCAACTATTTATTAGATCAATTTGGATTTTCAAATATTTAATTGTCTTAAAGTGAGGGATTATGTCTATTATTACTATTTCTGAGTCAGCTCAACAGCATTTTAGAAAGTTACTTGTTAATCAATCAGATGGAACACAAATTCGTGTGTTTGTTATTAACCCCGGCACGCCAAGTGCTGAGTGTGGCGTTTCTTATTGTCCAATTGATACTATAGAGGATAATGACATAGAAGAAAAATTTGAAGGTTTTTCAGTATATATTGATGAAATTAGTGCACCATTTTTAGAAGAAACAGTGATTGATTATGTGATGGATGAATTAGGTTCTCAACTAACATTAAAAGCCCCCAATTCTAAAATGAAAAAGGTAGCTGATGATGCGCCGTTAATTGAACGAGTTAACTATGCTATTCAAGCTCAAGTTAACCCTCAGTTAGCTAGTCATGGTGGATATGTTAGTTTGATTGAATTAACCGAGGATAATTATGTTGTTTTACAATTTGGTGGTGGGTGTAATGGTTGTTCAATGGTTGATTACACCTTGAAAGAAGGAATTGAAAAACAGCTATTAGCCGCATTTCCTGAACTTGCAGGGGTAAAAGATATTACAGAACACCAAGCTGGAACGCATTCTTTTTGTTAAGAATGATTAAATAAATTTTATTTAAGCCTTGCTTATTGCTAGGATTAAGTCATAATCGCATGACATTCGCCAGTTCATTTTATGATGGGGTTTTATGAATCAAGTTAGCATCATTTCAGATCTTATCGTTTGGATTGAAAAAAATCTGGAGCAACCATTATCTATTGATCATGTTGCACAAAAGTCAGGTTATTCAAAATGGCATTTGCAGCGCATGTTTAAGCAGGTAACTGGTCAAGTGCTTGGTACTTATATTCGTCATCGACGCCTAACTTATGCTGCGCTCTCTTTAAGAATGACAAGCAAACCGATTCTAGATATTGCTATGCAATATCGTTTTGATTCACAGCAGACGTTTACGCGATCTTTTAAAAAACAGTTTAATCAAACGCCTGCTAGTTACAGACGCGCTGAATTTTGGGATCCTACAGGTTTAACTCCCGCAATTGAATTAAATAAAAATAAGCTTACATTACCAGAACCTACATTCGTTAATATGCCAAAACAAACCTTTTGGGGTATTTCCTATAAAAATAACTGTAATTTAAGTAAATTATTAGATGAAAAACATAAATTAAGGGTTCAATTCTTTCAAAACTATTTTTCTCGTTATACTCATAAAAATGAGCTGTTACCTGATAAAATTTATGCTTTTAATCGAATTTTAAAAAGTAAAGATAATGCTAATGAACAAGAACAGCTTTATACCATTGCGTTAGAACAAAATAATCACCTAGAATATATTGAACAAGTTGTTAGCGAAGGTGGTTTGTATCTTTGTTTTAAATATATTGGTACACCGGATAATTTTGAAGACTTTGTTTCACAAGTTCATTTAGCTGCTATGCCAGCTTTAAAAGTATATTTACGTTCTGGTTGTTTAATCGAAATTCATCATAATCGTGATAGAAATACGGTTGAATCTGCAAAAGATATCCAATGTATTGAATGTGATTATTGTGTGCCTATTGCAACAGAAAATGAAGTTATTCTAAGGTAATCATCCGTAGTAAAACCTAATCTTTTTTATTTATAAATAATGTCGTGGATAAATATTGTTTAATAAGCTGATAGCTAATTTAATAATGTTTTTTCTAACCATGCTTTAAATTCAGGTGTTACTTCTTTTAAACTATTTGAGCCGCGTGTGACAGTAGCAATACCGATTCCTAATTCATCTTTTAGTTGTCTTTGATTGATAGAACCATCCAGTAATAAATGGATAATTTTAACTCGCGTAAATAATGCATCGCGTTCATCGGCTGTCATTAATAATTTCAATATATCAAGAGAATACCCATCGTTAAACGCTTGGTGTAATATTTTAACTGTTTGTTCCCATTCATTAGTTTTCATTATGATCACCATTAATATTGTCTGTTAATTTCGTTTATTGTAAGAATATTGCTTTTTGGTTGGTCTAAAATGATTTTATAAATATAATCGTAAACTAATACATTTTTGACATAGTTCCTTGTTTCAGTAAATGGAATACTGTCTATAAAGGCAACAGCATCAAGTTTTCCATTACTATTTTTGAGCCAACGTTTGACTCGACTTGGTCCAGCATTATAAGCAGCTGATGCTAATATACGATTATTATCATTTTGTTCATAAACATTATTGAGATAATATGTTCCTAATTGAATGTTTGTAGCCGGTTCAAATAATTGATTGGATGAGTAATAAGCGATAGTACTAACTTTTTTGGCAGTTTCTTTTGCTGTAGCAGGCATTAATTGCATTAAACCACTTGCCCCAGCAGAAGATTGGATAGTCGTATCAAGAGCGCTTTCTTGGCGAGATATTGCTAAAGCATAAGAAAGCGTAATGCTTTTATTTTTTAATGCTTCATTATATATATCTTTATACATAAGTGGTAAACGCTCTGACCAGTTATTCCAAAGCTTACCTAATATGGTTGCCTGAATGCTGAGATCTCCCCAACCTCTTATATAGGCATATTGAGCTAAAGGAAGATATTCATCATTATTTACTTTGTTGTTCAAGAAGTATTGCCATTCACGACTTGATTCAGATAACATTTTCCAGTAGCGTAACTCACTGATTCTTTTTATAATTGTTTGATTATCATACTTATTTTTTAATGTTGAAATTTCTGATTGTGTAAGCGTTTTTGATTCATTATTAAGAATATAAGGTTGATTAAGCATTTGAGCACTGACCATGCCATAAAACCCACGATTGGCTGATAATTTTTTTAGAACTGCGTTTGCTTCATTTTTCTTATTATTCTTTAACAAAACTCTAGCTTGCCAATATTGCCAATCTTCTTTTAATTGATCTTCGGGTTTTAATTGTGTTAACCAATAGGCAATGCCAGTATAGTCATTGGCATCAATAGCAAGGCGAATGCGTTTTTCAACTAATGCTGTGTCATGATATTTAGCAATATAATTATCACGCCATTTTATTTGTTTATCTGTTGCCGAATCATTAAAGTAACTGTTAGCTAAACTTTTTTGTAATTGAATGTGTTCAGCTTTATTTAATTTTTGTTGTTTCACTAATTGAGGTAATAATTTTTCAGCAAAATTCGTATCGATTCTTACTAAACGAGGAAAAAAAGCTAATACTACTTTTTTAGTAAAAGTACTTGCTTTAATGTTTTTAGCGAAATCTTGTAATTTTCGAGGATTATCAAATAAGCCAAGTAAATTGCTTTTTATAGTTTTATAATCTTCATCCAGTAAATTTGTTAGATAACGTGCTAGTTTAAGGTTATTAGATTCAATAGCTAATTCAATACGTAAAAGTATAGAGTTAGCTGTTCGTTTTCCTGCTTTTGCCCATGCATCAAGTAAAGGATCACATGTTGCAGGGAGCTCTCTTCCTGTTAACCATATTGATTCAATAGTATTTAACACAGATTCATTATTATTTCCTTGTTGTAATAAAGCATATTGATAGCGGCAATTGGATGCAATTGAAGTATCTTTGGTAAAAGAAACAATTGCATTCCAATCTTGACGATTAGTTAATTCTGCTAAGTAAGACTGAATTAATACAGCAGTTAAAGGAAAATCATTGTATTGATTGACAAAGTCATTTACCATATCCGTCGAGACAGTTGTGATATTTTTTTTATAAAACTGAGTAGCTGCATAGGGATAAAGTGGGTAATCCTTTAACGAATTAAGTAATGTTTTTTGTTCACCGAGGCTTAATGATTGATAAGAATTAAGCCATTTTTGATAGTTTGCTCTTAAATCTTGTTGAGAATTGCTTGCAATAGCATTCTTAGAAAGAATTAGTCCCACTATAAAAAAATAACGTAATACCATTTTCATTCTTTTAACTCCCACGTCAAAATGGCTTATAGATTAGCATATTATTGTATAATCCGTCGATATTGATGAAAAACTGGTTATTTAATTCCTACTAAAATACTCAACTAAATACTTGACTAAATTAAAAGGTTATATAAAATGTACTTTATCATGTTGAGGGGAATAATTAATGAAGTTGACATCAAAAGGGCGATATGCGGTAACTGCAATGCTGGATGTTGCGTTGCATTCTGATTCAGGTCCTGTATCACTTGCTGATATTTCAGAACGTCAAGAAATATCGCTTTCTTACCTTGAACAACTGTTCGCTCGTTTACGTAAAAATGGTTTGGTGCAGAGTGTTAGAGGTCCAGGTGGTGGTTATATACTTAGTCGTAGTATGGATCAAATTGCAATTAGTGCAATTGTTAAAGCTGTTGATGAAACAGTGCATGCGACAAAATGCCATGGCAAAGACGGATGTCAAGGTGGTGTTAGATGCCTAACACACACACTTTGGAATGATTTAAGTGAACGAATTGAAGATTTTTTAACAAGTATTACGTTAAGCGAGTTAGTCAATAATGAAGAAGTGAAAGAAGTAGCTAACCGACAAAGTAATATACAACACGTTCAAATTAATTAATAAAATAGAATACAGAATTTTTCATTGGGAGTAATTAATGAAACTACCTATTTATATGGATTATGCAGCAACAACGCCTGTAGATCCTAGAGTTGCTGAAAAAATGATGCAGTATTTAACGCCAGACGGTATATTCGGTAATCCAGCATCTCGTTCCCATAAATTTGGCTGGCAAGCTGAAGAAGCTGTTGATATTGCCCGTAATCAAATTGCCGATCTTATTGGTGCTGATTCACGCGAAATTGTTTTTACTTCAGGGGCAACTGAAGCAGATAATTTAGCAATCAAAGGTGCTGCTCATTTTAATCAAGCCAAAGGTAAGCACATTATTACTTGTAAAACGGAGCACAAGGCCGTGCTTGATACTTGTCGCCAACTTGAGCGAGAAGGTTATGAAGTGACTTATTTAACGCCAGAATCCGATGGGATTCTTGATCTTGATAAACTTGCTGCAGCTATACGTAGTGATACAACAGTTGTATCAATTATGCATGTCAATAATGAAACGGGTGTAATACAAGACATCGAAAAAATTGGTGAGATGTGCCGTGAAAGAGGCATTGTTTTTCATGTTGATGCAACTCAGTCTGTTGGTAAATTACCAATTGATGTAGCTAATTTACAAGTTGATTTAATGTCATTTTCAGGCCATAAGATTTATGGGCCAAAAGGTATTGGCGGACTTTATGTAAGACGTAAACCACGTGTACGTATTGAAGCGCAAATGCATGGTGGTGGTCATGAACGAGGTATGCGCTCTGGTACTTTACCTGTGCATCAAATTGTGGGTATGGGGGAAGCATATCATATAGCTAAACAAGAGATGGCAACTGAAATGCCTCGTTTATTAGCCTTAAAGAATCGTTTATGGAATGGCTTAAAAGACATTGAAGAGGTTTATTTAAATGGTTCTTTGGAGCACAGTGTGCCAAATATCCTGAATGTGAGTTTTGCTTACATTGAAGGTGAATCGTTGATGATGGCTTTAAAAGATTTAGCTGTTTCATCTGGTTCTGCATGCACATCTGCTAGCTTAGAGCCGTCTTATGTATTACGAGCATTAGGGCTTAATGATGAACTTGCTCATAGTTCAATTCGTTTTTCTCTTGGTCGTTTCACAACGGAAGAAGAGATTGATTATGTTATTAAATTAATTAAACAATCTATCGGAAAATTAAGAGATTTATCGCCGCTTTGGGAAATGTTTAAAGATGGCGTTGATTTAACAAAGATTAAATGGTCAGCACATTAAAATTGGGAGTAAATTATGGCATATAGTGAAAAAGTCGTTGATCATTATGAAAACCCACGTAATGTTGGTTCGTTTGATCAAAATGATCCTAATGTTGGTAGTGGTATGGTTGGTGCACCAGCGTGTGGTGATGTGATGCGTCTACAAATCAAAGTGAATGATAACGGTATTATTGAAGATGCTAAGTTTAAAACTTATGGTTGTGGTAGTGCGATTGCATCGAGTTCTTTGGTTACAGAATGGATAAAAGGTAAATCATTAGACGAAGCAAAAGCTATTAAAAATACGGATATTGCTAAAGAACTTGCTTTACCTCCGGTTAAAATTCACTGCTCAATTCTAGCGGAAGATGCAATTAAAGCTGCTATTGATGATTATAAAACCAAAAAAGGACAACGTTAATGGCAATCACATTGACTAATAGCGCAGCTGATCGTGTTCAAGCTTTTTTGGCTAATCGTGGAAAGGGCATTGGGTTACGATTAGGTGTTAAAACATCGGGTTGCTCTGGTATGGCTTACGTTTTAGAGTTTGCCGATGTGATTAATGATGATGATAGTGTTTTTGAAGATAAACATGTCAAAGTTATCGTGGATAAAAAAAGTTTAGTTTATATTGATGGTACTGAACTTGATTTTGTTAAAGAAGGATTAAATGAAGGTTTCAAGTTTAATAATCCTAATACGAAGAACGAATGTGGTTGTGGCGAAAGCTTTAATGTGTAATTGGACACAATAATTATGGTTAATTACTTCGAGCTATTTAGTTTGCCAGTTCAATTGCCGGTTGATGTCGCTCAACTAACAACTCATTATCAGCAATTGCAAAAGCAATATCACCCAGATAACTTTGCTGTTGTAAATGATATTGATAAAGTGGCAATTGTTCAAAAGTCAGCAATCATTAATGATGGTTATCATACGTTAAAAAATCCTATTAAAGCCGCTGAGTATTTTTTATCTCTACAAGGTTTTGATGTAGCAACTGAACAAAGTATTATTCATGATACTGATTTTTTAATGGAGCAATTTGTTTTACGTGAAAGACTTGATGATATCGAAAGTAAAGATAATTTTGAATTATTAGATGATTTTTATGCGGAAATTGTTGCTCGTCAAAAGATAGTCTATAACGAATTATTACAATTTATTGCTAATCAAGATTGGTCAAAAGCACTTAATCAGATCTATAAAATTCGCTATTTTGCCAGATTGATTGAACAAATCGAAAAGTTACAAGAAAAGCAATTTGATTTATAATTTAAGATAAGTAACGTATCGATAGAGATAGATTAAATGGTATTATTACAGATCAGCGAACCAGGACAAACTCCACTACCACATCAGCGCCGCCTTGCTGTGGGAATTGATCTTGGTACAACTAACTCATTAGTAGCAACAGTACGAAGCGGACAAGCAGAGGTATTGCCTGATCTAGAAGGTAATCCGCTATTGCCATCCGTTGTGCATTATGGCGTCGATCATGATGATAACTCTGTTATCACGATTGGGACAAATGCCAAAGAAAATGCTGTGAATGATCCGCAAAATACAGTTAGCTCTATTAAGCGATTAATGGGGCGAAGTTTATCTGATATAGATTCATCACAATTTCCATATACTTTTTCACAAACTGAAAATGGGGTTCCTTTATTAAATTTGCCTAATGAGCAAGTAAATCCAATACAAGTTTCATCAGAAATTTTGATAGCGTTAACTGAGCGAGCAAAAGAGAGCTTGCAAGGTGAAATTGATGGCACGGTTATTACTGTGCCGGCTTATTTTGATGAGGCACAACGGCAAGCAACAAAAGATGCGGCAAAATTAGCCGGTTTGCATGTATTGCGCCTACTTAATGAACCTACAGCAGCTGCAATTGCGTACGGCTTAGATTCAGGAAAGGAAGGTATAATTGCTGTTTATGATTTAGGTGGTGGTACTTTTGATATTTCTATTTTACGATTAAATAAAGGTGTTTTTGAAGTTCTAGCAACAAGTGGTGATTCAGCTCTTGGCGGTGATGATTTTGATCGGTTACTTGCTGACTATATAAAAGAGAAATTAGGATTAACTAATAATATAGACCCTTATATTAATCAAAAAATCAGCAACCAAGCTACTAAAATAAAGATTTTACTAAGTGAACAAGACTCGGCTGTATTTTCTCTTCATAATCAATCCTTGACTATTACTCGCCAGCAATTTCAACAATTAATTGATCCATTGGTTAAACGTACTTTGGCTGTTTGTCGTCGTGCGTTAAAAGATGCCGAAGTTAATGTGGATGAAGTAGTTGAAATTGTTATGGTTGGTGGATCTACTCGTGTGCCATTAGTGCGAGAATTAGTAGGGCATTATTTTAAAACTAATCCCTTAATATCTATCGATCCTGATAAAGTAGTTGCTATCGGTGCAGCTATTCAGGCCGATATTTTGGTTGGCAATAAACCCGATTCTGATATGTTATTGCTTGATGTTATCCCATTGTCGTTAGGCATTGAGATCATGGGTGAATTGGTCGAAAAAATTATTCCACGTAATAGTACAATTCCGTGTGCAAGAGCTCAAGAGTTTACCACTTTTAAAGATGGCCAAACTGCGATGATGGTTCATGTTTTACAAGGAGAACGTGAAAGTGTTGCTGATTGTCGATCTTTGGCTCGTTTTACTCTGCAAGGTATTCCACCGATGCCAGCTGGTGGCGCACACATTAAGGTGACTTTCCAAGTTGATGCTGATGGTTTATTAAGCGTAACAGCAATGGAAAAATCAACGGGTATTGAAGCTGCTATTGAAGTAAAACCTTCATATGGACTAACTGATAATGAAATTGCCAATATGATTCAAGATTCAATCAGTTACGCAGAGCAAGATAAACAGATTCGAATGCTTGCCGAACAAAAAGTTGAGGCTGCTAGAGTGCTTGAAAGCTTACAAAGTGCCTTAGATAAAGATGCTAACTTATTAAATGAAAGTGAATTAAACCATATTTTAGTTGCTAAGCATCAATTACAAGCTGTAAGTGAGTCAAATGACAGTTATGCAATTGAGAAACAAATTAAAATTGTTGATAAAGTAACACAAAATTTTGCAGCTAAGCGAATGGATAGGTCAATTCGTCATGCTTTAACTGGTCATAGCGTCGATGATATTTAACTAACGAGATTATTATGCCAAAAATTACATTTTTACCTAATGCTGATCTTTGTCCTGAAGGCAAAACTGTTGAAGCCGAAGAAGGTGAATCTATTTTAGAAGTAGCATTGCGCAATGATATTGAAATTGAGCATGCTTGCGAAATGTCATGTGCTTGTTCTACATGCCACTGTATTGTTCGCAAAGGATTTGATTCTCTAGGCGAAAGTGATGAGCAAGAAGATGACATGCTAGATAAAGCTTGGGGTGTTGAACCTCATAGCCGCCTAAGCTGCCAAGCGCGTGTTACAAACGAAGATTTAGAGGTTGAGATTCCAAGATATACTCTTAACCATGCCAAAGAAGATCATTAGTAAGTCACTTTGTAGTGACTTACTACCTCATTATTATTTTATTAACAAATAAGACGCTATTTAATAGCGTCAAATCTAATCAAAAAAGTGTGCGATAAAAATTTTATTATTTATTAAACAAGTCATTTATTAATAATTATTCCTTGCATTAGTTGTTTATTTACGTATAATTATTAGCACTTTACTTACTGACTTATCAGTGGTAAATGCATACAACGGTATAATTAATATGTAAAATTATTGAATTATATCAACAATACTTCCGATATGGGAGTTACGAAAAGAACGGATTACACTCTCCTGTCAATCGAAACAGGGTAAGAGGAGTAGTCTTTTGTTATAACTTTTAAATAGTGGAGCTCTGGTCTCATGTCGAACCAAAGAATCCGTATCCGGTTAAAAGCGTTTGATCATCGTTTGATTGATCAATCAACTGCTGAAATTGTAGAAACTGCGAAGCGCACAGGTGCGCAGGTTCGTGGTCCTATTCCATTACCGACACGCAAAGAGCGTTTTACTGTATTGATTTCTCCGCACGTGAATAAAGATGCGCGCGATCAATATGAAATTCGCACTCATAAACGTCTAGTTGATATTGTTGAGCCAACTGAAAAAACAGTTGATGCTTTAATGCGCCTAGATCTTGCTGCCGGTGTTGATGTGCAGATCAGTTTAGGTTAATCCTAGGCTGTATGATTGAGAGGTCGAAACAATGATTGGTTTAATCGGTCGTAAAGTAGGAATGACACGAATCTTCACTGAAGAAGGTGTTTCTATTCCTGTCACCGTAGTTGAAGTTCAAAGTAACCGCGTTACTCAAGTTAAAACACTTGAAAATGATGGTTATCAAGCTATTCAGGTTACCACTGGTAGCAAAAAAGCAAGTCGAGTAAATAAACCTGAAGCAGGTCATTTCGCTAAGGCTGGCGTTGAAGCTGGTCGTGGTCTATGGGAATTTCGTTTTGAACAAGGCGAATTTAATGTAGGTCAAAGTATTAACGTTGATATTTTCACTGACGTTAAAAAAGTTGATGTTACTGGGACATCTAAAGGTAAAGGTTTTGCTGGCGTTACTAAGCGCTGGAATTTCCGCACTCAAGATGCAACACATGGTAACTCTTTGGCACATCGTGGTCATGGTTCTATCGGTCAAAACCAAACCCCAGGTAAAGTGTTCAAAGGTCGTAAAATGGCAGGTCACCTAGGTAATGAACGTGTAACTGTTCAAAACTTAGATATTGTACGTGTTGATGCAGAACGTAACCTTTTATTAATTAAAGGTGCAGTACCAGGTGCAATCAATAGTGACGTAATTGTTAAACCGGCAATCAAGGCTTAACGTCGAGGAGATAGAGATGGAATTAGTAGTAAAAGACGCGAAAGCGCTTTCTGTTTCCGAAACTACCTTCGGACGTGAGTTTAATGAAGCGTTAGTTCATCAAGTAGTTGTTGCTTATGCATCTGCTGCTCGTCAGGGTTCTCGCGCACAAAAAACTCGTGCAGAAATCGCTGGTTCAGGTAAAAAACCATGGCGTCAAAAAGGTACCGGTCGTGCTCGTTCAGGTTCTATTAAGAGCCCAATCTGGCGTAGTGGTGGTGTAACATTTGCAGCAAAACCACAAGATCATAGCCAAAAAGTTAACCGTAAAATGTATCGTGGTGCATTAAAGAGTATTTTCTCTGAATTAGTGCGTCAAGAACGTTTAATTGTAGTTGAAACATTTACTGTTGAAGCACCTAAGACTAAATTATTAATTCAGAAATTAAATGATATGAATCTTAATGATGTTCTTATCATCACATCTGAAGTTGATGAAAATCTTTTCTTAGCAGCACGTAACTTATATAAAGTTGATGTGCGTGATGTGGCAGGTATTGATCCAGTTAGTTTGATTGCATTTGACAAAGTAGTTATCACTGTTGATGCCGTTAAACAAGTAGAGGAGATGTTAGCATGATTCGTGAAGAGCGTCTGCTTAAAGTCCTGCGAGCACCACATGTTTCTGAAAAAGCATCCATTTCAATGGAAAAAACAAATACATTAGTATTAAAAGTTGCTAAAGATGCTACTAAGAGAGAGATTAAAGCCGCAGTTGAACAACTATTTGAAGTTAAAGTAGATGACGTTAATACACTTGTTGTTAAAGGCAAAGTTAAGCGTCGTGGTCAACAAATCGGTCGCCGTAGCGACTGGAAAAAAGCTTACGTAACTTTAGCAGAAGGTCAAAATTTAGACCTTACTGGCGTCGCTGAGTAATTCGGAGGAGTAAGAACAATGGCAGTTGTTAAATGTAAACCTACATCTCCGGGTCGTCGCCACGTTGTTAAGGTGGTTAACCCAGAGTTGCATAAAGGTAAACCTTATGCACCATTGCTTGATTCAAAAAGCAAAACTGGTGGTCGCAATAATAATGGTCGAATCACTACTCGTCATATCGGCGGTGGTCATAAACAGCATTACCGTATTGTTGACTTTAAGCGAAATAAAGATGGTATTCCAGCGGTTGTTGAGCGTTTGGAATATGATCCAAACCGTAGTGCAAATATTGCATTAATTTTATATAAAGACGGTGAGCGTCGTTATATTTTAGCGCCTAAAGGCTTAAAAGCAGGTGATCAGATCCAATCTGGTGTTGATGCATCAATTAAAACAGGTAACTGTTTACCAATGCGCAATATTCCAGTCGGTTCTACCGTACATAATATTGAAATGAAACCAGGTAAAGGCGGACAACTTGCTCGCTCTGCTGGTAGTTATGTTCAAATCGTTGCACGTGATGGTGCTTATGTAACATTACGTTTGCGTTCAGGTGAAATGCGTAAAGTATTATCTGATTGCCGTGCTACTATCGGTGAAGTAGGTAATTCAGAGCATATGCTTCGCGTATTAGGTAAAGCGGGTGCGACGCGTTGGCGTGGTGTTCGTCCTACTGTTCGTGGAACAGCAATGAACCCGGTAGACCATCCACATGGTGGTGGTGAAGGTCGTAACTTTGGTAAACATCCTGTGTCTCCATGGGGTCAAAAAGCCAAAGGATTGAAAACGCGTAGCAACAAACGTACTGATAAGTATATTGTTCGCCGTCGCAATAAGAAATAATTAATATAGAGGATTAGCTATGCCACGTTCTCTCAAGAAGGGTCCTTTTATTGACCTACACTTGCTGAAGAAGGTAGAGAAAGCGGTGGAAAGCGGGGACAAGAAACCAATTCGTACTTGGTCCCGTCGTTCAACGATCTTTCCTAATATGATCGGCTTGACCATCGCTGTCCATAATGGTCGTCAGCACGTTCCAGTTTATGTTTCCGATGAAATGGTTGGGCATAAATTGGGTGAATTCGCGCCGACTCGTACTTATCGCGGCCACGCGGCGGATAAGAAAGCTAAGAAGAAATAAGTAGGAGAAAGAGATGGAAACAATTGCAAAGTACCGCCACGCTCGTTCTTCTGCACAAAAAGTTCGCTTAGTTGCAGATCTAGTTCGCGGTAAAAATGTGTCTCAGGCACTTGATATTTTAACATACACCAATAAAAAAGCGGCTGTACTTGTTAAAAAAGTATTAGAGTCTGCTATTGCTAATGCAGAGCATAACGATGGTGCTGATATTGATGATCTAAAAGTTGCGAAAATTTTCGTAGACGAAGGCCCAACCATGAAGCGCATTATGCCTCGTGCGAAAGGTCGTGCAGATCGCATTTTGAAGCGTACGAGTCACATTACCGTGATCGTCTCAGATCGCTAGGCTGGAGAATAGCAATGGGTCAAAAAGTAAATCCAAATGGTATCCGACTAGGCATTGTTAAGCCTTGGACATCTACATGGTATTCGGGTACAAAGACATTCGCTGATAATTTAGAAAGTGATTTTAGGGTGCGTGAGTTCTTGAATAAAGAATTAGCTCAAGCATCAATTTCTAAAATTGTGATCGATCGTTCAGCAGAAACTAACGTTCGCATTACTATTCATACTGCTCGTCCGGGTATTGTGATTGGTAAAAAAGGTGAGGACGTTGAAAAATTACGTAATGCCGTAGCTTCTATTGTCAATAAATACAAAGACAAAAGAGAAAAACGTGATGTTGCAGTGCAAATTAATATTGCTGAAGTTCGTAAACCTGAACTAGATGCTAAATTAGTTGCGGATAGCATCACTTCTCAGCTTGAACGCCGTGTTATGTTCCGTCGTGCTATGAAACGAGCGGTTCAAAATGCAATGAAAGCAGGTGCTAAAGGTATCAAAGTTGAAGTAAGTGGTCGTTTAGGCGGCGCTGAAATTGCTCGTAGCGAATGGTATCGTGAAGGTCGAGTACCTTTACATACATTACGAGCTGATATTGACTATGGTTTATCTGAAGCATTAACTACCTATGGTATTATTGGTGTTAAAGTGTGGATCTTCAAAGGTGAGATCCTTGGTGGTATGGCTGCCGTTGAACAAGCAGAAAAACAACCTGCTGCTCAACCGAAAAAGCAGCGCAAAGGCCGAAAACAATAAGGAGCGTCGCTGATGTTACAACCAAAGCGTACAAAATTCCGTAAAGTGCACAAGGGCCGCAATCGTGGTCTTGCTGTGAGTACTGACGTTAGTTTCGGTACATTCGGTCTTAAGGCTGTGGGTCGTGGTCGTTTGACTGCGCGCCAGATCGAAGCAGCACGTCGTGCAATGACTCGTGCAGTTAAGCGTCAAGGTAAAATCTGGATTCGAGTTTTCCCTGATAAGCCAATTACTGAAAAGCCACTTGAAGTGCGTATGGGTAAAGGTAAGGGTAACGTTGAATACTGGGTTGCTCAGATTCAACCGGGTAAAGTCCTTTATGAGATGGACGGAGTACCGGAAGAAGTTGCTCGTGAAGCATTTGCGTTGGCAGCTGCAAAACTGCCAATTAAAACCACCTTTGTAATTAAGACGGTGATGTAAATGAAAGCAAAAGAGCTACGCGAAAAAAGCGTTGAAGAGTTAAATACTGAACTTCTTAATTTATTACGTGAGCAATTTAACTTACGTATGCAATTAGCTGGAGGTCAGTTGACACAGACTCATATGTTAAAGCAAGTGCGTCGTAATGTTGCACGTGTTAAGACATTAATAACTGAGAAGGCGGGTGCGTAATATGACTACTGAAGTAAAAATTCGTACTCAGCAAGGTCGTGTTATTAGCGACAAAATGGATAAATCCATTACTGTGGCTATTGAACGTAAAGTGAAGCATCCGTTATATGGTAAGTTCATAAAACGTACGACTAAATTGCATGTACATGATGAAAACAACGAGTGTGGTATTGGGGATACTGTAGAAATTAAAGAGTGTCGTCCGTTATCAAAAACGAAATCTTGGACTCTTGTTCGAATCGTAGAAAAAGCGGTGATTTAATCTATTTGATTAAAAACCGAACATAATATAATAAGCGGCTAATCGTAGCCGTTTATTTTATGCTATCCATTTTATTTGAGTGGTGTTATACTATGTGCCCTCACATATATGTGGTTTTTTGGTTGTCTATTCTTATCCATGGTTGTTGAGGTGGATGAAGGTAGATTAGACAATAATTTATTTAAACGGAGCATTAAAATGATCCAAGAACAGACTAGGCTCGATGTTGCTGATAATTCTGGCGCACGTAGCGTAATGTGTATCAAGGTTCTCGGTGGATCGCACCGTCGTTATGCAGCGGTAGGTGATATCATCAAAGTTACCATTAAAGAAGCAATTCCACGTGGTAAAGTTAAAAAAGGTGATGTTCTTAAAGCTGTTGTCGTGCGAACTAGAAAAGGTGTTCGTCGCCCTGATGGTTCTGTCATTCGTTTCGATCGTAATGCTTGTGTTATTTTAAATAATAACAGTGAGCAACCGATTGGTACGCGTATTTTTGGACCGGTCACTCGTGAACTTCGTTCAGAGAAGTTTATGAAGATCATTTCATTAGCACCAGAAGTACTTTAAGGAGCGGGAAATGGCAGCGAAAATCCGTCGAGATGATGAAGTTATCGTGTTAACTGGTAAAGATAAAGGTAAGCGCGGTAAAGTGAAAAGCGTTTTGTCTACTGGTAAAGTGATTGTTGAGGGTATTAACTTGGTGAAAAAACACCAAAAACCTGTACCGGCACTGAATCAAGAAGGTGGAATTGTTGAGAAAGAGGCAGCAATTAATGTTTCTAATGTGGCAATTTATAATCCTGAAACAGACAAAGCAGATCGTGTAGGCTTTCGTTTTGAAGACGGTAAAAAAGTCCGTTTTTATAAGTCTACTAATAAGTTAATCAATTAAGTAATTTGGAGTGTACGATGGCGAAACTGCATGATTACTACAAAACACAGGTAGTAAATAAGCTGCAAGAACAGTTTGGCTACAAATCTGTCATGCAAGTCCCTCGGATCGAAAAGATCACCTTGAATATGGGTGTGGGTGAAGCAATTACTGATAAGAAATTATTAGATAATGCTGTTGCAGATTTAGCTGCAATCAGTGGTCAAAAACCACTAGTCACTAAAGCACGCAAATCAGTTGCTGGTTTTAAAATCCGTCAAGGGTATCCTATTGGTTGTAAAGTCACTTTACGTGGCGAACGTATGTGGGAATTTTTTGAACGTCTAGTTTATATTGCCCTTCCTCGCACCCGAGATTTTCGTGGTCTAAGCGCAAAATCTTTTGATGGTCGTGGTAATTATAGCATGGGTGTTCGTGAGCAAATCGTTTTCCCTGAAATCGATTATGATAAAGTTGATCGTGTTCGTGGTTTAGATATTACTATCACAACAAGTGCACAATCAAATGAAGAAGGCCGAGCTTTATTATCTGCCTTTAACTTCCCATTTCGTAAGTAAGGTAGGGTATAATGGCTAAACAATCAATGATTGAACGCGATAAGAAACGCGTTAAGCTAGCAGAAAAATATTTTGCAAAGCGTCAAGAATTAAAAGCGATTATCTCTGATCTTAATGCATCAGATGAAGATCGTTGGAATGCAGTGCTTAAATTGCAAACGCTTCCTCGTGATTCTAGTCCATCACGTCAACGTCGTCGTTGTCGTCAAACAGGTCGTCCTCATGGCGTCCTTCGTAAGTTTGGTTTAAGCCGTATTAAGGTTCGTGAGTCAGCCATGCGTGGTGAGATTCCTGGTCTTAAAAAGGCAAGTTGGTAATCAGGGGAGTGTTATAGATGAGCATGCAAGATCCTATAGCAGATATGTTGACCCGTATTCGTAACGGTCAAGCTGCGAATAAAGTTGCAGTCACCATGCCTTCCTCTAAGCTAAAAGTGGCAATTGCCAATGTGCTAAAAGAAGAAGGTTACATCGGGGACTATAAAATTGTTGGTGACACTAAGCCGGAACTGGAAATTACACTTAAGTATTTCCAAGGTAAAGCTGTTGTAGAGAGCATTAAACGTGTTAGTCGTCCAGGTTTACGTATTTATAAGCGTAAAGATGAATTGCCAAAAGTTATGGCTGGACTAGGTATCGCAGTTGTTTCTACTTCTAAAGGTGTTATGACTGATCGAGCAGCACGCCAAGCAGGTCTTGGTGGTGAAATTATCTGCTACGTAGCGTAAGGGAGAAAAAAATGTCTCGTGTTGCAAAAGCACCTGTCGTTATTCCTGCTGGCGTAGAGGTAAAACTCAATGGTCAGGTAATTACGATTAAAGGTAAAAATGGCGAGTTAACTCGTACAATAAATAATGCTGTTGTTATTAATCAAGAAGAAGGACAAATTAAATTTGCCCCTCGAGATGGTTTTGCTAATGCTTGGGCTCAAGCAGGTACCGCTCGGGCGTTAATTAATGCAATGGTTATTGGTGTTACTGAAGGTTTTACTAAAAAACTTCAGCTAGTTGGTGTCGGTTATCGTGCACAAGTTAAAGGTAGTGAAATTGGTTTATCTCTTGGATATTCTCATCCAATTGAGCATCAGCTACCTGCAGGTGTAACCGCTGAATGTCCTTCTCAAACTGAGATAGTTCTGAAAAGTGCTGATAAACAGTTAATTGGACAAGTTGCAGCAGATATCCGTGCTTATCGTCGTCCTGAGCCTTATAAAGGTAAAGGTGTTCGTTACGCAGATGAAGTTGTGCGTACTAAAGAAGCTAAGAAAAAGTAAGGTAACACTATGGATAAGAAATCAGCTCGTATCCGTCGTGCAACTAAAGCGCGTCGCAAGATGCATGAACTACTTGCAACTCGCTTGGTGGTTCATCGCACTCCGCGTCATATTTATGCGCAGATTATCGCACCAAACGGATCAGAAGTACTGGCAGCTGCTTCTACTTTAGAAAAAGCTATCAGAGAAAGTTTAAAATACACCGGAAACAAAGATGCAGCAGCAGCAGTTGGTAAAGTAATTGCAGAGCGTGCATTAGCGAAGGATATAAAAGAAGTTTCTTTTGATCGTTCAGGTTTCCAATATCATGGTCGAGTTCAGGCGCTAGCAGATGCTGCTCGCGAAGCTGGCCTACAGTTCTAAGGTAGGAGTTAAAGATGTCAAACATCGAAAAACAAGCTGGTGAACTGCAGGAAAAACTAATCGCAGTTAACCGAGTTTCTAAAACCGTAAAAGGTGGTCGTATTTTTAGTTTTTCTGCACTAACAGTTGTTGGTGACGGTAATGGCCGCGTAGGTTTTGGATATGGTAAGGCACGTGAAGTGCCAGCAGCAATCCAAAAAGCAATGGAAAAAGCACGTCGTAATATGATTAATATTGCTTTAAACAATGATACTTTACAGCATCCAGTTAAAGGTGCTCATACAGGTTCTCGTGTTTATATGCAACCAGCATCAGAAGGTACTGGTATTATTGCCGGTGGTGCAATGCGTGCCGTTTTAGAAGTTGCTGGAGTTCGTAACGTTCTAGCTAAAGCATATGGTTCTACTAACCCAATTAATGTGGTTCGTGCAACGATTGATGGCTTAGAAAATATGAAATCACCAGAAATGGTTGCTGCTAAGCGTGGTAAAACCGTCGAAGAAATTTTGGGGTAATTAGCCATGGCAAAAACAATTAAAATTACACAAACGCGTAGTTCTATTGGTCGTCTACCGAAGCATAAAGCAACGTTAGTTGGTTTAGGATTGCGCCGTATTGGTCATACTGTTGAACGTGAGGATACTCCTGCAATTCGAGGTATGGTGAACCAAGTTTATTACATGGTTAAAGTGGAGGAGTAATAGTAATGCGTTTAAATACTTTATCTCCTGCTGAAGGTTCAAAGCATGCATCTAAACGTTTAGGTCGAGGAATCGGTTCTGGTTTAGGTAAAACTGGTACTCGTGGTATTAAAGGTCAAAAATCTCGTTCAGGTGGTGGCGTGCGTCGCGGCTTTGAAGGTGGTCAAATGCCTTTATATCGTCGTTTACCTAAATTTGGTTTTACCTCACGTAAGGCACAAGTTACGGCACAAGTTCGTCTTTCTGATTTAATGAAAGTCGAAGGTGAAATTGTTGATCTGAATAGCTTGAAAGTTGCTAATGTGATTAATTCACAAATTGAATATGCGAAGATTATGTTATCTGGCGAAGTAACAAAACCAGTAACAGTTCGTGGTATTCGAGTAACTAAAGGTGCAAAAGCTGCAATTGAAGCTGCTGGCGGAAAAATTGAGGAATAAGTAGAAAAATGGCAAAGCAACCAGGATTAGATTTTCAAAGTACACGTGGTGGTAGTGGGGAGTTGCAAAAACGATTAATGTTTGTGCTATTGGCGCTAATTGTTTTTCGTTTAGGTTCTTACATCCCTGTTCCTGGTATTGATACTAAAGCGTTATCGGATTTACTAACACAAGCATCATCAAATGGTATTGTGGGTATGTTCAATATGTTCTCTGGTGGTGCTTTAAGCCGTGCTTCAATTTTTGCATTAGGTATAATGCCTTATATTTCTGCATCAATTATTGTACAGTTATTAACGGCAATTAGTCCTAAGTTAGCAGAATTGAAGAAAGAAGGTGAATCAGGGCGTAAGAAAATTAGTCAATATACACGCTATGGTACATTAGCTTTAGCGATTGTGCAGTCGATTGGTATTGCAACTGGTTTACCAAACATTCCTGGCTATGGTCATGTGGTGATTAATCCTGGATTTTCTTTCTATTTTATTGCATCGGTTAGTTTAATTACTGGCACTATGTTTCTTATGTGGCTCGGCGAGCAGATTACAGAGCGAGGCGTAGGTAATGGAATTTCAATCATTATCTTTGCTGGTATTGTGGCTGGTCTTCCTCATGCAATATATGAAACAATTGAACAAGCTCGTTCTGGAAATTTACATCCGATTTTATTGTTAGTTGTTGCAGCATTAGTGATTGGTGTGACTTATTTTGTTGTATTTGTTGAACGCGGTCAGCGACGAATAGTTGTTAACTACGCACAACGCCAACAAGGCCGTCGTATCTATGCGGCACAATCGTCACACTTACCATTAAAGATTAATATGGCAGGGGTTATTCCTGCAATATTTGCCTCAACAATTGTTATGTTACCATCTATGATGGCTTCTTGGTTTCAAGGAGATGGGGAAGGATGGAGATATATTATTGTGCTTATTGGACAATATTTCTCACATGAACAACCGTTATATATAATCTTTTTTGCGGCAGCGATTATCTTTTTTTGTTTCTTTTATACAGCGTTGGTTTTCAACCCAAGAGAAACCGCTGAACAATTAAAAAAATCTGGTGCATTTATTCCAGGTATCCGCCCAGGTGAACAAACATCTAAGTATATTGACAAAGTAATGACACGTTTAACGCTAATTGGCGCTATTTACATTACTTTTGTATGTTTGGTCCCAATGTTTATGACAAGTGCAATGAAAGTTCCTGTTCAATTCGGTGGAACTTCTTTATTAATTGTTGTTGTTGTAATCATGGATTTTATGGCACAAGTACAGACTTTAATGATGCCAAATCGTTATGAGTCAGTGTTAAAGAAAGCGAATCTTAAAGGCTATGGCCGATAAGTTAGCCCGAAGTTACGGAGAAAAAAATGAAAGTTCGTGCTTCAGTCAAGAAATTATGCAGAAATTGTAAAATCATTAAACGCAATGGTATTGTTCGAGTTATTTGCGTTGAAGGTAAACACAAACAACGTCAAGGTTAATTATTTAACTGTAAAGTTGAAATTTTGTATATTTTACTTGCCAAAGTATAGTAAAGCTGGCTAGAATAGCCAGCCTAATTTATTTGTAAACTCACTATTTGAGTATCCTGAAAACGGGCTTTTCAGTATGGTGAGTTTGCTAACATTAACAAAAAAAGGAGTGCATAGTGGCCCGTATAGCAGGCATTAACATTCCTGATCAGCAACATGCTGTAATTGCTTTACAAGCAATTTATGGTATCGGAAATACCCGTGCTAAGACAATTTGCGCTGAAGCTGGTATTCCTGAGAATGTTAAGATCAGAGAACTATCTGAAGATCAGATTGAAAAGTTACGCGAACAAGTCGCTAAATTTACTGTTGAAGGTGATTTACGTCGTGAAGTAACTATGAGTATCAAGCGTTTATTAGACCTTGGTTGTTATCGTGGCATGCGTCATCGTCGTGGACTTCCTGTCCGTGGTCAACGCACTAAGACTAACGCTCGTACCCGTAAGGGACCGCGTAAGCCAATCAAGAAATAATTGAGGTGATAAATAAATGGCAAAGACACCTGTTCGTACACGTAAACGTGTAAAAAAGCAAGTTTCTGATGGTGTAGCTCATATTCATGCATCATTTAACAATACAATCGTAACTATTACCGATCGACAAGGTAATGCGTTGGGTTGGGCAACCGCTGGTGGTTCTGGTTTCCGTGGCTCTCGTAAGTCGACTCCTTTTGCTGCTCAGGTTGCAGCAGAACGTTGTGCTGAAGCTGTAAAAGATTACGGAATTAAGAATCTGGAAGTTATGGTAAAAGGACCTGGTCCTGGTCGTGAGTCAACAATTCGTGCATTAAATGCTGCGGGTTATCGCATCACTAACATTACTGATGTTACTCCGATTCCTCATAACGGTTGTCGTCCACCAAAAAAACGTCGTGTTTAATTTTTATTAAACGCTGAATGTTTAGGATTATTGGAGAAATAAAATGGCAAGATATTTGGGACCAAAGCTCAAATTAAGTCGTCGTGAAGGTACAGATTTGTTTCTTAAATCTGGCGTTCGAGCGATTGACAGTAAATGTAAGTTAGAACAAGCTCCTGGGCAACATGGTGCGCGTAAACCGCGTTTATCAGATTATGGTGTTCAGTTACGTGAGAAACAGAAAGTTAGACGTATTTATGGAATTTTAGAACGTCAATTCCGTAATTACTATAAAAATGCTGCGCGTATTAAAGGCAATACAGGTGAAAACCTACTTGGTCTTTTAGAACGCCGCTTAGATAACGTTGTTTATCGTATGGGATTCGGTGCAACTCGTGCTGAAGCTCGTCAATTAGTTAGTCATAAAGCTGTTCTTGTTAATGGTCGCGTTGTAAATATTGCATCTTATCAGGTTTCACCAGAAGATGTGATTAGTGTTCGCGAAAAATCAAAAAAACAAGCACGTATTAAAGCTGCTTTAGAGCTAGCTGAACAACGTGAAAAACCAACTTGGTTAGAAGTTGATGCTGGCAAAATGGAAGGCGTATTTAAACGTCTACCAGAACGCTCAGATTTATCTGCTGACATCAACGAACATTTGATCGTCGAACTTTACTCTAAGTAAAGTTTAGCACTTAAGAGAGGACATAATGCAGGGTTCTGTAACAGAGTTTTTAAAACCTCACCTAGTTGATGTTGTTCAATACAGCCGGACTCATGCTAAAGTGACTTTAGAGCCACTTGAGCGAGGTTTTGGTCATACTTTAGGTAATGCACTACGCCGCATTTTATTATCATCTATGCCGGGATATGCAGTAACCGAAGTTGAAATTGACGGTGTTCTGCATGAGTATAGTACTAAAGAAGGCGTCCAAGAAGATGTACTTGATATTCTGCTTAATTTGAAAAAGTTAGCAGTGCGTGTGCATACTAAAGATGATGTTATGCTGACTTTAAATAAATCAGGTATTGGTGCTGTTACTGCATCTGATATCACTCATGATGGCGATGTTGAAATTGCCAACCCTGATTTAGTGATTTGTCATCTTACCGATGCCAATGCTTCAATTAGTATGCGTATTCGTGTACAACGAGGACGTGGTTATGTCCCTGCTTCTGCTCGCGTTAAGTCAGAAGATGAAGAGCGACCAATCGGTCGTTTATTGGTTGATGCTTGTTATAGCCCTATAGAGCGTATCGCTTATTCTGTTGATGCTGCTCGTGTGGAACAACGAACTGATTTAGATAAACTCGTCATCGATATGGAAACAAATGGTACTATCGATCCTGAAGAATCTATCCGTCGTGCATCAACTATTTTGGCTGAACAACTTGAAGCTTTCGTTGATTTACGCGATGTACGTCAACCAGAAGTGAAAGAAGATAAACCGGAATTTGATCCTATTCTTCTACGTCCAGTGGATGATTTAGAATTAACTGTTCGGTCTGCTAATTGCTTAAAAGCAGAAGCAGTTCATTATATTGGTGATTTAGTACAACGTACTGAAGTTGAGCTACTTAAAACCCCTAATCTTGGTAAGAAATCACTTACTGAAATTAAGGATGTACTCGCATCTCGTGGTTTATCCTTAGGCATGCGTCTTGAGAATTGGCCACCAGCAAGTATTGTTGAAGACTAAAATAAAATTTATATAAGAAGGATAAAGTTATGCGCCATCGTAAAAGTGGTCGTCAACTGAACCGAAATAGCAGCCATCGTCAAGCAATGTTTCGTAACATGACTAGTTCACTTGTTGAACATGAAATCATCAAAACTACATTGCCAAAAGCAAAAGAGTTGCGTCGTGTTGTTGAACCGTTAATTACGCTAGCCAAAAGCGATAGCGTAGCTAATCGCCGTTTGGCTTTTGCTCGTATCCGTGATAAAGATACAGTGAAAAAATTATTTTCAGAATTAGGTCCACGTTTTGCTACCCGCCCAGGTGGATATGTACGTATCTTAAAATGTGGATTCCGTAATGGAGATAATGCTCCAATGGCTTATATTGAATTAGTTGATCGCCCTGCAGCAGAAGCAGAAGCAGCAGCTGAATAAGATAATTAAATCATTGTATAAAAAACCCGGCTATATGCCGGTTTTTTATTGAAATAATATTCTGTTATTTAGTTTTTAATTACTCTAAGATTTATCATATCTTTATTTTCTATATTTTTTATATATTAACTAATTTTATAAAATAGCTCGACTATTTATGGCTACACCTTTAATAATGCTGTAGCTGTAAATAGTAATGAGTTTATCTATAATTTCACATATAATTTTTTATATGAGCTTAATATCGATGTTTTTCTTGTTTTGTATAAACATTAATAACAACAAAGTTTAAATATAAAAATTTAACGCTCTTTTTTAATTGCAATATTTAGTTATGGCTATATAAGCTTATATCGCATATTACAAATTATTTATCTAAAAAGAGTGATCAATAGTGAGGTGGAGGAGTTTCTTCTGATAAGTTAGCAATATTAGTAGATTGAGAAGCTTGAAGTTTTTGTGATAATAATATTAACTGCTCTTTTAATTTGCTTATATCGGCTTGTAAGTTTGTAACCATTTGATTAAGCTCATCAATGGTAATTTCCTGGAAAGCGATTTTAGTTTCTAATAGTTCAATTTGTTTTTTCATAAGATATTCACGTTTAGATATTGTATTGATTAGCAATGTTCTCTATTGTAAGTAAAAATAGCGATTAAATCCATCTGCGCTCAGCAAAAGAGACATATTCGCCTTTGCCGATAACAATATGGTCTATAACTCGAATATCAACTAATCTGCAAACCTCTTCTATTTTTTGAGTAAGATGACGATCTGCTTGACTCGGTTCTGCCATGCCTGAAGGGTGATTATGCGCTAAGATTAATGCAGCTGCATTATGTTGTAGTGCTCGTCTGACAATTTCACGAGGGTGGACTTCTACACAATTATAGGTACCAACAAACATCTCTTCAGATGAAATAACATGATGTTGATTATCTAAAAAAATCACCATAAAAATTTCACGATCTTTATTGGCTAAACGGCTAGCTAAATAGTGATGAGTTACTGATGGTGAAGAAAGTAAATTTTCGTGCGCCATTTTCACCTTTAAATAACGCGATGAAAGTTCAACAACTGCTTTTAATTGCGTATACTTAGCGGTACCTAAGCCATTTTTTTGGCAAAAATCTTGGTGACTTGCATTAATTAAATTATACAAGGAACCAAAATCATTTAATAAACTTTGTGACAACGCTAAAACAGGCAAATTACGGGTACCTGTTCGTAAAAATAGCGCCAATAGTTCAGCATCACTTAATGCTTCAACACCAAATTTTAATAGTTTTTCACGAGGCATTAATTGAGGATATTCTAAGGACATTGTACTTTTATTTAGTGATTAAAAGTAAATTATGACTGAATGATTGATTCAATAACCCCAAAAAAGGAAATATTCCGAGCAATTTCACAAAAAAATAAACCTTTTTTCACAATTTTGCAAAAAAAGAAAAAGCGCTATAAAGCGCTTTAAAATATCAATTTGCGATAAAACTAGTGACAGCCACATCCGCCATGACCACCGCCACAACAACCATGATTTTCATCATCTTGTTCATGATCATGACCACCACAACCGCAACCACCATGATCGTGTCCATGAGCACCATGAATATGACCGTGTGCGATTTCTTCTTCTGTTGCTTCACGAATCGCTAATACTTCAATATTAAATTTTAGATCTTGCCCTGCTAGCATATGATTACCATCAATGGTGATAGTATCGCCATCAATAGCCGTGATCTCAACTGGTAAAGAGCCCTGATCGGTATCGGCAAAAAAACGCATTCCCACTTCGAGTTGATCAACGCCTACAAACACATCACGAGGAACATTTTGTACAAGAGCATCATTAAAATCTCCGTAAGCATTAATTAGTTCAACGTCAAATTTATCACCAACTTGATGCCCTTCCAAAGCATTTTCTAGATCTTGTAATAAGTTACCCGCACCTTGCAAATACTCAAGTGGTGCAGTAGCTGTAGCTTCATCAACTAACACACCATCTTTAGTGCGCACTTGGTATGCCAAACTGACTACTTTATTTTTTGCTATTTTCATTTTTTCTCCAACAGACTTGTATTGAGCAAATTACTTTAGATTTTAGCGGAAAAAAGAAGTTATGTATTCTAAATTTTCTATTTTGTTCAAAACTAATAAAAGAATAACATAACGCAATAAAATAATAATTTGTTATTAACTACCATTAAAAAAGGCATCAAGATAATCGTTGATGCCCTTTTTTAGTGTTAAAAATCAATCTTATTTAAGTTCTAACTCATTCATTGCAGCAATGCTAAATCCACCATCGACATGAATCACTTCTCCAGTAATACCAGACGAAAGGTTTGAACATAAGAATGCTGCTGAATTCCCCACATCTTCTATTGTTACCGTACGACGGATTGGGGTTACTGATTCACAGTGAGATAGCATCTTTTTAAAATCTTTAATACCAGATGCTGCAAGTGTACGAATTGGACCTGCAGAAATCGCATTAACACGAATACCTTCTGGTCCCATTGCATTTGCCATATAGCGAACATTAGCTTCTAAAGATGCTTTAGCAAGCCCCATAACATTATAATTAGGAATTGCACGTTCAGCACCAAGGTAAGATAGGGTAACTAATGCTGAATTCGGATTTAACATTGAACGACAAGCTTTAGCCATAGCAACAAAACTATAAGAGCTGATATCATGAGCAATAGCGAACCCTTCACGTGTAACAGCATTAACATAATCGCCATCTAATTGATCACCAGGGGCAAAGGCAATAGCGTGGACAAAGCCATCGAATTTATCCCATGTATTTGCTAGCTCAGTAAATAAGTTAGTTATGCTTTCATCATGTGCGACATCACAAGGTAGAATGATTTTAGAACCAAAATCAGCAGCAAATTCTTCAACGCGTGCTTTTAATTTATCATTTTGGTAAGTGAAGGCTAATTCAGCACCTTCACGATGCATTGCTTGTGCAATACCGTAAGCAATAGAACGGTTACTTGCAACACCGGTAACGAGTATGCGTTTACCTGTTAAAAATCCCATAAATTTTTCCTCTATTATTTTACTATATAGTTTAGGATGACGATGATTATATGTTGATAAGGTCAACTTCGCCACTATAAATTTATTTTTCTTGGTTTTGTATTAGTCTTATCAATAATATATTGTTTACATCATCAATAATTGACTATAATAGTCAACTATTAGTTTACTAAAATAGTGATAATAAATTGAAAAACTTAATTTGTTATAAAACATTACCTATTTGGGATACCAAATCATTACCTCAATCGTTTCGCGAAAAACATAATACTCAAGCTGGTACATGGGCAAAGCTTCAGATCATAAAAGGGAGTATGGATTTTAAAATACTAACAAATCAAGGAGAATTAAAGTCTCAACATCATTATGATGTTGTCCACCAGCCACCATTTATTCCACCTCAGCAATGGCATTTTATTGATAAAGTATCGGATGATTTACAATGCCAACTGTCATTTTATTGTTTGGCAGAAGACTATACCCATAAAAAATACCAAATGACTAAAACTCATTCTGATGTACTAGCTACAGCCAGAATAATTCCTGCTGGTAAGGTTTTAGATTTCGGCTGTGGTTCAGGGCGTAATTCACTTTATTTGCAGCTATTAGGATTTGATGTGGATGCAGTAGATAAATCTGAACCGAGCATTAAAAACTTACAACAAGTGATTAATGAAGAAAAGCTAGAACATATTAAAGCTACAGTTTACGACATCAACCAAGCTAATTGGCAAGGTTCATATGACCTTATTATTTCAACGGTAGTGATGATGTTCTTACAGCCTGAAAAAGTTCCTGCTGTGCTTAATAATATGCAGACAATCACAAAATCGGGTGGTTATAATCTGATTGTAAGTGCCATGTCTACGAAAGACTACCCATGTTCTGTTGGATTTCCATTTACATTTAAAGAAAATGAACTCCATAGCTACTATCAAGATTGGGAAATCATAAAATACAATGAAGATATCGGTGAATTACATAAAACAGATATAAATGGTAATCGAATTAAATTAAGATTTGCCACGTTATTGGCAAAAAAGCCATAGTATTACAAGAATAAATATCCTGTAATATTTAGGCTTTATTGTCTAATATGCGCTAAAGTTTTTCGCCAATATTAAACCAAGATTGGCGAGAGTTTAATAAATCTTGGGGTAACATTGGTTTTTTGCCTGCAGGTTGGAGTTTTGTCATATTTAATGCATCTTTACTTGTTGCTATGCAAATCCCATTTTTATCGGCTTGTAAAATAGTACCAGCTGGTTTATTGTGTGATATTTTTACCACTTCGGCTTGCCATACTTTTATTGATTCGTTATTAACTTCAAAATAACTTACTGGCCATGGATTAAAAGCACGAACACAACGTTCAAGTTGCTCGGCAGGTAAATTCCAATCAAGTTTGGCTTCTTGCTTAGAGAGCTTTTGAGCATAGGTGGCTTTTGCTTCATCTTGCTTTTCTGGTTGAATTTTTCCTTCACTGATTAACGTTAATGTATTGAGTAAGCCTTGTGATCCTAATTTTGCTAATTTGTCATACAATGAAGCGCTTGTATCATTTGGTTCAATTGGGCAAGCAAGTTTATATAGCATATCGCCTGTATCAAGCCCTGCATCCATTTGCATAATAGTAATTCCTGTTTCTTGATCCCCAGCCCAGCAAGCACGTTGAATTGGTGCTGCACCACGCCAACGAGGTAGTAATGAACCATGCACATTTAAACACCCTAGTTTTGGCATATCAAGCAGAGCTTGAGGCAAAATAAGCCCATAAGCAACAACAATCATAATATCAGCATTAAGTTTATCGATGGTTCTTTGAATTTCTTCGGATCTAAGTGTTGTCGGTTGATAAATCGGCAGATTATTTTCAATAGCTAATTGCTTAACGGGACTTGCGGTTAATTTATTACCGCGACCTGCAGGGCGATCGGGCTGAGTAAAAACAGCAATTACATTGTGGTGTGAATTTATCAATGCTTTTAAATGGGTAGCTGCAAAATCAGGTGTTCCTGCAAAGATAACCTTTAATGGTTTAGTCAGATGTGGCATAAAATTTTATCCATAATCAAAAGAATCATGGTTATTATAACTAAAATTCTATTAGGAATCTTTAAATCGTAAGCATTATAGTTTGTTATCAGTGCCTCTATAAAATATTGAACTGAAAATAGAGAAATTAAAAACGCAAATTACCTTTAATCATACATTCTTTGCAGACTTAGGGGATTTGTTGCTGCAATTTCATACCGTATTGGTAATGGATGCAAAATTAATTACTGCTCAAAATAGGTTATCTTTGTATTATCATACTATCATTGCTGATGAATGTATTATCGCTGATCTTACCAGATTCGATTTGTCGAATTACTCTTCGGCACAAAATTTAAGCTATTAAACTCACAAATGTTACTAAGCTGATTAACACGGCTTAGTAACAATAAGTGCCGTAATTGTTTGTATAAATTCACTGATAATTAATCTTTTCAATTTTTAGCAAGTATAAATTTTGCTATCTATTATTATTGATTAATAGACTGATTTTATAAATGTAATTATCTTATTAACACGTTTTATTATTAACAATAAAATAAACCTTTGCCTTAATACACCTTAAAATGGAAAAAATATTGGTACTAAAGCAATGTCTACAGCCATTACTAAAAATGTTAATGGCACACCAACTTTTACAAAGTCACTAAAACTATAACCACCAGGTGCAACCACCATGGTTTTTATTGGTGATGATACAGGTGTAATAAATGAGGCGGACGTAGCAATAGCTACTGTCATGGCAAAAGGATACGGTGAATAGCCAAATTTTACAGCTAAATCAATAGCGATTGGAGCAATTAAAATTGCGGTTGCTGTATTTGAAATAAATAACCCAACAGTTGAACATAATAAAAAAATAAATGTCAGCACCATATAAGGTCCAAAGGAATGTAAATGGATCTCTAACCAAGCAGATATTAATGAGATTCCCCCTGTTTTATTTAATGCCACCGCAAATGGCATCATACCAATAATTAAAATTAAAGTAGGCCAATGTATTGACTTATAAGCATTAGTCATATCAATACAGCGCGTTGCCCCCATTAATAAACAGGCGATTAGTGCTGCAACCACATTCGGTACAATACCTGTTACCATTAAAATAATCATAATAGCCAGATTAATTAACGCTGCAGGCGCTTGTGCACTTGCGGGTGCAACATCGTCGATATCCGAAGGATAGTCCAATACCACAAAATCACTGGTACGAGTTTGTAATTTTTGAATTGATCCCCAATCACCACACACTAATAAAGTATCGCTCATTTCTAAACGCTCTTGGAATAAGTTACTTGTCTCAACAGGCGCATGATTACGCCATATTCCAATGACAGTTAAGAAATACTTTCCTCTAAAATCAATTTCGTTGAGTGTTTTGCCGCAGAGTGTTGATTCGGGTAGTAGGGCGACTTCGGCCATGCCGACTTGTTTTACTTGTTCTGAAAAATACTCACCACGCAGTATTTTGGGCTCTAGGTTATTGATGGTTAAAAAAGTACGGTAATCAGCTTCCGAATGTGACATATCTAATAATAAAATATCATTCTCACGAAATTCAGTTGAACCATTAACTGGTATCAAAACCTTATGGAATTTACGCCAACGTTCAATACCTATTACATTTACACCATGTTCACTGCGTAAATGCAAACTATCGATTGTACGTCCTACAAAAGGTGAACCAGCTAATATTTGTGCTCGATGTGCACGACCAATTAATTTATAATCTCGAATTAAATCGGTGATTTTTCGTCTTTGTGGTTGGGTATTTGTTGGCATAACTTGATCTGCAGTAAGCAGCCAATTACGTGTAAATATACAATAAAAAACGCCTACAACTAAAACACCTAAGCCAATTGGTGTAATAGAGAAAAAACCAAATTCTGTTAAATTCGCACGACTAAGTTCACTATTAACAACTAGATTTGGTGCAGTGGCAACTAAAGTCATCATACCGCTGATTAATGCAGCGATACAAAGTGGCATCATTAATTTTTTTACATGAATACCGGTATGATTAGAAATACTAATAGCGACAGGAATAAAAATTGCAACAACGCCAGTCGAACTCATTATTGATCCAAGCAAAGCAACGCCTAACATAATACAAATAACAATTCGAATATCATTTTTGCCGGCTACTTTTAATATATATTCACTCATTTTATATGAAACACCCGTTCTAACTAGGCTTTCACCAATAACAAATAACAAAGCAATTAAAATGATATTAGGATCGCTAAATCCTGATAATGCTTCGGCAGGTGTTAACACGCCAGTTATGATGATAACAGTAATTGTAAGTAATGAAATAATATCCATTCTTAATTTACTGAATGAAAACATAAAAATGGCTATTAATAACAATAAGCAAACAGTAATTAAGCGATAATATTCAATAAAATAATTGGGTAAAAGTGCAGTCATTGATATCAATAAATCATGCCAATATGACAAATTTTTCACAAAAGCAGCTCTATGAGATTGTTTGGATTTTGTTCATAATAGCTTGGTTTATTAGAATAGGGAATAGTCTTCATAAAAGTTTATTTTGGGAAAACCCTTACTATACTTATATTTTTAACATTTCCTGCTGTTTTTTTATAATCTATTCGCTTTATTAAAAGTTAAGTGTAATTTAACCAATATAAATATTCGATAAATTAATTATAGTCAGGAGGCAATATGTTATCAAAAAAATCTGTTGCACAAATTATAGTTGATGTTTTGACTGAAGCAGGTGTTAAACATTGTTATGGTATAGTCGGCGATACATTAAATCATATTACTTCAGCAATTAAAAAAAGTGATATTCAATGGATTCATGTTCGTCATGAAGAAGTCGGGGCTTTTGCAGCAGGAGCAGAGGCGTATTTGACTAATCAAATAACGGCATGTGCTGGTTCTTGCGGACCAGGTAGTTTACATTTTATTAATGGTATCTATGAAGCACAGCGTAATAAATCTCCGGTTATTTTGTTAGCAAGCCAACTTGTGACCTCGCAACAAGGGACAGATTTTCCACAAGAAGTGGATTTTGAATCGATCTATAAAAATTGTTCGGTATTTTGCCGCCAAATTAATGACCCAACTCAGGCAAGGCAAATTACCACTGCCGCAATTCAAGCAGCGATTAATCAACGTGGTGTAGCGGTGTTAGTGATTCCTTATAATATTAGTTTAGAAAAGGTTGAGGATAACAGCGGTTATAGAATTTATCATCCTAAACCAATTATACGTCCATCAGATCAAGAGTTAATGGAAATTGCCGATATCTTAAATAAAAACACAAAAATAGCTATTTTTGCCGGACAAGGCGTGCATGATGCCCATAATGAACTTATAGCGCTTGCCGAAAAATTAAAATCGCCTATTGTGCATACCTCTCGTGGGAAAGATTTTGTGGAATATGACAACCCTTATAATGTCGGTATGACAGGGATATTTGGCGTAGAATCTGGCAATATGGCGATAAAAAAGTGTGATGTACTTTTAATGTTAGGTGTCGATTTTGCATGGTCACAATTTTATCCCAATAACGCTACAATTATCCAAATTGATATTGACGCAACGCACCTTGGACGACGCCATCCAGTTAATATTGGTGTTGTCGGTAGTAGCAAGTCGACTTTAGCTGCATTATTTCCATTAATTAAGGAAAAAAATGATACAAAATTTTTAGAAACATGCCTGTCATTATATGACAATGCCATGAATAAATTGAATAGAAAAGCGATGCCTTCAAAGTCTACTATTCATCCCCAATATTTAACTGAACTTGTAGATAAATACGCAACGAATGATGCAGTCCTTTGTGCCGATGTCGGATCTGCTATGGTTTGGGCTTGTCGCCATTTCAAAACCAACGGAAAAAGGCGAACAGTCATTAGTTTAAAACACGGAACCATGGCAAATGCGATGCCACAGGCCTTAGGCGTACAAAAGGCTTTTCCTGAACGACAAGTGATTACTTTATCAGGTGATGGTGGTATTAGCATGTTGTTAGGGGATTTATTAACCACAATTCAAGAAAAATTACCAATAAAAATCATTGTGCTAAATAATGGTTCACTTAATTTTGTTGAATTAGAACAAAAAGTCGAAGGGATTGTAGATCATTATACTCATTTACAAAATCCTAACTTTGCTAAAGTAGCAGAATCGATGGGCTTATTTGCAATTAGTGTTGATGATTCAGACTTGCTTGAAGCTGCTATGCAATCATTTCTAGCTCACCCTGGTCCTGCATTATTGGATGTAAAAACCAGTGCTAATGAACTTGTTATGCCACCTGAAATTCAAAGATCACAAGTTATGGGCATGGCACTTTATAGTGTTAAAGCTTCATTAACAGGCAAAATGGGGGACGTTGTTAATTTATTAATTGATAATTTTGTTAAAAAATAACCCTACATATATTCTGCTGTAGTAAACGGCAGAATATTGGATTTTGAATTAATCGTCACTTTAATAATTAAGCGTATTGTATATATACAGATAAACTCTAAACAGCATTAGTTAGAGTCATTTTAAAATAGCAACGATTTGATGCAGCAAGCTTTAAATTTTTCAGTGCAGTTAGGATTTGGGATATTTTTATCTTTTGCGAAATACAATTAATTTTGTGGTAACGTTTGAGCAAAGGGTATTGATGACCCCTTTTTACAATCCCTACGCAGGTGCCAGAAACAAAGTGGCGGAGTGGTGACAGACTCTTCCGCTTTTGTTCTGTTTTTAGGCATTGTTCGTGTTTGAAAGGCTAGCTTCTTTCGTTGTCAGCGCTTTGTATGGCACTTAATTAAGATACCGCCCATAACTGTGCCAGAATAAAACATACTATTAAAATACCGAATGTTAAAACCACATTTAATTTTTATGAATTTCCATAATCAACGAACTTTCCTGTTTTTTCGTCACGCACGCTCCATTCCAAACGGCTATCTAATAGGGCTTGTTGTACTTTAGGGGGGTAGTCCGCTAAAGTGGTTTCTTTCGGGATCGGTTTGCCCACTTTACCTGCTTGGCGTATAACTTTCGACCATCGAGGTTGCCAGCATAGGCATTCCGAAATAAAGTACCCCACCGTGTAAAACGGTAATAAAACTAAAAATACAGGAATAAGCAGTAAATACACCCATGCCGTTGGGGCATTTTTTAAGGCATGAATCATGGGTTTGATATGCCCTTCAAAGCCATGAAAGGGCATGGGTAAATGGGTGCTTAGGCGTGGTTTTGGCAAGTTTTCGGGTCCGTGCTCCATATACCGGCGGATAAATTCCCATTCGTCTTTATAATCTTGGGCATTATAAGTATTTTTGCCAATGCCGACGGATTGAGCAACCGGAAAGCCGGTTTTATAAGGATGAAAGGTTATTAGATTGACCATATTAGTGCCCCCCATGTCTGACCCGGTTTCGCCAAAGTTAGCGGGCATAATATGTTCCCATTTAAATACCACCGTGCCACCGCAATATTTAGGGCGTTGAATATATACTTGCTTTGTAATTCGATTAAACCGTACCCGAATATGACGGATGGTAAATAGTTCAAATCGGTAAATATAACGGAAATAGCGGATACATAAATAAGTTGAAATTAAAAAAATAATTGAAAAAAATATAATAGCTATGACATATCCTGTCACTTTGTCGGTTTCATTATTATATAACACTATAAAGCTGTAAATAGAATTATAACTTGAACTCAAAGGAATCAAAAATATAAGCAAACTAATCCAAGTCAAAATCCCCCGAAAATTTTCAAACATGCCGCCACGGATCTCTAAATAGCGATCGTTATAGGCGTAGTAAGGTCCTATTGGTCTGGGGTTATTACTGACGGATTCTTGAGTGTAGTTTTTTTGGACTTCTTTTAGCGTCATATCGCCACTGGTATAGCCCATTTTTAATTTTTTGCGGGTTTCGGCTTTTATGGCGCTACCAAACCACAATAAAAATTCACCAACGTACATCGATTTTATATCCTGTTGTTATTGTTTTAAAACGTGTTTTTATATTATGAATTTCCATAATCAACTAACTTTCCTGTTTTTTCGTCACGCACACACCATTCCAAACGGCTATCTAATAGGGCTTGTTGTACTTTAGGGGGGTAGTCCGCTAAAGTGGTTTCTTTTGGGGTGGGTTTGCCCATTTGACCTGCTTGGCGTATTACTTTCGACCATCGAGGTTGCCAGCATAGGCATTCCGAAATAAAGTACCCCACCGTGTAAAACGGTAATAAAATTAAAAATACAGGAATAAGCAGTAAATACACCCATGCGGTTGGTGCATTTTTAGCTGCATGAATCATGGGCTTTATATGCCCCTCAAAGCCATGAAAAGGCATGGGTAAATGGGTGCTTAGGCGTGGTTTTGGCAAGTTTTCGGGGCCGTGCTCCATATACCGGCGAATAAATTCCCATTCGTCTTTATAGTCTTGAGGGTTATAGGTGTTTTTGCCAATGCCGACCGATTGAGCAACCGGAAAGCCAGTTTTATAAGGGTGAAAAGTAAACAAGTTAACGACATTAGTCCCCCCCATGTCTGAGCCGGTTTCGCCAAAGTTGGACGGCATAATATGTTCCCATTTAAATACCACCGTGCCACCGCAATATTTAGGGCGCTGAATATATACTTGCCTTGTGACTCGATTAAATCGTACCCGAATATGACGAACAGTGAAAAGTTCAAACCGGTAAATATAGCGGAAATAACGGATACATAAATAGGTAAGTATTAAAAAGATAGTTGAAAAAAAGATTATTGCGAATATTCCTGAACCAATATTATCACTTTTATGATTATATAAGTCTAAAGCTATTCCAAATCCTAAATCCCAACTAGAATAAATAACCCAAAAAATAAGTAAACTAATCCAAGTCAAAATCCCCCGAAAATTTTCAAACATGCCGCCACGGATCTCTAAATAGCGATCGTTATAGGCGTAGTAAGGTCCTATTGGTCTGGGGTTATTACTGACGGATTCTTGAGTGTAGTTTTTTTGGACTTCTTTTAGCGTCATATCGCCACTGGTATAGCCCATTTTTAATTTTTTGCGAGTTTCGGCTTTTATAGCACTACCAAACCATAATAAAAATTCACCAACGTACATTGATTTTAAATCCTGTTGTTATTATTTTAAAAAGTGTTTTTATGTTATGAATTTCCATAATCAACGAACTTTCCTGTTTTTTCGTCACGCACACACCATTGCAAACGGCTATCTAATAGAGCTTGCTGTATGTTTGGGGGATAGTCAGCTAAGGTGGTTTCTTTCGGGATCGGTTTGCCCATTTGACCTGCTTGGCGTATTATTTTCGACCATCGAGGTTGCCAGCATAGGCATTCCGAAATAAAGTACCCCACCGTGTAAAACGGTAATAAAATTAAAAATACAGGAACAAGCAGTAAATATACCCATGCGGTTGGGGCATTTTTTAAGGCATGAATCATGGGTTTGATATGCCCTTCAAAGCCATGAAAGGGCATGGGTAAATGGGTGCTTAGGCGTGGTTTTGGCAAGTTTTCGGGTCCGTGCTCCATATACCGGCGAATAAATTCCCATTCGTCTTTATAGTCTTGAGGGTTATAGGTGTTTTTGCCAATGCCGACCGATTGAGCAACCGGAAAGCCAGTTTTATAAGGGTGAAAAGTAAACAAGTTAACGACATTAGTCCCCCCCATATCCGAGCCAGTCTCGCCAAAGTTGGCGGGCATAATATGTTCCCACTTAAATACCACCGTGCCACCACAATATTTAGGGCGTTGAATATACACTTGCCTTGTGACTCGATTAAACCGTACTCGAATATGGCGGATGGTAAATAGTTCAAATCGGTAAATATAGCGGAAATAGCGGATACATAAATAGGTTAATAAAATAACTATAATTGAGTGAAATGTAATTGAAAATATACCTGAAATTATATTATCACGTTCGTGATTATATAATTTCAGTAGAGTGTTTAATCCCAAGTATCCACTAAAACAAGGAATCAAAAAAATAAGTAATGATATCCAAGAGAGAATCCCCCGAAAATTTTCAAACATGCCGCCACGGATCTCTAAATAGCGATCGTTATAGGCGTAGTAAGGTCCTATTGGTCTGGGGTTATTACTGACGGATTCTTGAGTGTAGTTTTTTTGGACTTCTTTTAGCGTCATATCGCCACTGGTATAGCCCATTTTTAATTTTTTGCGGGTTTCGGCTTTTATAGCACTACCAAACCACAATAAAAATTCACCAACGTACATCGATTTTATATCCTGTTGTTATTGTTTTAAATATTATTTTAAATATTGTTTTAAAACGTGTTTTTATATTATGAATTTCCATAATCAACTAACTTTCCTGTTTTTTCGTCACGCACACACCATTGCAAACGGCTATCTAATAGGGCTTGTTGTACTTTAGGGGGGTAGTCCGCTAAAGTGGTTTCTTTCGGGATCGGTTTGCCCATTTGACCTGCTTGGCGTATAACTTTTGGCCATCGCGGTTGCCAGCATAGGCATTCCGAAATAAAGTAACCCACGGTATAAAAAGGGAGTAAGATTAAAAATACGGGGATAAGCAGTAAATACACCCATGCAGTTGGTGCATTTTTAGCAGCATGGATCATGGGCTTTACATGTCCTTCAAAACCATGAAAGGGCATGGGTAAATGGGTGCTTAGGCGTGGTTTTGGCAAGTTTTCGGGTCCGTGCTCCATATACCGGCGGATAAATTCCCATTCGTCTTTATAATCTTGGGCATGATAAGTATTTTTGCCAATGCCGACGGATTGAGCAACCGGAAAGCCGGTTTTATAAGGATGAAAGGTTATTAGATTGACCATATTAGTGCCCCCCATGTCTGACCCGGTTTCGCCAAAGTTAGCGGGCATAATATGTTCCCATTTAAATACCACCGTGCCACCGCAATATTTAGGGCGTTGAATATATACTTGCTTTGTAATTCGATTAAACCGTACCCGAATATGACGGATGGTAAACAGCTCAAAACGATAAATATAGCGGAAATAGCGAATCAATAAGTAGGATAAAATTACAGTAATAATTATGTATATTGTTATAAAAAATATCCCAGATATAATACCGTCATCTTCATAATTATATATATTTAAAGCTATTTCAAATCCTAAATTCCAGCTAACATAAGGAATCAAAAATATAAGTAAACTAATCCAAGTCAAAATCCCCCGAAAATTTTCAAACATGCCGCCACGGATCTCTAAATAGCGATCGTTATAGGCGTAGTAAGGTCCTATTGGTCTGGGGTTATTACTGACGGATTCTTGAGTGTAGTTTTTTTGGACTTCTTTTAGCGTCATATCGCCACTGGTATAGCCCATTTTTAATTTTTTGCGGGTTTCGGCTTTTATGGCGCTACCAAACCACAATAAAAATTCACCAACGTACATATTAAAAGGTCTCCTGTAGTGCTTGATGCCAATCGATTAATTCTTCGCCTAAGTTAGCAAATTTTTTACGTTCAAGTTTATTACTAAAACAGCAGCGGTCAAACCATTTTTGCATGGCGTTATCATCAATAATAATTAAACAAACACCAACTATAACAACAATTACTGAGGCGTAAAAAATAATCCTAGCCAGCCAAGCTGCAGCTTGAGCGCCAATAGCAAATCGACCAATGGTTAAACCCACTTCGGCTAAACTTACCCAAATGGTGCGCTCTATACTTGTTGTGATAATATTCTCTAGCCATGGCACTAATGTGCCTAAAACAACCACAAATTGGGAAATGCTTAGCGCTATGGTTGCAAGACCTCTAGCAAAATAAGCAAAAGCTATAACTTTATTTTTTTCTTTATTAGCTTTATTAGCATCTGTAAAATCCAATACCCCCGATATCCCCCCTGCAATCAACGATAAACTTGCTGACCATAAAAAGTATCGTCCAAATGCAGTATAGGTGACCGCGGCGGTTCTTGAGTTTGGGTTGTTTTCGATACAGCTTTGTATTGCGCTGGTTAATATTTGCACTCCTGCGGCGGTGCTTGTCATCAATGATGCGGTTAATTCGGCAACTTCACGTGGGTTGTTTTGACCATTGATTAATTTTTTAGCGGATTCGTAGCCAGTAAATGCAAATACCATCATGGCGATTTTGGTATTAACTAAATCGGTATTGGTAAAATTGTTACGAGCAACACGTGTTATTTGCGGAGCACCCCGTCTGGGTGTGGCTCTAAATGTATGTCCATTAATACTATAGCCTGATTCATACATTTCAAGCGCTTTTGTTCTAATGCCTGCAAAAATTAGATTGCCTAAACGGTTTTGAATCGTTTGGTTAAATCTTTGGGTGGTTACCCTTAAAAAACTTCTAACTAAATCGGCAAAGGTCACCGATAACAGTGCAATTGGAAAGCCGCGCGCTGCCATACTTTCTATCACTGGACCGGTTTGATTAACATGATCTGTCAGTGTGTTTAGTAAGCTAATGGCTTTATCTACATCAGGTATTTGTCTGTTATCATCACTCGATTCGTTGATTGCGATTTTTTGTTGAATATCGAGATATTCGTTAATTTTGTCAATTAAATTTTTGTTGTTAAAAAGATAGGTGCGCATACATAAATTGGCTTGGGTTATTTGAGGTTCAAGCCACCATTTATCCATAATTTGCCTAACTTTTTCTGAACTGTTTACTCCACATAGGCAAATGCTCATTTGTAATTGAAACATAATGCCATCTATGGTTTGTGTCTGGTCATATAAATCTAATGCAGCAATTAGCTGGCTCGATTTTAACCATTTTATGTAATCATCGGTTCGCTTTTCTGCCAGTTCTTCTACATCTTGACTGAGCTCATTAAATTCTTTTTCAAATTTGTCCAATTTTTCTTGTGATAGCCGATCCCAATAAAATTTTTTAAACTCTTCTTTAGATAGTTTTTCAGTTTGTTGCTCTATTAATCCTTCTTCGACTTTTTGAAAAAGTTCTCTTCTTTTGCTTTTTGCCATATCGCGAATAGAAGGAATCATGATTTTATCATCGCCCCAGTTTGAATACTTTTCCCAGTGTTTAACTTGCTTGATTAACTGCTTGATTCGGTGTTGATGAAAGGATTCTTTAAACCCTAATAGTTGCCTTAAAATGATTAAACGGTGTTCGTTGGATATGCCTTCTGCATCTTCGTATTCCATCCATGGTTTCATTACTTTTTCAAGGGCTTGATGACGGCGTTTATTTAAACTTTGAGTTATGCCGATAGCATCATGCACTACAATAGCTGCACCTTGGCGCTCTTTTAATTTTTTATAGAGCGATAAATAACGAAAATAGTATTGCATGATGTCTTTATCATAAAAAAAGGTGCGTTGCGTGTAAATATAGTGTATTACCTGTAATTGTTGGTGTGCATAGTCTCGTTCGCCTGTTCTAAAATCATAGGGACTTTTGCTATGTAAAAACGATTCTTGTTCGGCTATTTTCATCGCCGCTGATAACTCTAAAATATTGGATAGTAGGTCGTCGTCTTTTATGGATTTTTGACCACTTCGGATTTGTTCTGGCGTTATACCATTTAGTTCAAATTCAGGCGTGGTTTGGTAAAATTCTAACCGCTTATTGGTTATTTTGTTAGGACTGAATAAAAAATGAATTTTAAAGATTTCTTTACTATTTTTGAAGCTGATGTAAGAAGCATCAGCCCCGTCTGTGGCAATGTTACAGTTATAGGTTGGTGGCGTATTTGGTACTTTGTTTATATCGTTATATTCTACTAAGCAACCCGTCGGGCTTGAGGTAAAAGCACGCCATTTTTTTTCGCCGTTATTTCGATCTTCAAGAACATATAAATAGCCTTGCCTTAACATTTGTACGCAATATTTTGAGTGTTCCAATGGCAAATTCGATACCATTTGTTGAGCAAAATCAGGTAAAGGCGGCAGTTCAACGTCTGCTTTAAGATTATGTTTAAGTGTTTTGTTTTTACCCATAAAGCCAGAAATTGATAAGCGAGTTGGCAGTACAATTAAGTCGCCTTCCTTTTCTTGACATTTGGGGCATCGTTTGCCTGAATCGTTTTGCTTGATTTTTGCTGCTAATATTAAACTAACTAAGCTTTCCAGATTTGTCATGTTTTATTCCTAATCTAAATTCTTTAAATATTGTTCAAGTTGATTGATGTTTTGGTTTGTCATTAATTCAAATAATAAATCATCATTAATTTGTCTGAAAAATTGCTCAGGTTGTGCCATTGCATAATGAATAATCACGTCCATTTTTTGTTGGTTAGGTCGATAAAATGTTACTTTATATGTCCAATCTAATAGTTTTTTTAATGTACGTTGCTCTGTGTTGGATAAAGGTTTTTGTTGTTGTTTGACTAGCTGATATTCATAAGCGTTGTAAACTTGTGCTATTTTGATTTTTTGCCATTGTTTGGGTGATAGCTTATATTTGATATCCGATAAGATTAATTTAGGTTTATGATGCAATTGGGTGTAGCTATCTTGCCAGTAATTCCAATATTCAATACAACCTAATAGGTTATTTAATTGCTCTTGATCCAATATTTCAATTAAATGTTTTAAAACCTGTGGATCATAAAACCGTAAAAGATAGTTGTTTCCATTGTATGACATCAACATCGCATTACTAAGGTGATTTTGTATATATTTAATCGAATAAGGTGAAGCAATAAGCGCTATCGCTGCCGATTTTTTATTTTTTATTTCGATAATAAGCTGTTTGATATAGGTTGCTTGTTTAGGTATGGCACAGAGCTGCAAGCATTCATGATCTTGTGATACGGTATCTTGCCTATCACGAATCGGTACGATTGTTTCAAATTCGAAATAATTATCGAAGAAAAAATTATCGTTGATTTGGGGATCAACTAATAAATACATTTTACCCAGTTGCTGAATTTGCTTAGCAATAACGTGATTTATTTCTTCGTCTAATATGGTTTTAATCATTACTTTCTTTCCACAATGATGGCATGTTTTTCAGCACTGTCTTGTTGTACCCCCTTACAAATGGACGGTAATTCGTTTTGAATATTTTTTTGTGCTGTTCCCATTTTCTGCATGACATTACACTTAAGATAGATATTATCCTGCGTGCCCAGTTCAATGCCTTCACTGCTGATTTTTATATATGAACCGCCACACATTAACGTAAGCTGTTCGCTTGCGGTGACAGTGAGCTCACCATCGACACTGTCAATTTTTATATCCTGCTTGGCGGCCATGTTGAGGTTGGCGTTTTGGGCTTGCACTTCAATATCGCCTTGGTTGGCAAAGAGTTTCATGCCTGATTTGTGGGCAAATAAGCCCATCGCTTCGCCCGATGAGAGGGTAAGATTTTTTAAGGCGGCAATGTCAGTTTGGTTTTCACTGGTTAAAGTAACGCTGTTGCCGGTGGAGAGTTGAATGTTTTGTGGACTGGTTAAGGCAATGCCTTCTTGGGCATAGGCAAGTATGCCGCT
>NZ_LZHG01000042.1 GCF_001690355.1 Gilliamella sp. Choc4-2
GGCACACTAATATATTCAACCCAACGAAAAAAAGACCTACCGCCACCGACTTTTACGGATAGGGATTTAAAGGAAGGATTACGCAGAAGTTGGACAGCGGAGCAGATAGGGCATTTACTGGTGAAATATGAAAGTGAATGGTATGCTGATGAAGGGTTAAGCAAATGGAACGAAGTTGATGAGCTATTTGAAGAAGAAAAGCAACAACAAAAAGCGCTTATTGAAGCGGGATTAGATAAACTTGGCATCACCGAGCCTTATCAGCGAGATTTTGCCATGAAAAAAGTGGACGAAGCGCACGAACATGTCAAAAGCAACTGGCAACTAGAAAAAGAAGAGCGCATTAACCCGTTATTCTGTATTAAACAATCGATAATAATTCAGAGGATAATAAACCTTGTATGATCGTAATTGTGTAAAAAACACACCATAAATAAGTAGGGCAAAGCTCACGCTAATACGAAAGTAAAAGACAATATTTTTTGTTTAGGTACATTCGAATATTTATATCTTTTTGAATTTAAATTAAAAATTGGTGTTTCTTGGTGGAACGATAGAAATTGGAAAAAGCCTACTTACGACTTATTAAAAATCAATAAGTTAAAAATCTTTAAAAATTTAAAAAATCTGGTAGAATTTGTTGGTCGCTATAACTGTAAATAAAACAGATAGCTACAATTAGAGTGTTCCCTGTATACACAGGGATAAACCGGTGTAACTAATATCTGGTCTTTTTTTTTATTCGTGTTCCCTGTATACACAGGGATAAACCGTTAATGGCTTCCGCTCCGCTTTTAATAATAATGTGTTCCCTGTATACACAGGGATAAACCGGAAAAAATGGTTTTACACGTGGTAATCCACAAGTGTTCCCTGTATACACAGGGAACCCCCTCTTTATCTTAATGCTAAAACCCTAACCCCACTTAATTGATAAAATTTTAAGTGGGCTTAAAAGCAGCAATCTAAAAAAACATGGCTCACTAAACTTATCTTAAATTTCAATAAATTAACTTCAATTAAATATTGCAAATTCTATAAAAACCGTGTAATTTTTATGCCCAATTTTAGTTATCATTATTGATTATTAAAATTACCGATAAAAACAGATAAATATGAAAAAACTAAATAAAAATAAGTAGCAAGGTAGTAAAGGAAAAAAATGGTAAAACATTTAGATAAAATCGTCGAACAAGCAGGACAAGCAGGGAAAGATTTGCTTAGCCAATTAACAAATAAAGTTAGCCATAACCGTTACACACTAACCATTGATGAACTCAGCACTCCTATATCGGTGTTAAACGTCAAAGGCGAAGAGGCCTTAAACCAGCTGTGGCATTACACCATTACTTTTACCAGCGCCAATAAAACCCTATCTACCGATGCTTTTTTAAACCAACCGGCTACTTTCTCATTTAATTCTGTTGTAAGCGATGCGCTCAGT
>NZ_LZHG01000043.1 GCF_001690355.1 Gilliamella sp. Choc4-2
GAGCAGATAGGGCATTTACTGGTGAAATATGAAAGTGAATGGTATGCTGATGAAGAATTAAGTAAATGGAATGAGATAGATAACCTATATGAACAAGAAAAACAGCAAAAAAAAGAAATCATCGAAGAAGAGTTAAACAAACTCGGACTAACCTTACCTTATCAGCGAGACTCTGCCATGAAAAAAGTGGACGAAGCGCACGAATATGTCAAAAGCAACTGGCAACTAGAAAAAGAAGAGCGCATTAAACCCTCACTGTGGTGGAAAAAAGTGGCGCAAGCTCAAACTCAAAACTCAACTGCAAACACAGAAGCCAATACGCCTAAACTATCCAATCTATCCGCAGACGGCAAGGCATGGTTTATTCATCCTGTGGCGATGATAGATTATTTTAATGTTATTAAAACTAGAACAACATTTGATGAAAAATATATCCCAGAAGATAATGAGGTTTATATAAATGTCATTGTACCTTCGCACCGTGGATTAGAGGGGCCTTTAATTGTATTTGATAGAAGTGAAATTTATTTTAAAACTCATGCACTTTGTCTTGGGACTAATACGAATCGTACAAAAGCAAGTGGAGATGGCGATACACCTACTGGTAGGACAAAGACAACATATTATCCAAATAGGCATAAAGGTGAATGGAGTTTTGGTAATTATGGATTTATTGAACTAATCGGAGATAGTGGTGAATTTTTAACTGCAACTAAAAATGGACGAGATGGAATAGGCATACATTCTGGGCATACTTCAGGGTATTATAGAAAATCTTTGGAAGATTTAGGTAATCTTATGAACACTCATGGGTGTATTCGGGTTTATAATGAAGCAATGAAAGAGTTAGGGGCTTTGTATACTAGGTTAAAAAGTGAAGGTAAAACAATATATTGTTACATAGAAGATTATGTTGGAGATATAAAAGATGTTTATGAATATTATGGTTTAGCTCCCGATCCTAAAGACACTGTAAGAAAAGGGAGAGTAAAAACACAATGATTCTAAATAAAATCCCCTGTTTTGTTTTTTTTGCTTTTTTTACGTTAATAGTTTCAGCTCAAACTGAAAAAGAAGAGTTAGATCAATTAATGCATATATGGGCAGAAAGAGATTTTGCCGAAGAAGTCAGTATAGTTTCTGACTTTTTGAAAAGCAAAGGTTATAAAATTCCTAGCGAAAAGAGCTTTAAACAAAGAAGTTTAGATTATTTTGGTATTGATGTGGATACAATAACATTTGATTGTCAATATATGATTAGTAAATATGATTATAGCTGTTTTACTAAGAATGGACGTTTTTTACTAACATACACAGAATCATTTCTGATGAGTGAATACAAAGGATTTGATGTTCCGCTTACTCCTAAGCAGGGTTTAGAGTTATTAAATAGCCCTAATAATGAGTATTCTCCTCATCTTATTGCTTATAATAAATTACTTTTTAATGATAATACTGATACTTTTGTAAAAAACTATTTTTTATCAAATCGGAAAAATTCGTTGCAAGAAGTTGTGATTTATTTCAATTATGAAAAAAATAGTTTGTTATATGAGGTCTCATTACCTGTATGGGATGACGATCTGAGAAATATGTGGCATTTCATTTTTTATAACAATTCACAAAAAGGATATCGGAAACGTTTATTAAATGATTTGTATATACAATCGGGAGAACATGTTATTTCAATTTTATTAAAAGATTTGTCCGATAATTGGTATATTTATCCAACAGGAATTCCTATTTCAGAAAATAAAAAAATTACGATTACCTCAGCATCACAAGATAAAGCTTTATTGCATCTGATTAAATTACAAAGTCAGCATCAGAGCGAGGAAACAAGTTTAACCGATAGCCAACGTAAAGCCTACCAATACCTGATTAATTTTTACGAAATAGATAATAAACTTGAATCAAGGCTTAAGGAAAATAATTTTTATAATATGGGGTTAAAAGTATCCGCTGAAGAACAAAAAGTCATTTCGGAAAGTAAAAACACACTAATAGAAAATCACTATATTACGAAATCAAATGATAATTATATTAATTTCCGCAGCCAACCAAATTCTAAAGCACCGATTATAAATAAATTATTAAATGATATAGATCTTATCAAAATTAATGTACAAGGTGAATGGTTATATGTCAAATTAAAGGATTCCCCCTCCATAAAGGGTTATGTTCATCTTAGTCAATTAGAATATAACGATAATAATTGAATGCATGTATCAATAAACATGATTAACTAGGTTAAATAATAATGATTAACAAAATAGGAAAGAAACTTATTATAGTTCTCGCTCTTTTTTCAATAAATGTGTTGGCTGATACAGAATCAGAGTTTGCATCAGCTAATTATTCAGATAAAACTATAAATATGATTTCAAAAATGCTTCAGCAAGAACATTATCAACTAATTAATTTAGAAGAATTTAAACAAAAAATTGATGATTATTTTGGTTCAGATACTGGCCTCAGCAAGAATAAAAATATTTGTCAAACATATACAGGTGAAGATAACTATTATGGCATAACAAATAATGGTAAATTTATTTATTCTTGCTTATTAACGAATTCATTTGCGAATGGAATATTAGATAATTCAAATAATAAATATGTTCAACAGTTAGTTGCTTATAATAAACTACTTTTTAATGATGATGATTCTGCTAAAAAATATATATTAAATCATAAGTATGATTATTTACCTGAAATCGTGATTAACTTTAATTATGAAAATGATGCTTTACTCTATGAAACAGCTGTTGTGAATCCATATATTTCCGACGAGTATAAATGGCATTTTTTATTTTATAATAACGAATTAAAAGGGTACAGAAAGCGTTTTTTAAATGACATGCTATTGGATAAAGCTTATTTTCGTGGTTTATTGATATCTTTATTTGTTAATTGGAATGTTGAACATAAAGACATTGGTATACAAGGGAAAAAGGTAAGAATCCCACAATCTACTAAAGATAAAGTATTAATTCATTTAATTAAATATCGTAGTCAGCTACAAAATAATGGTGAAACTTTAGAACGTAGCCAACACTTAGCCTATCAATACTTGACGGATTTTTTTAACAAAGATAACCAGTTAAAAGAGAGATTAGAGAAGAATGAATATTATAACATGGGTATAACTGTTTTAGAGGATAAAAAAAAAGTAATTTCCTATAGTCATGATGAATTATTGGAAAATCACTATTATACAAAGTCTTCAGAAAAAGTTGTTAACTTATTAAATAAGCCAGATATAAAATCTTCTATTATCATGACACTACCGAATAAAACTGATGTGATCAAGTTATATTCGAAATTTATTGATAGAGAAAAAAAACAAGAATGGTTATATGTTGGTTTAGCTAATGATAGAACTACAACGGGGTATATACATCTTAGCCAATTAGAATTTAAGGATAAACATTTCTAATAAATTGTTGTAGTTATAGGCTAGCGATAGATATTAAAGCAATTTTAGGGGGGATTTCCCCATGGCACTGGTCAGGTTTTAAAACGATAGAAGAGAAGGCAACGGTAGGCGAATTATCTGATAAAATCAGCAAAAATAACGTTGCCACCTTAGATTTAGCCGATTACACGCCGGCGATGCGAGAATTACAGCAAATCTTAACCGGCACACTAATATATTCAACCCAACGAAAAAAAGACCTACCGCCACCGACTTTTACGGATAGGGATTTAAAGGAAGGATTACGCAGAAGT
>NZ_LZHG01000044.1 GCF_001690355.1 Gilliamella sp. Choc4-2
CTGAATATCATGGGTATCCATTAAAAATACGAGTAGATAATGGACCAGAATTCACCGGAAAAACCTTTATAAACTGGGCTAAATCACATGATATAGCCATTGATTATATAAAGCCCGGTAGCCCTTATCAAAATGGTTACATTGAACGATTTAACCGGACTTATCGAACTGAAGTGTTAGATTTATATCTTTTTAACAACCTAGCGCAAGCAAGGAGAATAACCGAAGAATGGCTAACCATTTATAATACCGAAAGACCGCATGAGGCATTAAATAACATGACACCGATTGAGTATAAAACACTAAAACAAGCAGCTTAATTTTCTACGTGAGTTGTGTACTAAGTTTGGGGCATTTACACATCCACTTTCTCGAATTTTTTTCAACTCTTGTAATTGTATACGAGCCTCAGCTAATTGCATTTGTGGAAAATAACCAATAGTCATTTCAACTAATTTACCATCAGTTCTTCGGTATCTATAATATAAACCGTTTTTTACCAGTTTTTGAACACTCAACTCTTAAACCACGATTTTCATTACAATCGGATAATACTTTACCATTCGGCTTTAGTTTTACTATAGCTTGATGTGATAATACCTTTTGATCACCATTTGCCATAAAATAGCCCTCTGCTATGAACTAATAATCAGTTATAATAAAAAGATGATAACTATTATGTTATAACTAAATTATAACATACCACTCATATTAGTTATACTTTTAGTTACACTAATGATTAAGAATCAGTGAGATTTTATGAGTTAAAATGATACTTAATGAGACCAATTTAATTTATCAACATATTGAAATATAAATAAAAAACACAAATAACACTATGAATGAAAATAAAAACTTCTCCGACCACACACCAATGATGCAACAATATCTCAAATTAAAAGCAGAAAATCCCGATATTTTGCTTTTTTATCGCATGGGTGATTTTTATGAGATGTTTTATGATGATGCCAAGCGTGCCTCGCAACTTTTAGATATTTCGCTCACAAAGCGTGGTTCGTCAAATGGTGAACCAATTCCTATGGCGGGAGTGCCTTATCATGCGGTTGAAAGTTATTTAGCAAAGTTAATTGCACTAGGTGAATCAGTTGCTATTTGTGAACAGATTGGCGATCCAGCTACTAGTAAAGGACCAGTAGAACGAAAAATTGTCCGTATTGTAACTCCCGGTACAGTAAGTGATGAGCTATTATTAGAAGATCGCAAAGACAATTTACTGGCATCAATTTGGCAATATAAAAATTATTACGGCTATGCCACACTCGATATCAGTTCAGGACGATTTTATATTTTTGAATGTGACAATTTCGAGGAAATGCAAGCCGAATTACAACGTACAAGTCCTGTCGAATTACTATATCCAGAAGAATTTCAATCCATGCCATTAATTGAAAATAACTCTGGATTGCGCCGTCGTCCACAATGGGACTTTGATCTTGAAACAGCAAAACAACAGCTTAATCTACAATTTGGCACTAATGATTTAATTGGATTTGGTGTGGAAGACTGTAATTATGCACTTTGTGCAGCTGGCTGTTTGTTACAATATGTTAAAGATACCCAACGCACTGCTCTACCTCATATACGTTCAATTGTCAAACAGTCGGCTTATGATTTTGTCGTGTTAGATGCCGCAACACGTCGTAATCTAGAAATCACCGAAAACCTATCTGGTGAAACTCAAAATACTGTAGTTGAAATACTTGATAAAACTCAAACACCAATGGGTAGCCGTATGCTTAAACGTTGGTTGCATTCACCAATTCGTAATCTGACTATATTACAAAATCGACAACAAGCTATTGGCGAATTGCAAAATTATATTAATGAAGTTAATCCATTATTAAAACAAATTGGTGATTTGGAACGTATTTTAGCAAGACTTGCATTACATACGGCTCGACCTCGTGATTTTGCTCGTTTACGTGATGCTTATAATTTATTACCACAACTACAAACACTACTAAGTGGTCTTACTTCACCTGCGTTAATTAACTTGCGTAAAAAAATAAATCAATTTGACCGTATAGCCGAAATATTAAATCAGGCTATTGTTGAAACACCGCCGGCAATTATTCGTGATGGTGGGGTTATTGCTACTGGTTATAATGCAGAACTAGACGAACTACGAAGTTTAGCGGATGGTGCAACCAATTATTTAGAACAGTTAGAAATCCGAGAACGTGAAACCTTAGGCATTGACACCCTAAAAGTAGGCTTTAACGCCGTACATGGTTACTACATCCAAATCAGCCGTGGGCAAAGCCATTTGGCACCAATTCATTATACTCGTCGTCAAACACTGAAAAATGTTGAGCGATATATCATCCCCGAACTTAAAGAGTACGAAGATAAAGTACTAACTTCCAAAGGACGAGCATTAGCACTCGAAAAGCAACTTTACGAACAGCTATTTGATCTATTAATGCCAGATCTAGCCACTATGCAAATCAGTGCTGAAGCCATTGCCGAACTTGATGTGCTTACCAACCTAGCGGAACGATCATTAACACTTAACTATCAAAAACCAACACTATCAACCGACTCAGGAATAGAAATTAAAGATGGCCGACATGTGGTGATTGAGCAAGTTTTACAAACACCATTTATTGCAAACTCGCTCTCATTATTACCAAGCAGACGTATGTTAATTATTACGGGTCCAAACATGGGCGGTAAAAGTACTTATATGCGTCAAACTGCTTTAATTGTATTACTGTCTTATATTGGTAGCTTTGTCCCTGCTTCAAAAGCAGTCATTGGACCTATTGATCGCATTTTTACACGTATTGGCGCTTCTGATGATTTGGCATCTGGACGCTCCACTTTTATGGTCGAAATGACCGAAACGGCTAACATTATGCACAATGCAACTCAACAAAGTTTAGTATTAATGGATGAAATTGGTCGAGGAACTTCAACATATGATGGGCTTTCATTAGCTTGGGCTTGTGCTGAAAATTTAGCAAATGAAATCAAATCAATGACGCTTTTTGCCACTCATTACTTTGAATTAACCCAATTACCCGAACATATGCAAGGTGTTTATAATATCCACTTTGATGCCATTGAACACGATAATACCGTTGCTTTTATCCACGAAGTATCTGAAGGCGCAGCGAGTAAAAGTTTTGGTATTGCTGTTGCTGGACTTGCCGGTGTGCCTAAGACAGTATTAAAGCGAGCTAAACAAAAATTGAAAGAGCTCGAGATTATTTCAAAACAAACGGCTAACAGTGGCGTTGCTCAATCTCAACTTTCTTTTATCAACGAACCTGAACCTTCGGAAGTTGAAGAAGCGTTAAAACAGATTGATCCTGATGCTTTAACACCAAAACAAGCATTAGAAATTTTATATCAATTAAAAAAGTTGGTGTGATCAAATAACTGCTAATTGTTCTATTGTGATGTTATTCTGAAAAAACCGCTAGATGTGATTTCGAGCGGTTGGTTTTAAGTATCTAGAATTTAAAAAAATTAAGCCCAATTTTTCTTCTTAGATGTTTTACCGATGCCCGGATTAAGGCTGTTTGTAGGATCAAGCTCTTGATAGAATTTTTTCAAATCCTCATTGGCATGATACAAATGCCCCACATTGTGCTCGGCTGGATATTGCGCACCACGCTGATCAAGCAATGCTAAAATCTCTTCTTTAACTTTATCGCAATCCACCCCTTTTTTAGCTATATAATCTTGATGAAATACATAACAGAAAAAATGCCCATAATACATTTTATAAATAAATTTCTGATCAATATTATCTGGTAGCGTCTCAAACCAATCGGTATCATTGCGTCGTAATGCAATATCTAATGCAACAATGTTTTCCACTGTTTTACTATGTACATTGCGATATGCCGTTGCAGCACCTGCTGCTGCAAAACGGTGTAACATTGCGGCTTCGGCTTCTTTTTCATCACATAAAAAGTAATTACCATTTTTATTTTGAAAATAATCTTTTAAAAAAGCCTCGGCTTCTGCAATCCCATCATCTGCCATTTTTAAAATAAGGTGATGTTCATAACGATCACGATAATCACGCATTGATTTTGGTAAATGATTTGGCAAAAATTTGCAAGCAAAGATAGAAAACCGATCCGAAAAATTCTTTGGAAAAAATGGAATTTTAGCGGTAACACGATCAACAAAGTTCTTAAACACAAACATGCGTGGCATCATATCTGTACCTAACTTTTTAATGGCTAAAAAGGTCGGTTTCCCATAAACTGCGGCAATATCAAAAGCCACGCGATGTATATATTCGCCCGACACAGGCAAGGTTTTAAATTGGCTTAAAATGTGGCGACGAATACCATTTAATTCATTAATATCATTTGTACCAATATAAAATACGGCTGATTTTTTCTCTAACGGAAATGTATCAAGGCGCACAGCAAATACCATTAATCTACCAGCACTACCTGATGCTTCATAATGACGAGCAGGATCAGCATTAAATCTAGCAGGAGTATCGGCATCTACTTCACGAACATGCTCACAATAATGGTGATCATGGCCTAAACCAGCATCATGTTTAATATCCTTATCAGTATAAGTATGATTTTGAAGATTCTGTAAAATTGTTTCTGGTTCATCACCCAATTCTATACCTAAATGATTAACTAAACGCAATTGCCCTTGCGCATCTAATTGAGCAAACACCGCCATTTGAGTATACGCAGGTCCACGCTGAATCAGTGCTCCACCCGAATTATTACATACACCCCCCATCACAGAAGCGCCAATGCAAGATGAACCTATAACCGAATGCGGACCTCGATGATATTTTTTTAATTCCTTTTCTAGACGAAAAAGTGTGCTACCTGGCAAGCAGACAACTTGTTCACCATTTTCTATCACTTTAATACTATCTAAGCGACGAGTACTAACAATAACAACAGGACGATCATAGCCATTACCATCAGGCGTTGAACCACCAGTTAATCCAGTATTTGCGGATTGTGTGATAACAATCACATCCGCTTCAACACACGCCTTTAACACCTGCCACTGTTCAACTAACGTTCCCGGCAAAACAACGGCCAATGCATCACCTTCACCAAAGCGAATACCTTGACGATAAGGTAATGTACGAGAAGAATCTGTTAAAGTATGTTTTTTACCTACAATACTTTGCAACTTTTCAACAAGCTTTTTTGTTGTATACATACTCATAGATATTTCCTTAAATCGCAAATGGATATTGACTCAATATTGCCTATACTATAACCATTTTAACTTATTAGAAAGTAATTCCGTTATCTTTAATTTTTAAGAAAGAACTAATCGCTTCCATATAGCAATTAAAACTTTTTAATAGTCGACAATTATTTGATAACAAATAGTTACTGTGTGAACTCATAACATGTTGAATATATAATAAAGGGTAGATAAATATAAAAAGCCTTTTATTGTTATAAATAACTGCATAATAATATTCATTAATTCATTATTAGGGTAATTTAAGAGATAAAAATCAGTACAAAGTTGTGATTATTTGCTATGATATTGTTAAATTAAGGAAAAATAATTAATCTAATGAAGCATTTTATTACTTTATCGCTAATACCAATATTGATATTCACACCATTTGATCTTTATGCTGATGATTTTAGCCAACATCATTTTTCATTAATTTGGTGCATTCCATTTGCTGGAACTTTAATTTCCATTGCTTTATTACCATTAATCACTCCGCGTATTTGGCATCATCATTATGGAAAAATCATTATTTTCTGGGTATTACTATTTATGATATCGGCTTTTTATTGTTTTGGATATCAAACCACGATAGAGATGATTACTCATGCAATATTAGCAGAATATATTCCTTTTATTTTATTACTAATGGCTTTGTTTACGGTTTCAGGTGGTATTTTCATTAAAAGTGAAATCATCAGTACACCAGAATTAAATGTTAGCTTGTTAGCAATCGGTACTTTATTAGCATCAATCATGGGGACAACAGGAGCAGCCATGGTAATGATACGCCCACTAATTAGAGCAAATCGTAATCGAAAACAAGCTGTTCATATTATTATCTTCTTTATCTTTTTAGTTGCTAATATAGGCGGAGGATTAACACCACTTGGTGATCCGCCATTGTTTATCGGATTTTTAAAAGGTATCGATTTTTTCTGGACTGTTAAAAATATGTTGTTACCCGTTTTGTTGAGTTCATTGTTATTGCTGACTATTTTTTATTTTATTGATCGCTACTATTTCCAATTACAATACAACAGTATTAAATTGATTACAATTATAAAAACAAATAAATCCATTAAGCTATATGGTATAAAAAATATCTTTTTATTAGCTATGATTATAACCATGGTTTTATTATCAGGACTTTGGCAAACCTCATTAGGGATAACTATTTTGGATACTCATCTTAGTTTATCTAGTCTTATAAGAGATATTTTTTTTATAATTATCACCATCACTTCTACATTCATTACTTCAAAATCAATTCGAGCTAGTAATGATTTTAATTGGGAACCAATTGTTGAAGTAGCTAAACTATTTCTCGGTATATTTATCACTATTGTACCAGTGCTTGCGATTTTAAGAGCAGGAAACAATGGTGCATTATCCTCACTTGTATCATTAGTCAATAACCAACAAGGTCAACCAATTAATAGTATGTATTTTTGGTTTTCAGGATTACTATCTAGTTTCTTAGACAATGCACCAACTTACCTGGTATTTTTTAACTTGGCATCGGGCAATGCGGTAACCTTGATGACTACACTTGAAAAAACCTTATTAGCCATATCAATAGGGTCAGTTTTTATGGGAGCACTTAGCTATATTGGCAATGCCCCAAACCTTATGGTTAAAAGTATTGCTATCCAAAATAAAATTAACATGCCTAGTTTTTTTGGCTACATGAAATGGTCCATTGGAATATTAACTCCAGTATTCGCAATCAACAACTTGTTATTTTTTTTATAACCAACAGTGGTATGAGTATCAGTGACACCACTTTTGGTATTACTTGCTTATGCAACCTAATAAAACTTTTATTTTATAAACAACTCACCTATGCCTAAAAATCACACACTCAAACATAAAAATAATATTTTTATATACATATGAAATAAATAACAATAAGATAGTCCACCTTTAACAGATAAATAACAATTTAATCAATTTATATACATATATTACGTTTTATTATCATTTAATGGTAAAAATCTAATTAATATCCTTTATTTTAATTAAAACAATTACTATCGTTAATTAATAATAATCAAAAATAACTGAGAACTTTTTTTAAATAAGTTCAAATAAAGTTAGATACAGAAGTAATTTTTATCTATAGGTGAGGATATGAACAAAGTTTACAAAATAGTCTGGCATACATCTAAGCGACAATGGGTTGTTGTTTCAGAGCTAGCAAAAAAGGGAAAAACTAAAAGCATCAAACTGTTAGCAGTAACTGCACTAGCTACTCTTTCTGCTAATACAATGGCTAGCCCATGTACTGCAAGCGATCCAACTAAGATCAATATTAGCGGTAGTAGCTGCGAGCTTAACGAAGATAGTTACACAGGAACAGAAACTAAAGGTAAAGACAATAAAGTAATTTCCGTTGATAACGGAGGAAAAGTTACCTTTAAACCAACTAGTGGTAAGGTAACAATTACTAGCCAAAACCAAAATCATGCATTAGTGATTGGTACAGCAGAGCCTTACCCTGGACAATCTCCTGTGAACAATCGACCAAGTTCTGGTGGGGTAATTACCGTGGATGGCGATTTAAGCATTAATGTTAGCGCTAAAACTATGCCGCCAGATGAGACAAAAAAACAATACCGACCAAGCAGTATCTTAATAGGCGATAATAGTGAATTAATTGTTAATGGAAAATTGAATATCAACCATTCAAATCATTGGGCTGATAAAAATGATCAAAACCAAGCAGAATATGGAACTGGAGCACCTATTGATGTATCTTTGGCTAATGCACACTCAGCAAAAATTATAGTAAAAGATGAAACAAATATAAAATCAGATGGTGATGGCATTCGAAATGGTTCAGAGCAAAATAATACCCAATTTGGTGGAGATCTTAATTTTAAAAAAGATGTAGAGATTGAAGCAAATTATATAGGCTTAAAAAATAGTGCAGGTAATATAATTTTTGATGAAAACCTCAACATCTCTATAGAAAGAGGGAAAGCAATAGTCCAAACTTCTGGCTTGATCCATGCTAAAGGTGATCTTAACTTAAAATCATCAATATTAGAAGGAAACTATAACTCCATGGATATTTATGGTGGCGAGATTAAAATTGATGGAACAACCAACATTGATTCACATGGTTCTGGAGATCAATGGTATGCTTCTGGTACATCATTATATGTTTCGGGTAATAGTAAGGTTACTTTTGGCTCAGAACTTAATGCAACTACACATGGTGAAGGTAAACCAGAGCATAAAAATGCTGGCATTGGTGACGTTATAAAAATACAAAATGAAGGAGAAGTTAGCTTAGCTACTAAAACGTTGTTTAATGCCGAAGGTTCTGGTAATGGTATAAATATGAGTCAAAAATCTAAATTGAACCTTAACCAAGAAACAATTATCAACACTAAAGAAGGCGATGGTATTAACATTGACGGTGGCACCATAAGCAGTGATAAAGCTAACCTATTAGCTATCACAACTAATGGTAAAGGTAACGCAATTAACATGAGAGATGGCATAGTTAACTTAGCTGCTAATACCACCCTTACCACTAATGATACTGGTCATGGTATTAAAATATCAAACGGCACCTTAAACTTGAATAAACAAACTACTATTCATGCAAACGATGGTAATGGTATTCATGTTGAAGGCGGAAACATCATCGCTGCTGAAGATTCACAATTAGACATTATCGCATCAGAAGCTAAAGCCATATACCTATCTGATGGAACTCTGATGTTAAAAGACACTAATATTACTAAAAATAATGCTGGAACAGCAATTGAATTGGCGGGTGGTACTCTATCTAATCTAGGTAAACTTACCTTCGAAAAAGCCGATGATAAAGCAGCTTTACATAGTACAGTTCAATTAGGTCAAATCGCTACATTTAATAATAGTGGTAGCCTAGATATCAGTAAGGTGAATAATATCGAAGCTATTATCCAGCATGATGGAACCGGTACATTGCAAATAAACAATACTAAAAATGGGATATTGGCCTCAGATAGCGGCAATATCTTCACTAATACCTCTACAGGCACCATTGTAGCTAATAATGCAGGGATCTTGTCTGGTAAAATTGAAACCAGTGATGGTATCATTAATCTAAATAATACTGGTGTTTGGGAAACGACTGAACATTCTAAGCTGACAAACGTGACTAATTCAGGTACTATTCATTTCAAACACTTACCATCGCTAGTCCGTAATACTAGTGAATTTTTTACTATTGATATTACAGGCGATTATGTCGGTCAAAATGGTGTAGTGAAAATGCATACTGTATGGAATGCGCCTAGTGGCGAAAGCGAAGCCAACTCCGAATCAGATGTTTTAAACATTGCCGGTACAGCCAAAGGTATTACTACTATTATTCCAGTATCTAATGATGGTACAGAAAAAATCATCGATGGTGATGTACAAGAAGTTGAAAAACTAATAAATACTATTCCAGTAGTCAATGTTGCTAATAGTGGAGCAGAAGTTGCTTTTATTGGTACAGCTCAAACTACAGGTGCAACAGAAGTTCAGTTAGCTAAACGTACTGTAGATAACCATGATGAATATTTCTGGACAACACAAATAAAATCGGATACTGGAAATGTAGCCGCCATGAATGCAAAATCGAATATAGCCATTTATGCAGATGCAGTTGCTGGTTATACGCTTATGCCTAGCGTTAACTTTGAACAAGGATTTTCAAGTTTGGCAAATCTAAGAGAACGCCGTGGTGATATCTATTGCTTAAATTGTGCTACAGATAATAATCAAAACACTTGGGCGCGTATTTTCGGTAAGCATCAGAAACAAGATGGAAAAACACGTTTAAATCTGAATACAAATATTTATGGTTTACAAATAGGACATGATTTCTTAGTTACACCGACTGGTAATAATGGCCTTAGCTTGCTAGGTGGCTACATATCTTATACAAGAGCCAACACTGATTTTTCAGATAGATACCATGCTAGAAATGGTATCGTTATCGGCAACAAAAAAACTGGTAAAGGTGAGTCTGATAGTTTTAGCTTAGGTATAACAAATACTTATTACTCTGGCACTGGCACTTATATTGACCTAGTGGGGCAATTATCTTACCTACGTAACAAATATAATGCTCAAACAGGAAAAAACCCTTCTACTCAAGATGGTTGGGGAGTAGCGCTTTCGGCTGAAACAGGTCATTCAATTCCATTGAATGACACCAATTGGTCTATTGAACCACAAGCACAACTTATTTACCAAATGGTAAAACTTAATAAATTTACCGACAGGGTTCGTCACGTTGATCAGAATAATCAAGATACTTTACGTGGTCGTGTTAGTTTAATGCTCTCTTATAATGAACTAGATAAAGAAGGTCAAAATACATCAGTGTATGCAATTGGTAATATTTGGCATGATTTTCTCAACCCAGATGAAGTAAAAATTGGTCGTGACAAAATAAGCGAGAAATTTAACAAAACTTGGGGGGAAATTGGTTTAGGTTTAAATATACCTGTTACCAATCAAAGTGAGCTTTATAGTGATATTCGCTACGAACATAATTTTAGTGGCAGTAAACGCCAAAGCTTCCGAGGTAACATTGGTCTGAAAATAAACTGGTAATTAAAATGAATAAATTCTGCCATATACTATTAACTAGTATCTATTTGGCAGAAAATACGACCTTCAATTACTTTATAACCAATTGAAATAAATTAATATTCTTAATAAAGAACTTGCTGATTAGCAAGTTCTTTAATCTAATAAATATTATTCCCTGCGTCCTATTCAAAATAGAAACATGAGTACAACTTAGAAAGTTTACTAAAATTATAGAGCATATTGATAAAATATTACTTACTAATGAATAAAATAAAAAATGTAAATTGAATATTTTTTATCTATCATTAAATTTATAAAAAGCTATACAATACTCTAGCTCACTAAAATTTTACTAATAATATACTGTTAGCAATATTAAATAATTATTTAATCGATATAAATTTTAATCTTTTTTAAATGAATATTAAGCTATATCTAAGATCAACTATCAATCAATGTAAAGAACTCCTCAAAAGTAGTGTTATCTATTTTTTAATGTTATTTAAATTAATTAGTCTTAATTTGTTGGTGTAGATGGCTGTTGATTTGAAATGATCTTAAAATATCCTAATTAAAGAATCTATTAGTGTTTTAACTAATTTATATGCTCTAATATTTTCTAAATTTATTGGCATAGCCAAATAAATTTAACTACTATTATTTAAAAATTAGTTATGATTATCCTGAAATTTTAATCTCAGAGATTTAGTAATTATTAAGAATAGTCAGTTTAATTCTGCATATTAGTTTATCTAATCTTATATGAAACAAAGTACTATAATATTATTACTTTTGTGTTAATTATCCAAAATCAATTAGAATAGAGAATGCGCTTGGATACCGATTATCACAGTTACTGTAATATTTATAAATCTATTTATTATCAGCGTGGTTATACTTGCTATTTTATCAGTAGACAGCGATGATAATGTCATACCATTAAAAGACAATAGGCACAATAAACCAATTATTGGCATTAATTTGCTGAATCATTTTTCAAGTTTTTGGATAATGCGCCAACTTATCTTATATTTTCTAATTTATCGTAAAACAAAATAAAATCTTTAATTTACAAATTTGAAAAAACTTATTGGTTATATCAGTAATGCACCTAACTTTAGGATCAAAGGCATTGTCCCACAAAACAACATTAACATGCTAAGTTTGTTTTGTTAGATGCAATGTTTATAACTATATTAATGCCATGTTTATTATTAATAATTAAGTATTTTTATACTATTTTAAATAATTTACTCTAATAAAAACAATCTTACAGTTATTTACCATAAGTTTATGTACTTATTGGTTAAGCATATTCGGATTTTATATGAAAAATTTCAAGATTAACTTAATGACTTTTTGACTGATTTATCGTTCATTCAAAATAAAACCACAAGATTTGTACACATTTTATTTATAAATGAGTGCAAATCTTGTGGTAAATATGCCAATTTAAATAATTACCAATTTATCATCACACCAAAGTTACCTGAGAAACTTTGACGCTTAGCACTACTAAAGCTATGTTCATAGCGGATATCACCATATAGACTTGTGTTTTGAGCTATAGGTAATTGCGTTCCAATACCAAATTCCCCCCAAGTTTTATTAAATTTTTCGCTTATTTTGTCATGACCAATATTAGTCTCGCCAGAACTCATAAAGTCATGCCATAGATTCCCAATTACATAAAAAGATTTATGTTGAGCCACTACACTAGCATCATTATAGGACAACATTACACCAAGGCGGCCACGCAAACCATCTTGACCATTTTGATCTATATGGCGAACACCATCATTAACTCTATTTAATTTAAGATATTGGTAAATCAACTGTGCTTGAGGTTCAATTGACCAATTAGCACCGTACAAATCAAAAGATTGTCCAACTTCCGCAGAAATTGCGGTTCCCCAACCACGTTGACTATCAGAATTATTACCATTTCGTGCATGATATTTGTTGTTCAAATAAGAGAGCTGACCAACTAAATCAATATAGCTACCACTATTTGTATAAAAAGTGCCAGTTATACCTAAGCCAAAGCTTTCAGATTTACCATCACCTGTTTTTTTATCTCGAATGATAATGCCATTTTTAGCATGATATTTATCTGAGAAGTCTGTATTTGCTTTACTATATGATAGATAAGCACCAAGTAAAAAAAGGTCATTATTACTGGTTTTATTTGCTAAAAAATCATGCCCAATTTGTAAACCATAAATATTTGTGTCGAGATTCAACCGTTCTTTTCCATCTTGTTTATGGTGTTTACCAAAGAAACGTCCCCATGTATGGCTATCATCATCTGAGCTACAATCATAACAAGAAAAACTTCCACGGCGTTCCCTTAAAGTCGCAATACTTGAATATCCTTGTTCTAAATTAATACGAGGCATTAAAGTATAGCCAGAAACGGGTTCTGCATAAATAAGTGTTCCAGATTTAGAATTTAAGTATGGATTGGAACCTAAATGAAGCCAATTATAATCAAATTGAGGAGTCATACCTGAGCTTATCCCCCCATTTGCACTTGGATCTTCAACAGCCATAACCCAGAAATATTCATCTCCAGTAGTTGTTATACGCTTTGCTAACTGAACTTCAATAGCACCAGTAGTTTTTGCTGTACCTTCAAATACTGCGTCATTACTACTATTAGCTACATAGACAACAGGGATAGTATTAATCACTTTTCCGACATATTTAACATCACCATCTATTATATTTTCTTTACCATTTTCTGATACTGGAATAATTTTGGTGTTTCCTGTTGCTGAGCCAGCAATTTTTAGTGTATCTGATAAAGAATTATCTCCATTTTCATTACCTGGCGCATTCCATACTGTATGCATTTTCACAACACCACTTTTACCTACATAATCGCCTTTAACATTAATTGTATAAAATTCATTTGGTGAATTATGCAAGAATTCAATAGTACCAGCATTAATGACATTATTTAAGTTGGATTGACCATTACTATGCCATACACCAGTATTATCAAGATCGATAATACCACTATTTGCATCCATTTTCCCTAAAAGTTTTCCTTTGTTATTAACTTGGATAGTACCATTTGATGTATTGCTAAATAGCAAACCTTTTTCGAAAGAAAGATCACCAGATTTACCATTATTAACAATTAATGTACCTGCTGATTGATGACTAAACATACTTTCAACATTAGCTGAATCTGATTTTATTGTGCCATTATTGTTAAATATTGTGCTATCCCCTTGAGAAACTGCAGACACAATCATAGAATCGTTAGTTAAAGAATCAATAGTTAAAACACCATTATTTGTTAATGTCCCTCGATCTAATTTAATAGCCATCCCTTTTGTTATAATCTGCGTATTTTTGTTTAATGTCAAAATACCATCACTTGTTCTACCATTATGGATCCCAATACCAGAGGTTTGATCATTTTCTATGATAAGATCACCATTAAATGTAAGGTTCCCACCATTACGTATAGCATCTGCTCCTGCTGTAGTTAGTTTGGTTGTGCCATTAATAACAGCGTTATTGGTGTTTTCTACGATTTCAATAGTTACACCACTAGCAGAATTTTTAGTTATTGATAAATCTCCTTTAATAAGTAAATTGCCGCTATCCCCCATATAAATACCACGAGAAGTTTTGACTCCAGCCTCAATTTGTAAGCTGCCTTCAAATATAGCTGAACCACCAGGAATGTTATTACCACCATTCCCCCCCCCTATTGCCAAAGAATGCGTACCATTTACTGCAGTATTATACATCTCAACTTTATTAGCTATAAATGTTGCTACGGTACCTTCACCTTCTATACGAACAATATTGCTACCTTTATATACATCATTAGAAAACGTACAATTAGATCCATTATTTGCAAAAACTCCCCTAATATTATTATCGGATGAACAATCAGCATAAGAAAAATAGGAAGTACCCATTAACGTGGCTAGTGCCAATATTTTTTTAACTTTTAATTTTTTATGATGTGATATTTCAGAAGTAATGCTACATCGCTGCGATGTTAAACTAGATATAACTTTATATTTTTTTTCCATTTTATTTATAAATCTCTTATAACTTAAAAAATTATTAGGTAAAACATAATATCCTTAATTATTTTTATCCCGCTTTTGTAGATTTAGGACTCTAATTTATTAAACATTTTTTCTGTATCGGTGCTTTATAACCCATTAACAGTTAATTTTTGTTTATTTCCTTTCATTCTAAATCATTTAATTTGCCTACTTTACATAACTCCTTTATTTGCTGTTCAGGCAATTTATTAAGTATTAATAATTGTTAGTTTTATTGTTCTCCTTACTGTTATACTTTTTATAGTTTTATTGGTTTGCATTTAATAACAAACTTTAAAAATTGTAAACAGTTGTAATTTTTGTGGATGCTTTAATTAAAAATAATAAAAACTAATTTTATACACTTAAATATACCAGCATAAAAAACGAAGATTTCAGTTTAAGCTCATCTAGAATGTTCGTGAAACCCAGCTAAGAGTTGATTTAGCAAGTAAAATTAAAACCCCACCGTAGATCAAATTTTCATCAATAATTTCTGAATATTATAGTTCAAAAAATACAATTTAATAAGCATTTTTAACAAATTAGATTTTATCTATTTCAATAATAAATTATTCAATATAATATTTTTTCCTTGTCATAATATTAAAAAATGTTCTATTAACAGATTATTAACCTTCTATAATTATTGTTCATGTTCCTCAATCAACACCAATAACTTACTCATCATGTTAAGATTAACTTTAATGCAATCATTGTAAATATTGCTATAATGATGCAATTTTTATCATAATTAGAGAGCAATCTATGTTAAATCAGCTAAAAACAATTATTCAGTATCTTCTCCCTAAACAGCTATTAACTGTCATATTCGGTTGGTTAGCTAAAAAACAGCTAGGAAAGGTTACAACATGGATGATCATAGGGTTTTGTAAACTGTATAAAGTAGATTTAAGCGAAGCAAAACTTACTAATGCAACAGATTACAAGACTTTTAATGATTTTTTCTCCCGAGAATTAAAAGAAGAAGCAAGACCAGTTAATACAGCAAATAATATAATAGTTATGCCTGCAGACGGGGTGATTAGCCAATTTGGCTTAATTCAAGATAATCAGTTATTACAGGCAAAAGGGCATTCCTACTCATTAGAATCACTACTTGCTTGTCATCCTGAAATGATTAAATTTTTCAAAAATGGGACCTATGTAACAACCTATTTATCACCTAAAGATTATCATCGTTTTCATATGCCATGCGATGGAATTTTACGTGAAATGATTTATATTCCAGGTTCACTTTTTTCGGTTAATAAAGCAACAACAGAAAATATTCCCAATATTTTTGCTCGTAACGAACGTGTAATTTGCTTGTTTGAAACTGAGCTTGGCCCTATGGCGCAAATTTTAGTGGGTGCAACAATAGTTGGTAGCATTGAAGTACAATGGGAAGGCATAATTACACCGCCTCGAGAAGGTATTATGAAATCTTGGAATTATAAGGATGAAGTAAAACTCGTCAAAGGGCAAGATATGGGTAGTTTTAAATTGGGCTCAACGGTGATAACATTATTTGCTTCAAACTCAATTGAATTTTCTAAAAATATTAAAATCGGTGATATTACTCGAGTTGGACAGATATTAGCCGAAAGGATTTAACCTTATGTGGATGCGTGGTATTTTAAGTTTTGTACTGATGATTTGTTCTTCAGTAATTTTTGCAGAGTCAATAACCATTAATAATGAACAGGAATTATCTCTACTTATTAGCCAGTTAAGTAATAAAAATGATGAGCTTCGGCAATACATGGACTCTCAAAAATCACATTTGACTAGCATTATTAATGAACAAAATAATATTACCACGCAAATTTCACACGCTCAAAATACACTGGCAACACTAGATGAACAAGGAGAATGGTTGAGTTTTTCAACTGCTCTTGGCGAAACATTACGCCAACAACTTTTACATCTACCAGAAAAACCAAAATCGCATGAACTTGATGCCGAAATTGCTGAAGAAAAAGCACAACAGCTTAACTACACAAATAATTTAGCGGCATTAGACAACTATCCTTCCTTAAATAAGTCTCCTTTTAATAATACAAAAGAAGCAGCTCAATACCGACGTTTACTACGTGAACAAACAGAGCTGCTTAAAACGTTAATTTCAGGAACAGATACAACAATTCTTGAACTTGCAAAATTAAAAATAGCGAATAAACAATTAACTAATGTAATTGACGAAATTAATGACGCCACTCATCGCTACTTCTTCTGGGTTGCCAATGTCAATCCTATTTCATTAAACTTTCCTCTAAATCTAGCTAAAGATGTGGTTTATGTTATCTTTTCAATCGACACATTATCACAACTATATAATGCAAGCTTAGAAGCACTTAGTTCACCAAAACCATTGTTTCTACTTATATTATCGATGTTTTTCGTTTTTGCCCATTTAAAAATGCGTATCAAGTACAACACATTTTTAAATAAATCAGCAATACGAGTAGGTAAAGTAACACAAGATAGCTATTCATTAACCTTAAAAGTCGTTATTTTCTCATTAATAATGGCATTGCCTATACCTATATTATGGGCAGTTTTTGGTTATACTTTACAAATTAATTGGGATTACCCAGTTGCTGTCGCATTAGGCTATGGGGTTAATGCAGCCGCACCGATTTTATGGGTTTTTATTATAACTTCGCATTTTGCGGCCCCAAATGGCTTATTTATCACTCATTTTGGTTGGTTGGCAAAAAATGTTCGTGCTGCAATGAAATACTATCAACTTTCAGTATGGCTAGTGATCCCACTTGTTATGATCGTAATGAGTTTTGATCAGTTTAGTAATCGGCAATTTGCCGCAACAATTGGGCGTTCTGCTTTTATTCTGCTTTGCTTTGCATTAGTATTTATGACCAATTCTATTCACCGTGCTGGAGTACCTTTATTTATTGACAAAAAAGGAACCGGGGATAATCTTTTAAGCCATATTTTATGGTTTATTTTACTAAGTGCACCGTGGTTGGCCATTATTGCTGCATGCTTAGGCTATTTATCCACAGCTCAAGTATTATTAGGACGTCTTGAAGCATCTGTGATCATTTGGTTCGGCTTATTAGTTATCTATTTTATGGTTCGTCGCTGGATGTGGATCCAAAAACGTCGTATTGAATTTGAACGAACAAAGCAACGCCGTCTGGAACGTATGCAACGAGCAAAAATTCAAGAAGACGATAATTCAACCAATGAAAATCTCGATGAACCAGTCATAGATTTAGATGCTATTAGTGCCCAATCTCTACATTTAATGCGATCCATAATTATGTTAATTGCATTAATTAGTATGATTTTACTCTGGTCAGAATTACATTCAGCCTTTGCTTTTATGAATAATATTAAACTTTGGGGAACCAATACTATCGTCAACGGTGCCGAAATAGAACAGTATATTACTCTTGGTGCGGTGTGCATTGCGATTTTAGTAATGACTATTACTATTCAGTTAGTTAAAAATTTACCTGCTTTATTAGAGCTAGGCATTTTACAACACTTAGATTTAGCACCAGGTACTGGCTATGCAATTTCTACAATATCCAAATATATTATTTTAATGATCGGATCAATGATTGCATTTTCATTTATAGGTATAGATTGGTCAAAAATTCAATGGTTAATTGCTGCATTAGGTGTTGGTCTAGGATTTGGTTTGCAAGAAATTTTTGCAAATTTTATTTCTGGATTGATTATTTTATTTGAAAAACCTGTCCGTATTGGCGATACTGTGACGATTCGTGAGCTTACGGGAAGTATTGCGAAAATCAATACACGAGCAATCACTATTGTTGATTGGGATCGTAAAGAAATTGTAATGCCGAATAAAGCCTTTATTACTGAGCAATTAGTTAATTGGTCTTTATCTGATTCTATTACACGTATTGTACTAACCATTCCAGCAACAATTGATGCAGATAGTGATCTGGTTATTAAATTATTACAACAAGCTTCTAATGAATGTGAATATGTGCTTAGTGATCCGGAACCTCAAGTGTTTTTAGTCGATATTCAAGAAGGCATCCAGTTATTTGAATTACGCGTCTTTGCCGCTGAAATGAATCATAGAATGCTTTTACGTAGTGCAATTCATAAGTTAATACTTGAAGCATATCGCAAGAACAATTTAACTTTACCATTCCCTCCTTTACAAACTAATTTAGAAGCGCTTGGGCGTAAAAGTGGGCGTCGTAGTTATACTGTAGGAACAATTTAACCGAAAAGAGTTTCTAAGAAAGGAACCCCAAATGCGCCTGGAGCTAATAATACAAATGCCCAAATAGGAGCTGAAACAACATTAGCTACATTAAACTTGATTGCTGGCATATGCATTGTGCCAGCAACCAAAGGAACAATTGCACGCAAAGGTCCAAAAAAACGGCCAATAAATACGCCAAATATTCCGTAACGCATAAAAAACTGCTCTGCACGATAAATCAATTTTGGGTGTTTATTCAAAGGCCAAGAAGAAATAACCTGTTGGTGATAGTATTTTCCTAACCAATAAGAAACAAAATCACCAATAGCAGCACCCAACGAAGCTGCTATTAAAACAGGTACAAATGAAATAGCTCCAGAACCAATCAAAGCGCCTGAACCAAGTAAAATGGCGGTAGCAGGAAGTAATAATGAAATAATGGCAAGCGACTCACCAAATGCTAACAAAAAAATAATTGGCAAAGCCCATACCTGATGATTTTCAATAAATTGTATAATTGCATTGGTAATTTCATGTAATGACATAATATATATTGATAATAATATAATTGATTATTACTGATTATTTTAACATAATAATCGACATATTGGTCAACACGAACAAACTATCGTCAGAACCTTACAAAATATAAATAACGAATACTAATCATAGTTTATTAACATTCGTAGCTCTGAACTAACCTATTAAATCAACAAAATAAATCATAAGAGAAAACCATGACCATTGGTATTAAAAAGATTTCAGTCAAAAAATTTAAAGATAGGGATTTTTTCAATTCGCAGGAAGATATTATCGCTATCGAAAAACCAGTAGCATTAATTTATAACGGCATATCACATGTAGTTATGATGGCGACACCGAAAGATCTCAACTATTTTGCTATAGGTTTTTCACTAACGGAAAAAATTATCCAAAACGTGAATGAAATTTATAGTATTGATATTATGGATACTTCAAAAGGGATTGAGGTCCATATTGAACTATCATCAAGGCGATTTAGCGAACTTAAACAAAAACGTAGAAATCTTACGGGAAGAACAGGCTGCGGAATATGTGGTTCGGAACAAATTGATCAGGTTTGCCAAATTTTGCCCAGTATTCCAATAAATGACCACATTGTTCTTTCTGATTTTAATCATAGTTTATCTCATCTTAGGAAAGTACAGCTAGTAGGAAATAAAACTGGCTGCACACACGCCGCAGTATGGCTTGATTTAAAAGGTAACTTCCTTGCAGGATTTGAAGATGTAGGTAGGCACGTTGCATTAGATAAGTTATTGGGGTTTAGAGCCATTAAATTACAAAAGAATTTGGAATATCAACATGGAGTTGTGCTTGTTTCTAGTAGAGCTAGCTATGAAATGGTGCAGAAGACAGCCAGTTGTGGTATCGAAATTATACTGGCTGTTTCGGCGGCAACATCAATGGCTGTTGATATGGCTAAACAAACAAATATAACGTTAATTGGATTTTTTAGAGGAGATAAAGGCGTTATTTATACAGGAACTGATCGTATTAATTAATTGATTGCTTATTGTTATTTTATTTTGTATTTTGAAGAATATGACGCAATCTTTAGCATTCATACAAATTATCGCTTTATCCAATTCTATACACTATCACTGTTTGGATAAACACAAATTCAATACTATAACAGTTTTATCAAAGGATAGAGTATTTGGCACAACAATTGTTATTGTGGTAATGTGGATAAAAAGCTAATTAAGCTAGAACTACTTTATGTCATTTGTACGACACTTCTTATATTAGACGTTTACAATTTAACGCTAATTCATATTAATTTTAATAAAAATCAAAAATAATCTTAGCTTTCTCGTTTAGATTTAGAGAGATAGATTTCCATAATATCTTTGGATTGATTTTTGTAAAAAAAAGAGCAACTATTCAAACAAATACACAAGACCTATTTATGTCTATGATCAATGTTTTAGTGCTTATTTAATTTCAATTATAAATGCTCTATAGGTTAATATACACACAAAGAGAAGACAGGAATTGTCAACCCACATGGTTAATTCTTTAAATTACACACTAGTATTAATTATTAATTCTTATTAATCATTTAACTATATCCGTAATAAATTATATTTTATAATGGAATAATTTATTATATACAATATAATGCATTATAAGATAATTCCTTTCATTTTGTTCTGATTAATTTATAATTTTCCACAAAAATACTCACAGAATTATACCTGTGATTTCTTACTATCTTGTATATTGATTATTATCAATAAAGTAATTTTTTAAATTTTGAGATTTAAATATGAAAGAAAAATTTTTAGGTAGCTTTTTAGTATTTTTAGGTGCTTGTAGTTTTGGCGTACTATCTTCGATTGTAAAAACTGCTTATAAGGCAGGCTATTCCCTTGGTGAGGTCACAGGCATCCAATGTTTTTTAGGTATGATTATTTTATGGAGTATTCACTTATTTGTTAAAAAAATTAGTAAAACAAAAATAGATCAATCGACAAAAAAACCGCTCACTAAAAAATGGAAAGTTTGTAGTGTTGGGATATTTCCTGGATTGGTAGGAATATGCTATTATCAATGCGTGCAGTTAGTACCTGCGTCGATTGCAATTGTTTTATTGATGCAATATTTATGGCTTAGCGTCATTATCGATTTCGTTGTTTTTAAAAATAAACCAACAATAATTCAACTTTTCACTATCTCTATGATTATCATAGGTAGTTGCTTATCTACAGGAATTTTTAATCAAGATATTCATTTAAACTTAACAGGCTGTTTCTTCGGTTTTTTAGCTGCACTAATGTACTCGTTATTTATTATAACGAGTAGCAATATCGGAAACGATTTACCAAAACTAGAAAAAAGTGCCTTAATGATAACCGGTGCATGTATCATAACCTTTTTAATTTTTCCACCATTATTTTTCTTTAAATTGCCTATTGATGACCAACTCTATCAACTCGGATTTTTACTCTCATTGCTTGGTACCGTTTTACCTCCATTTTTATTTTCAGTAGGGATGCCGAAAATCGGGATTTCGTTAAGCGCCATATTATCCACAGCAGAATTGCCTATAGCAGTAACATGTTCTTATTTTTATTTAAAAGAGCCAGTGCTATTTAATGAATGGGTAGGTGTTATAATAATCATGTTAGCAATTACCCTATCAAACCTAAAACATTTAAAAAAATCCACATGATTAACTTTAGCGATTTCTGGTGCGGCTATTGCCGCACTATTAAAAAAATATCTTAACCTAATAGTCATACAACAAAAGCTCTCTATCCATTTCCAGGAAAAAATATACTTATTTAGTTATACGATAAATTAGACATATTTTTTTAGCCATTTAACAAAAATATCTGCTTTTGGATTATATTTTGCTTGTGGCCTTAATACATAATAATGCTGTTTACATTGTTTTTTCATTTCAGGAAAAGGAGTTATAAGATCGCCATTTTCAAGATATTTATCAATTAATTGTTTTCGTCCCATAGCTACCCCAACATTATATATCGCAGCTTCACTAGCTAAATCACTTCTATCAAATGTCATTTTAGCAATATTATTAAAATCAAAAGATAATGAAAAATTATTTGCCCAAGTTATCCACTCATCAAAACTTGAATCATATCCCCAAGCCTGGCTATCATGCAATAAAGTACAGTTTTTTAAATTATTAGGATTGCGATATAAATTATGTTTTTCAGCATAATATGGGCTACAAACAGGAGTAATTGTTTCATTCATTAGGTAATCGTAAATTAGTTCATCATGCTTATGATCGTCATAGTAAATAGCTAAATCAATGCGATATCGATTAAAATTTATAATTTCATTGCCTGACAAAATATTGAGTGTTATATAAGGATATTGTCGATTGAACTGCGATAATTTAGGCACTAACCAACTCTGAGTTAAGGAAGGCCGCGCGTAAATTGTTAGTGTACCAGAGATTTCTTGATTGGTTATTTCTAGGATTTCCTGATTTAATTGTTTAAGCAATTTTTTTACAACATCAAATAAATTTTTGCCATCAAAAGTAAGCTCTATCCTTCGATGAAACCGTTTAAATAATTTGAAACCAAGTTCTTCTTCTAACTTAATAATCTGATGACTAACTGCACTTGGACTAATACAAAGTTCTTCAGCAGTTAATGCAAAAGACAAATGGCGAGCAGCAGACTCAAAAGTATATAGTTTAGCTAATTGATAACGGTTAATTACACGATTTTTAGCCAAATAACTTTCTTCATCATACATCAGTAATTCCTCCTGCGTTTCGTTTTACGACTTCAACAGTACTACTAACGGCAATTTACATTTCTAAACATTAAAAACGAATACAACTATTTGAAATAACGCATTATTTGATTTAAATCATTTTTTTGTACAAATTTAATTCATGTTAAGTTGTTTATTTATCATTTGTCAAATAATAACTAAAAACATTTAATAATATTGATAATTATAAAACATAACAGAGGAGTAGATAAAAATGAATTTCCAATTTTGGATTATTTGTGTATTAGTCTCAAGTATTATATTAATTGTTATTTCAATCGTGAAATGTAAGTTACACCCTTTTTTAGCCCTGTTACTTGCTAGCTTTTATGTTGGAGCGTTAATGAATATGCCTCCTTTAAAAATAATCTCTGCTATCGAAGATGGCATTGGTAATACATTAAGTTTCTTAGCAGCTGTCATTGGGCTAGGGACAATTCTTGGCAAAATGATGGAAATTTCAGGTGCAGCAGAAAGAATAGGAATAGCCTTACAAAAATTTCGTTGGTTATCGCCTGAAGTTATTATGGTATTAGTTGGTTTAGTGTGCGGAATCACTCTTTTTGTCGAAGTCGGAGTTGTTTTACTGATTCCTTTAGCTTTTTCTATTGCAAAAAAAACAAAAACATCTTTATTAACATTAGCAATCCCACTTTGTACGGCTCTAATGGCTGTTCATTGTATAGTGCCGCCACATCCTGCTGCACTGTACGTAACTAATGCATTAGGTGCTGATATGGGTACAGTTATTATTTTGGGTTTAGCGATCGGTCTTACTGCTTCACTAATTGGTGGGCCTATTTTTTTAAAAATCATTAAAAACAAAATACCTTTTAAACCTGTACCTACAGAATTTGCTCGCATGCGTGTAAAGGCTGAAGAGGAACTCCCATCGTTAGGCACAACTCTTTTAACGGTTTTGCTACCGATTATTTTAATGCTAATAAAAACAACTGCTGAACTTAATATTGATAAATCGAGTTCTATATACGGTATTTTAGAATTTATTGGCAATCCTATAACTGCCATGTTTATCGGTGCTTTTTTTGCCTATTATACTTTAGGGCATCGCCGCAATATGGGAATGTCAGTACTATTAACCAAGACAGAAGATTGTTTTTCATCTATCGCTAACATCTTATTAATCATTGGTGCTGGAGGTGCATTTAATGCAATTCTAAAAGAAAGTGGATTAAGTGATGGTCTAGCTAATATTTTATCCCACTTAGATATACATCCTATTTTATTAGCTTGGTTGGTCGCAATTATCTTACATGCAGCTGTTGGCTCAGCCACTGTAGCTATGATGGGAGCGACTGCGATTGTTTCACCTATGCTTCCACTTTATCCTGATATTAGTCCTGAAATTATAACATTGGCTATAGGCTCTGGCGCTATAGGTTGTACTATTGTTACCGATTCACTATTTTGGTTAGTTAAGCAATATTGTGGTGCATCATTGAATGAAATATTTAAATATTACACTTCAGCTACTTTCATTGCCTCATTGATCTCCTTAGCAAGTACTTTTTTATTATCTTACGTTATATAAAATAATTTTAAGAAGGAAATTATGAAAGCTTTAGACATTAAAAACTTAAAACAGCAATATCCTTTAATAGATCAATTGATGAAATTGGAGGAAACTATTTGGTTTAACCCAAAGGTGACCACATTAAAAGAGGCATTACCCTATGTTACGCTTACAAAAGATGATGTTGAAGATGCAAGCCAAAGATTACAACGATTTGCTCCATACTTAAGTAAAGCATTTCCAGAAACTGCCGAAATGAAAGGGATCATTGAGTCTGAAATTGTGATGATTCCAAAAATGAAAATTGCACTTGAAAAACGTCATCAAACAAAACTTATGGGTAATTTATTACTTAAAAAAGACAGCCATTTGCCCATTTCTGGTTCGATCAAGGCACGAGGTGGAATTTATGAAGTACTCACTCATGCTGAAAAACTAGCTTTTGAGCATGGCTTATTAACAAAAAACGATGACTATAGCCAATTATTTTCAGATAAATTTAGATATTTTTTTAGTCAATACAGTATTGCTGTGGGTTCGACTGGAAACTTAGGCCTATCTATCGGAATTATAAGTGCCAAATTAGGCTTTAAAGTGACCGTTCATATGTCTGCCAATGCATGTGAATGGAAAAAACAGAATTTGCGCTCTCATCATGTAACGGTTATTGAGTATCAGCAAGATTATGGTTTTGCTGTTGAGCAAGGCCGTAAAGCTGCACAATCTGATCCAAATTGTTTTTTTATCGATGACGAAAATTCTAAAACACTTTTTTTAGGCTATTCTGTCGCAGGTCAACGTGTTAGGGAACAATTTAAAAAATTAAATGTCAAAGTAGATAATGAGCATCCATTATTTGTTTATCTACCTTGTGGTGTTGGTGGTGGTCCAGGAGGCGTTGCATTTGGATTAAAACTCGCTTTTGGCGATAATGTACACTGTATCTTCGCCGAACCAACCCATTCACCTTGCATGTTTTTAGGCGTTTACACGGGCTTACACGATAATATTTCGGTACAAGATATTGGTATTGATAATATCACCGCTGCTGACGGCTTAGCAGTAGGCAGACCCTCAGGCTTTGTTGGTCGCGCTATGGAAAGGTTACTTGATGGTTACTATACCATTTCCGATCAACATATGTATGATTTACTCAGCTTGTTGAATAAACAAGAGCATATTCAATTAGAACCTTCTGCTCTTGCTGGAATGTTAGGACCGTTCCTAGTAGAAGAAAACCAGTCTTATTTAGATCGTTTTCAAATTTCATTAAAAGCGTTAAAAAATGCAACACACCTAGTATGGGCAACAGGAGGGGGAATGGTTCCCAAAGAGGAAATGTGCAAATACCTTAATTTTGGAAATATTTAGTATCTAAAGTATTAAGTGTTTTTAAATATAATTTAAATAGTATTTTGGTAATCGACAAACAAGATATTATTTAATTAAATTTTAAAAAATAATAATAAAATTGAAGAATTTTATTCATTTTTATACTGATAACTTAAAGCGTTGTTAGAAAACAAGCAACAATCGTTTTTTTTTTAATTGTCCGATACATCGTTATATTATTGTCCTGAAATAAAAAGGAAATTATAAAATGAAGACACATAAAAAACCATTATTTACCTTAGTACAAAGGAGTGAATCAGTAGCTAAACAAAAAACCTTAAGCTATTTAGAAACAAAATTAGATTATCCTGATCGTATTGATGATATTATTGCATTACGTATTAAGGAGCTTAAATTGCATCATACTGAATATAAAGAAAAAGAGTATAACGAAAAAAATACTTTTCGTAATAATAAGGAATTTTCTTTCATATTTGGTGAAGTATTTGAATCGGAACATCATGAAAAACAAATTGGAATGTTAAAAGATGATATAGCTTTGGCTAAAGAATCAAATAAAGTAAAGAAATTACTTGGTACACGTTTAAAAGAAATGGCTAAGATTTATCCTGATGTCAAGCTTGATTTAAATGATGTTAATGTTATGCCAACAAAAATAAAGGAGCACCTTTTTGCGCCACCTTTAATCTTAACTGAAGATAATGCGATAATGCTTTGGGATGATTAAGTAATGGTCCCTTAATAATAAATAATTATCTACAGGGATGGCTCTCTGTAGATAATTTTTTGAAATTAATAGGTTTATTAAAAATAGGAAATATTAACTTTATTCCCAACTGGCTATTAAATCCCAACTAACTATTAAATGCTCTTTCACCATGACAGTTGATATCTAAACCTTCACTTTCATATTCTTCAGAAACTCTCAATCCAACACATAAATCAGCGATTTTATAAGCAAAGAATGATACAACAGTGGTCCAAACAACACACGTAATCACACTTATTAATTGAATACCAACTTGGCTTATTATTGTGACACCTTCAGCGTATCCTATTCCCCCAAAAATATCTGAAGTAAAAACACCTGTTAATAGGCAACCGACAATACCACAGACCCCATGTACACCAAATACATCACAGGTATCATCAACTTTCAAAGCTCTTTTTAATGAAGATACCCCCCAAACCCCTGAAAAACCAGAAATAATACCTATTAATAGTGCCCCCCCTACTCCAACAAAACCAGCAGCAGGTGTTATTCCAACTAACCCGGCTATCACACCAGATACTGCTCCAAGACATGATGGCTTGCCTCGTAATATCCATTCAGCTAATAACCAAGCTAGAACTGCAGCAGCTGTAGCAGCTATCGTATTAATAAACGCTAATCCTGCAATTTCATCCGCATGCGTTGATGAGCCTGCATTGAAACCAAACCAACCAATATAAAGAATAGCAGCACCAAGATACACATATGGTAAATTGAATGGTCTTAATGGTTCGCGGTTAAAACCAATTCTATTTTTCAATAGATAAGCTCCTACTAACCCAGCAATTGCCGCATTAATATGCACTACAGTACCACCAGCAAAATCTAACGCTCCCTCATCACAAAGAATACCACCACCCCAAATCATATGAGCTATTGGAATATAAGAAAAAGTGAACCATAGCACCATAAAAATGATTACGGCTGAAAATCGAATTCGCTCGGCACATGCTCCTAAAATTAAACAACAAGTAATACATGCAAATGATCCTTGAAATGCAATCCAAATAAATTCATAAATTGAACCTGACAGATCTGAAATACCAATACCCATCAATAAGATATGCTGAAAGTTACCAAAAAACCAGTTTCCTTCACCAAAGGTAAGCGAATAACCATAAATAATCCATAACACTGCAATCAAAGAAAATGTCACTAATACTTGTGATAATATCGATAACACATTTTTTGAACGCAACAGCCCTCCATAAAATAATGCAATTCCAGGGAATGACATGAATAAGACTAGTACAGTAGAAATCATCATAAAGCCATTATCCGCTTTATCAGATATTGTCACTTCTTCAGCAAAAGCAGGAACTGTTAGTAAAACAAGGGTTATTAAGCTAAGTAATTTTATTAACATAATTATATCCTTAACAACAGTTATAAAGCTGAATCATCGGTTTCACCGGTACGAATACGAACAACATGATCAAGTGAAGCAACAAAAATTTTACCATCGCCAATTTTGCCAGTATAAGCGGTTGTAGTAATGATATTAATAGCTTCATCAAGTTGTTCATCACTAATAGCTAAGTCAATTTTTACTTTAGGTAGAAAATTGACATTATATTCGGCCCCTCGATAAAGTTCTGAATGACCTTTTTGTCGACCAAAACCTTTAACCTCGGTAACAGTTAATCCCGTTATACCTATTTTTGAAAGCGATTCTCTTACTTCTTCTAGCTTAAATGGTTTAATTATCACAGTCAGTAATTTCATTTATTATTTCTCTCATTAATATGATAGGTGGGTAAGTTAATGCAAACATCGTGCCATAAAGTTATTAAAAGAGAATTTATTTGAAGAAATTGATGATAATCATTTTAAATATTGAGTTAACATATGGAATTATAATTACAAAACAATAAATCAAAATAGGCAGTATTTATTTAAATAATAATTACTTATTAAAAAAATTATTAAACAAATAGCTAGAAAACACTGCCTATTATGCACGAATATTGTGATGATGCTTTTTGGTTGCCATTTGACTTTTAAGAAAAAAATAAATCAGAAAGTTACCATAAGTTTACGATATTCGTCATAAGCAAAATGATCTGTCATACCACTGATATAATCCTGTATCAGTCGGCATCGATAATAAAACTCCCAACAAGCAAAACTTGGTTCAATTTTTTCAATATTTTTAATCGCTTGTTGGTAAGCATCACAATGTTTAGCCGACAGTTTATGATAAAGTCTGGTTTCGATTGGATAACCTTGATGAACATTATCTTCGGCTAGCTTCAAAAACTCAGCCGTCGACATATTTAATAAAGGACTATAAATATCTAATAATCCACTAATAATACGGTAACCTTGTAATTCAATGTTTTCAACCGATTCATGATTAAAAACATGTTCAACCCCAACCCTTTTAAATATTTTTAATAATTGATATTCTGCACCATTATCTTCAAGTAATGCATGGTTAAACGAACCATGATAAATATCTTCAATATTTTCAATAAAGCGCTCAGCGGCATGAGGGACAAGCTTTCCTATTGCATTAACGCGTACGTACATAAAAAATTGCCCAATAGCAATAGCATTAAATCCATTTTTTTTTAAATTATCATATGGGCGTTTTACAACTCTACTAAACAAATCATTATCTTTAATTGTTCCCCAAGCTTTTTCTAAATAATGGTAAAGTTGTTGCACTGTAAACAGTTTCTTCTCAACAGCATCTTCAAGATCAGCAATACAATAAGAAATATCGTCAGCTGCTTCCATAATATAAGTAAGCGGATAACGATGGAATGGCTTAATTTCAAGTTGTTCAGATAATTTTTGAATGAATTGTTCTTCAGATAAATAATATCCTGGTTTTTTCATTAGATAAGAAAATTTAGCTGGCACATCATTTTTTGCCCAATAAGCAGGCTTAGAGTATTTAAGAATTGAAGCGACTTGCGAATAAGTAAGATTTAATCGTAAAATACTATGTATCAAACGTATTGCTTGAGCATTACCTTCAAAATTTGATAAATCTCGACGAATTTTAGTTTTTAATTTTTTAAGCTCGGTAGTATCCGATTCCTGTAACTCAAGTAATGGGTATTTAGATGGAGTATCGATCCCCAACCGTTCAATAAACCACTGATTAATTGCTTTTTCACCGAAATGCCCGAATGGGGGGTTACCTATATCATGCATTAAACAAGCCATTTCAACTAAACTTTCTATTGACATTATTGCACTATCTAACCCATATGTTTTAAGCTTCCGCGATTTACCAAGTCGATACATTATTTCTTTTACAATATAACGGCCGACTTGCTGTACTTCCATAGAATGAGTAAGGCGAGTTCTGACAACTGAATTTCTCTCTAACGGAAAAACCTGCGTTTTTTGTTGTAAACGTCGAATAGCGGCTGAATTAATGATTCTCCCACGATCGCTTTCAAACTGGCGTACAATTGAATAGGCATCGGTTAAATCTTCACATACTTTACTTGTATAACGTTGATAGCTGATTTTTTTATTAAAATCTATCATATTTCAATCCTTTGTATTTATAATACTATAATTTTTGTATTGCCCATTCAATCGATGATTGATAATCAGTAGGTAAAAATGACGTTAAAAGAGTTAAAGATTGTTTTAGTTTAACGGATTGATAATGAGTTAAATTTAAATGCCCAACTTTACGACCTGTTCTAATTTCCTTTTGATACCAATGCAGGTGAACTAAATCAACGGATAACCAGCTAGGATTTAATTTAATTCCAATTAAATTAATCATGACAGAAGTAGAAAAAACATCAGGCATAGGGAGTGGCAATCCCAATATTGCACGAAGATGAAGTTCAAATTGACTTATCGATGCACCATTTTGTGTCCAATGCCCACTATTATGCACTCTAGGAGCCAATTCATTGATTAGTAAATCATTACCGATAACAAAACATTCCATTGCCATAACTCCCACATAATTTAATTTATGCATAATGGCTGATAGCATCTGCTCTGCTTTGGTTTGTAATATAGGTGATTCGTTCGGTTTAGCGACACATATTTTTAAAATACCTTCTTGATGTAAATTATTAGTAAGAGGGTAAAATGCCATCTCCCCTTTAGCGTTACGTGCTCCAACTAATGACATCTCTTTTTCGTAAGGAATCACTTGTTCAGCAATCGCATAGTGATAAATATCATCCGGAACCGATATGTCACTATCTATATTAATTCGCCACTGCCCTCTCCCGTCATAACCACCAGTTCGGCATTTAACAATGATTTGGTCACCAAGTTCGGTAAACAATTTTGGCCAATCCTGAGGTTGTTCTAAAGCGAACCATTTAGCAGTAGGTAAACTTAATTCATTAAGCAGTTGTTTTTGTGTTAAACGATCTGCTATTAGCGGAAATATATTTCGATTAATAAAATGGGGATGATTAGCTAAAATTTGCGTGAACGGTGTATCAGGCCAACTTTCAATTTCTGCAGTAATAACAGACTGTTGGTAGGGAATAGAGATAGGATCTACATCTAATCCAACAGGAAAAACCTTTATTCCTAAAGGTTCACCGGCTTCCTTAAGCATTCGGCCTAATTGACCATTACCTAACACGCAAACAGTTTGAAGTTTCATAATTATGCATCTACTCTAGGATCGGGATGATTTAAAATATCATCAGTTTGACTTAATCGCCATGTTGATAAGCGTTGATAAATATCTTTATCATGCAAGGAAAGTATTTGTGCAGCAAGTAATGCTGCGTTAACCGCTCCGGATTTACCTATCGCTAACGTACCAACAGGAATACCTTTGGGCATCTGTACAATTGAATATAAGCTATCTACACCATTTAGTGCTTCACTTTGAATTGGTACCCCTAATACAGGCACTAAGGTTTTAGCAGCTAACATACCAGGTAAATGCGCGGCACCACCAGCACCTGCAATAATCACATTAAATCCTTTTAGTTTTGCATTTTCGGCAAATTGAAATAGCTTATCGGGAGTACGATGAGCAGAAACGATTTCAACATGGTAAGTAATAGTTAATTCATCTAGCACGTTTGCAGCATGTTGAATAGTATTCCAATCACTTTTAGAACCCATTACAATGGCAACTTTAGGTTGAGTGCGCATAAAAAACCATCTAAATATTTGAACCATTAAGTGCTCAAAGTATACACTAATATTTTGCCCATGGGGATAACAATAATAATTTTAACTCAATATAAATTTAAAAAATTAACAAGTTGCTTGGTTATTTTATAAATTAGAAATTGTTTTAATTTGGCTTAATAAAGCAAAAGCAATGTAACTTTAAGTTTTCACTTGTAATTAAACTTAATAAATTTATTTTTGAGCATAATTGCTTTATGCTCATCCATTGACAGTCACAATAATTTTGGCTTCAACTAAGTAATCGCCATGCATTTACCTAAAGTTCTCAGTCATCAACAAGTTCACACTCCCTAATTCCCCTTTCATCGCATACTTGTTTTATTGCTACAAAATCGCTTTTATTTACCACAAATGAATTTATGCCTAAAATATAATCTTTTATCACCATTAGTTAACACTAAAATTTGATTTATTTCTGCTAACACACTTTTTATTTGCTCATAAGCATCATTTTCCAGATTGATAGGGATACTGGTATAGTAAATAATTTCATTATGAACCACTACCTCCTACAAACAATTTTCGGGTTCAATTCGAATTATCTCTAATGATGCTTCTTTTAATTTATTAAGATACAGTAATAAAATCAGCACGTAATTTTTTTATTTCATCACGCAATACGCCTGCCTTTTCAAATTCTAGATTTTGTGCCGCTTCGTACATCATTACTTCAAGATCTTTGACTTTAGCCTGAACCTCTTTAACCGAAACATAGTGATACGGTTTACCCGGTTCAAATGCTTCAACTTTTGTTATGGATTTTTTGGTACTTAAACCTGCATCTAAAATATCTTTGATTTCTTTACGTACCGATTTTGGTGTAATATTATGTTCTGTATTAAAATCCTCTTGTTTTTTGCGACGGCGTGCAGTTTCATCAATGGTTTTTTGCATTGCTTGAGTAATTCTATCCGCATATAAAATCGCTTTACCATTTACATTTCTGGCTGCGCGCCCAACTGTTTGAATTAACGAACTTTCTGAACGTAAAAAGCCTTCTCGGTCTGCATCTAAAATGGCAATAAGAGAGACTTCAGGAATATCTAATCCTTCTCTCAATAAGTTAATCCCAACCAACACATCTACTTTACCTAAACGCAAATCACGAATAATTTCCATACGCTCAACGGTGTTAATATCCGAATGCAGATATCTAACATTAACATTATGCTCAGATAAATAATCTGTTAAGTTTTCAGCCATACGTTTAGTTAATGTAGTGACTAAAACTCGCTCATCATTATTAATACGAATTTTAATTTCAGAAAGCAGATCATCAACTTGGGTATTAACTGGCCTCACTTCAATAACAGGATCTAACAACCCGGTCGGTCTAACCACTTGCTCAATGATTTCACCACCTGATTTTTCAATTTCGTATTTAGCAGGTGTTGCCGAAACATAAATGGTTTGCGGCATTATATTTTCAAATTCAGCAAACTTTAATGGTCGATTATCTAGAGCAGAGGGTAATCGAAATCCATATTCAACTAAATTAAGTTTACGTGAACGGTCACCGTTGTACATAGCTCCTAATTGAGGAATAGCAACATGGGATTCGTCAATAAATAATAATCCATCAGCAGGTAAATAATCAAATAAAGTCGCTGGAGGATCGCCTGGGTTACGTTGTGCTAAAAATCTTGAATAGTTTTCGATCCCTGAACAATAACCTAATTCTGTCATCATTTCGATATCAAATAATGTACGTTGAGTTAAACGTTGTTCTTCTAAAAGGCGGTTATTGTCTAATAGCACTTTTTGTCGTTGCTTTAGTTCTTGTTTAATCTGTGCAATAGCATCATCCATAATATTTCTTGGTGTAACATAATGTGTTTTAGGATAAATAGTAATTCGTGATACTTCATTAACGCTATTACCTGTCAGTGGGTCGAACATAACAATACGCTCGACTTCATCATCAAATAGTTCAACACGCACAGCCAGCTCGTCAGAATCTGCTGGGAATATATCGATTACATCCCCACGTACCCGAAAAGTACCACGACTGAAACCAATTTCATTACGTGTGTATTGTAATTCCGCCAATCTAGTTAAAATTGAACGTTGATCGGTGATTGTCCCTTTCGTTAAATGCAAAATCATTGACATATAAGTTTCAGGTGCACCTAAACCATAAATTGCCGATACAGATGCCACAATCACCACATCACGACGTTCTAGAAGCGATTTAGTCGCAGACAGACGCATTTGTTCAATATGTTCATTTATTGAAGCATCTTTTTCAATAAAAGTATCAGTCGAAGGCACATAAGATTCGGGTTGATAGTAGTCATAATAAGAGACAAAATATTCAACTGCATTTTCGGGGAAAAAAGCCTTCATTTCACCATATAATTGAGCTGCTAGGGTTTTATTTGGAGCTAAAATAATTGTTGGACGGTTATGTTTGGCTATAACATTTGCCATGGTAAATGTTTTTCCAGATCCTGTTACACCTAATAATGTTTGATGGGCAATCCCATCATCAAGATTTTGGTTAATTTTCTTTATTGCTTCTGGTTGATCACCAGCAGGTTTAAAATCAGAACATAATTTGAATTTTTTCATTCTATCGCAACCTAATATTTTACCTATTAATAAAAAATTATCCCCAAAAGGACTTGACCTTTTAAAATATTATATTTTTTGTTCAAACAATATAAAAATAATAAAACATGACAGAAAAATGAAAGCTTGATTTACAATAACATATTGATAAAATTAAATATAATTATCAAAGCTTACAATCTAAACAAATTAAAACAAATCCTGATAGTAATTGAATTTATCACTGTTTTCAATAAACTACTAACAGAGTTATCCACAGGCTTGGGGGATAACTCTATAAGTATAGTCTTTTTAAACTTTTTTCAACTTTTGAGAAAAAAAAGGAGGTTTATAACATACTAAAAACATCGTTTTTTTCTATTTTTATTCTATTATTTGATAGTAGAAAACTAACAATTTATTTTATCTGCTCTAACTTATATTGATAGCTAAAATCAACATTAGGCACAAAAGTTAGTCGATGTGTGATACATTTTGGAGCATCTTCAACATGATGAGACACAAAAAGTAATTGTGTATTTCCCTCTTTAATTAAACGATCTATCCATCTCTTAACCAATTCTCTATTTAAATGATCGAGCCCTTGTAACGGTTCATCTAAAATAAGCAGCGAGGGATGTTTAACCAAGGCTCTGGCTATTAAAACTAATCGCTGTTGCCCCCATGAAAGCGAATGAAATGGTTTATCAGATTGCAATTGCAAACCTAATAATTGTAGCCATTCATCAGCCAATTTAACTTGTTTATCACTTGTAGCTTGGTATAAACCTATCGAATCAAAATAGCCCGATATTAATACTGCTTTAACGCTAATATTCATACGGTACTCAAGATGTAAACTGCTACTAACGTAACCAATATGTCGTTTTATTTCCCATATTGTCTCACCAGAACCTCGCTTGCGGCCAAATAAAGTAAGGTCATTATTATAACCTTGAGGATGATCCCCGGTGATTAAACTTAACAATGTTGATTTGCCAGAACCATTAGGTCCGATAATTTGCCAATTTTGATGTGCTTTAACATGCCAAGTTAATCCATTAATAACGATTTTATTGTCATATCTAACATAACCATTATTTAAACTAATACGATCTAATTCATCTGCTAGTTGGATTGCTGGGCCATCAGCATCAGGCAATGGTAAGTTAGATATGTTTTCTAAATAGACTAGCTGCTTAACCATTGTATCCTCTAATATTGTGTCTTTTAAACCAAATTTCAACAGCTGGCAATCAGCTAATATACCAATATTATTAATAAATGCGGGAATTTCATTAAACCGATTTAAAACTAAAACAATAGTAATACCTTGCTCAGATAAGGCAGAAAGTATATTGGTCAAATTTTCTCGATATGCAACATCTAAACCATCAAAGGGTTCATCTAATATCAGTAACTCTGGTTGTTGCATTAATGCCTTACAAATAAGCGTTTTACGAGCCTCACCTGTTGAAAGATATTTAAAACGTCTAGATAAAAGGTTAGTTATTCCAAATTGTTTAGCCAACATTTGACAAAGCACATTGTCCGAATTATTTTCTTGGATAATCTGTGCTGTTGTTAATCCAGTATCGTTTTCACCTTCACTCAACATGTCGGTATTATTTCGTTTCCATTCATCATCAATCAACTTTTGTAGCTGCTCAAACGAAATATGCGTTATCGATTTAAATTCGTTAAGCACTTTACCAAATAAGAGTTGCTGCTCGCCAACCAATGCTTTAACTAATATGGATTTTCCACTTCCATTACGCCCAATAAAAGCCGTATTACTACCTTGCTTAATAGTCAGGGATTGAATATCAAAGACTCTAAAGTCATTTATCTTAAAGCATGCTTTTTCTATTTCTAACATGATCCCTCCTTTACCTAAACAATAGTCACGATAATTATATGCTGTGGATTAATGGATAGCATAATTTATCTCTATTCCATTAATCATAAAATCTCGATATATTGAGTTAACTTGGTGATATATAACTTTATACCCGATGATAATTAACAATCAATCACTCTCTTGACCATCGTTTTTAATTTAATATTAATTGTATTTCTTGGAAAAACATAACGTTAACACCATAAAAAGCATTTTTGCTTAATTATTACTCACACTAAAGCTCATTGTAATCTTTTTCAATATGACATCAAAACTTACGAAAAATCATCTCAAATATTGGTCATATTTACTTATATAAAAATTTTGATAATACGAAAAATTAAATAAACTTAATATTTATAGAACATTGTATTAAAACTGAACTTTAGTTGTACTTTATAAATTAAGTTTGGTAATATCGTTATATTTCATTTTACATAACACTAATTAATAAAGGTGATAAATATAAGTTATGGCAGCATACTTATAAAAAATAAGATTGGCATCTCAATTATGTAAGGAATAAAATGCAAAAAATATTTGGAATGATTTTTACTGCTGCTACAGTGGTGCTGATTTTCTCATCGAATGCTACTGAAAAAATAACAGTCTTTGCAGCTGCGTCCCTAACCAACGCTATGCAAGATATTGCAACAATTTATAAAGATGAACATAATGATGCCGATATTGTGTTTTCTTTTGCATCTTCCTCAATATTAGCTAAACAGATTGAACAAGGTGCGTTAGCAGACATATTTATGTCAGCGGATCAAAAATGGATGACCTATCTTATTGATCATCATTTAACGACTAATAAAGAAGATTTATTAAAAAATACTCTCGTTTTAATCGCACCAATACAATCTAAATTAAATTCTATTGAAATTAATGCTAAAACAGATTGGGATAAAATCTTACCTAAAGAAGAAAGAATAGCTCTTGGTGATCCTGAACATGTTCCAGCAGGACTTTATGCCAAAGAATCACTCATTAATTTAGGCGTTTTTGATAAATTATCATCACGATTTGCTCCTGCCACCAATGTTCGTGATGCTCTTATGTTAGTGGAGCGTAATGAAGCTGCCCTCGGGATTGTATATAATACTGACGCTAGAGTAAGTGATAAAGTAAAAATTATCGGTATTTTTCCTACCAATACTTTTAAGTCAATTGAATATCCAATAACCTTACTAAATACTAATGCGATAAATTTTTATCAATATTTACAATCACCACAAGCCAAAGTTATCTTTGAAAAATACGGGTTTATAACTAAACAGTAAATTACGCATATGATATTGACCGAAATTGAATGGCAAACATTATTACTAAGCTTAAAAATAGCTAGTGCGGCAATATTTTTTAGTTTGCCGATAGGAATTTTAACTGCTTGGGTTTTAGCTCGATGCAAATTTTTTGGTAAGTCCTTGTTTGACAGTTTTGTACACCTTCCGTTAGTGTTACCGCCTGTTGTTTTAGGTTATTTATTGCTATTAACTATGGGGCGACGTGGTGTTATTGGTCAGTGGTTAAATGAATATTTAAACATTAGCTTTAGTTTCAATTGGCAAGGTGCTGCGTTAGCTTCAGGAGTGGTTGCTTTTCCACTTATGGTGCGCTCAATTCGTTTGGCTATTGAATCAATAGATACGCGTTTAGAAAATGTAGCTCGAACACTCGGTGCACATAAATTTCGTGTCTTCATGACTATCACTTTACCTTTAGCTTTTCCGGGGATTTTAATGGGGGTGATTTTAAGCTTTGCACGTTGTTTAGGTGAGTTTGGCGCAACTATTACCTTTGTATCCAATATTCAAGGTGAAACGCGCACATTACCATTAGCAATGTATACATTATTACAGACCCCAAATGGTGAATCAGCAGCGTTACGATTATGTACTATTTCTATTCTATTGTCATTAATTGCACTAGTTTTATCAGAAGCATTGAACCGTAGGCATAAAAATAAATTATCTGGGCAATAAACTATGTTAAAGATACATATTAATAAGCAGATCCCTTCTTTTTTATTTCAATTTCATCATGACATTCCCTGCCAAGGTATTACTGCAATATTAGGTGTTTCCGGTTCAGGTAAGTCAACGTTAATAAGCATGATTAATGGATTAACTAAGCCGGATCACGGTTATATTATCCTTAATGATAAACTACTTGTTGATACTAATAATAATCTATTTGTCGTACCAGAAAACAGGCATATTGGTACTGTTTTTCAAGATGCTTTACTATTTCCTCATTATAAAATCATCAAAAATCTCACTTATGGGATGAATGAATTAACCTATAATAGGTTTGATGAGATCGTTGATGTACTTAATATTCGTTCATTGTTAAACCGTTATCCAGCAATGTTATCAGGTGGTGAGAAACAGCGTGTGTCTATAGGCCGAGCATTATTAACGGATCCAACATTATTACTAATGGATGAACCACTTTCTGCACTTGATATGCCTAGAAAAAAAGAGTTATTAACCTATATTCAAAAATTAAATTATAATTTTGATATTCCCATTATTTATGTCACGCATAATATTAATGAAGTAAAAAAAATAGCTAACCATGTCGCCATTTTAGAACAAGGTAAATTAATAAATTATGGTAAAACAGAACATATTTTAAAGACCAACTATTTGAAAGAATGGCTATAGAGTTTTAATTGGTTACTATTTTGTTCCTGTTTAATGTACGAAATACCATCATGCCATGCACCCAGTACAATTCTAGATACAGATTTACCTTCAATGAAAAAATGATGGTTTGCTGGTTTGTGAGTATGACCGTGTACCATAATATTTGCATTATGTTTAATCATCATTTCAACTACAGCTTGCTGATTCACATCCATAATAGTTTGAGGTTTTATTTGATTATGCTGGCTACTTTTCTTTCGCAATTTATCTGCAATTTTCAGTCGAATGAAAAATGGTAAAAATAAAAATAGCTTTTGAAGCCATTTATTGTGCATAACATTACGAAATTTTTGATATTGCAGATCATCTATACACAATAAATCTCCATGTAATAAAATGATATTTTTGTCCTGATTTGGTAAGCTGCTAATATCAGACAAAATCGTCATATCACATAATTGAGCGTATTTATTCCCTAATAAAAAATCACGATTACCATGTACAAAATATTTAGTAATCTGCTTTTGGGATAGTGCATTTAATGCTTGAGCAATCTTCTTATTCAAATTGGTTCTCACATCATCACCAACCCAATAATCAAACAGATCACCTAAAATATATAATTCACATTTCTCAGGTAAGGTATCTAAAAAAGATAGAAAGCCTCCCAACACGCCAAAATGACCGGAGGCAGGCTCATTGTCTGCTAGATGAATATCAGCAATAAAATAACGGGCAGGATTATTCAACCGTAACACTCGTAATGATGACATCTTCAACTGGGACGTCAGAATGCATACCATCGCGCCCGGTTTTTACGGATTTAATTTTATCTACAACGTCAAGCCCGTCTACAACTTCAGCGAAAACACAATAGCCATAACCACTCATATCTGGCGAGCGAAAATTCAAATAATCATTATCAACCACGTTAATGAAAAACTGTGCAGTTGCCGAATGAGGATCTGGGGTGCGAGCCATCGCCAATGTCCCACGATTATTTTTTATGCCATTATCCGCCTCATTTTTAATTGGCGCCTTTGTTTTTTTCTGTTTCATACCGGGTTCAAAGCCACCGCCTTGAATCATAAAACCATCAATAACCCTATGAAAAATAGTATTATTATAAAAACCTTCTTGGCAATATTCAATAAAATTCTTAACTGTTTCTGGTGCTTTATCATTAAAAGTTTTAACTTTAATGTCACCTAAATTAGTATGAAGTATGATCATAACATGTTCCTTATTTTCCATTTTTAAATGATTTATTTCAATACATTAAAAATGTGTCTAACATAAAATAATTTATTTATTAAATTTTTCGCATGCTTCAAGCGTATTGCTCATTAACATTGCTACTGTCATCGGACCTACACCACCAGGAACAGGTGTGATCCAACCAGCACGCTTCATGGCTGTATCAAACTCGACATCCCCAACTAGTTTACCATCAGGTAAACGATTAATACCAACATCAATTACAATTGCACCTGGTTTTATCCATTCACCTTTTACATAATTAGGTATACCTACACCAGCAATCACAATATCAGCATTATTTACATGTTTTGCAAGATCTATTGTTCGACTATGAGTAATGGTTGTTGTACAACCTAATAGCAACAATTCTAAGGCCATTGGGCGACCAACAATACTTGATGCACCAACAACAGTAGCATTTAATCCAGATAGGTTTATACCTGTAGATTTTAATAGTTTAACTATACCATAAGGAGTACATGGGCGTAAAATTGGGTCACGTTGTAATAAATGCCCAATATTATATGGATGAAAACCATCTACGTCTTTACTCGGCTCTATGCGTTCAAGCACTTTAGTTTTATCGATGTTATCGGGTAATGGAAGTTGTACTAAAATCCCATGCACATCAATGCGACAATTTAATTCATCAATTAGTGCTAACAGTTCATCCGTCGTCGAATAAGGAAAGTCATAATCAAATGAAATAAAACCAACATCTTCGCAAGCTTTTCGCTTATTTTTAACATAAATTTTCGATGCAGGATCTGAACCCACTTGTATTACTGCAAGCCCAGGGACAAATAACCCTTTTTCAATCCGAATTTTTACCTTAGTCGCAATGTCATTTCGCACTTGTTGTGCTAATGCTTTACCATCAATTATATGTGCAGTCATGGGCTTTAATTCTTTATCCAAATAAAAATAATATTCTCGCAAAAGTTTTTATTAATGTCTATTCACTTGTCATTCAATTGATTAAGATAAATTAATATTTTTTGATATTGCTCATCTATATGGGTAATAACAGAACAAACATACTCATCAAATACTTTTAATTTCGGTTTTTGCAATTTCCATTCTTTTTTAGATATTTGTTTAATTGCATTGTAATTTTTAAATATATTTAGTTGTAAAATACTGTTTCCCACAACATTTAAAAAAATTTCTTGACCAATAGCTTCACCATCTTTTTTTAAATTATTATAATTCTTATAATTAAAATAGGTTTCATTGTTGATAGTAACTATTGATTGCTGTAATAAGTTTACAAGACGCTTATATAATGTTTTTAATTCGCTACTTAGTTGGCTATCATTATTTAATCTTGTTTGAATCGCCTTTTCAAATATTTCATATACTTCTCTTAACAAATTTAAAGTCTGTTGTTCCAATTGTGGTAGATGTTGCCGTAACTCTTGCTGAAATTGAGTTGTTACATTTTGTAATTGTGACCCTAAGGCTATCGATTTACCATTAAAAATTACCTCACCATCAGGTAATATTAACATATCACTTTTTTTATTAAAAATATGCACATTTTGGTCATTAATTGTTATATTGTAACTTGGTTTAACCATGCATTCCTTATAAGATGCAAAAACCATGAAGGGAAATAATACTAAAACAAATAAAATTTTTTTTAACATATTTACACCCAATTAGTTATCAAAGTTAGATTATAATCTATTATTTGGTCACAAAGATAACAAAAGATGGCTCACTGCTTATGTATTGATAAATAGAACATAAAATTGAAAATAATGGAAAAACTCGCTAGATACTATTTTTAAAGCTAACTCACTTTCAAACAGTCAAATTAATGGATATAATCTTTTTGATTAACTATAATTAGATACTTTTAATTTTCTAAAAGTTAAGTATAGTAAATGCAACTTAAATTCACTTACCAGAGGTGTTAAATGTATACCGTAATTTTCGGGCGTCAAGGGTGTCCTTACTGTGTGCGAGCAAAAGAGCTTGCCGAAAAGCTTTCACAAGAACGCGATGATTTTTCATATCGTTATGTAGATATTAATGCTGAAGGTATCACGAAAGAAGATTTATCTAAGAGCGTTGGAAAACCTGTAGAAACAGTTCCACAGATTTTTATTGATGAAAAACCAATCGGCGGTTGTACTGATTTCGAAGCTTATGCAAAAGAGCATTTAGGACTTTATAAAGAATAAGTAATATTAATAATTTTCATATAAAATTTAAGCCCCAAAAATGAGGCTTAAATTTTTATGTTTACTCTATTTTATTGACGTCCAGGTAGTTTTTTCCATGTTACTTCATTACGCAAATAAGTTGGTTCAACTTCTTCAACGTTAATTATGTCTTTTCTTTTCCATTTTTGATCTGCAATCACAATTAAATCTTGAGCATGAGGCAGTAAAATATTACTTCGTTTTATATTGTTAAGCATATTTGGGTAAGTTTGCCATCCGGTACCAGCACTATAACTATTTTCATTAATATTCTGCACTTTTTCGATTACTTGTTCCGGAGCAATAACGCATTCGGGTATTATCGTTTGCCATTGATTATTAATATAACGATACTGCCCTAAATAAACTTCATTCATTCTCGCATCAATAGCTGCAATTATATCTGTTGCCTGTTCTGTACGGTATACACCTTGCACTAAAGTCATAAGAGTTGATACACCAATCATTGGTTTATCAATGCCTAAAGCCAAACCTTGTGCAACCCCAATGCCGATTCGAACACCAGTAAAACTACCAGGACCTTGTCCAAAAGCGATTGCATCAATTTTTGAAAGTGAACAATCAGATTGTTTGAGTAATTTATCAACCATTGGCAATATTTGTTTGGTATGATCGCGAGCAGAGATAATAAAATCATATGTGATTTCGTTCTGGTAGGACAAAGCTACGGAACAGGCTTCTGTTGAAGTATCAATGGCTAAAATAGTACTCATTTTTTCCTCAAAATAATTAATCTTTTCAAATCAGCGTTTAGTTAATAGGAAATTAATAACCTTATTAACATCTCGAGTTCTTGGCGAAGGTGGCAAGCTATTAATAAAAGTTGCACCATAAGGTCGCATCACTAGACGATTATCACAGATAATAATCGCCCCCCGATCATCATGGTGGCGAATTAATCGCCCAACACCTTGTTTTAAAGTGATTACCGCTTCGGGTAACTGTACTTCATCAAATGCGTCACCACCTTGCATTTGGCAATCTTCCATCCGAGCTTTAATCAATGGATCTTCTGGTGATATAAAAGGCAATTTATCTATAATAACACATGATAGAGTATCGCCTCTAACATCAATGCCTTCCCAAAAGCTACTAGTAGCAATTAATAATGCGTTGCCGCTTTGAATAAACTGTTCAAGTAACTTAATTTTGCTGGTTTCCCCTTGGACTAGCACTGGTAATTGTATTAGTTCCCTAAATTGCTTAGCTAAAGCATTCACCATGGCGTAAGAAGTACATAAGAAAAAACAACGCCCGTTATTTGCTTCGATTACAGGTAATAAAATTTCAACAAGTTTTTCAGCATTACCTTTTTCATTAGGAGAAGGAATATAACGAGGAACACATAATATCGTTTGATGTTGATAATCAAAAGGGCTTTCTAGTATCAATGAATCGGCATTAATTAGTCCTAAACGTTTAGTAAAATAGCCTAATTGATTATCAACCGATAATGTTGCAGAAGTAAATATCCAGCATCCTTTTCGTTCAACTAACAGTTCAGCAAATTTATCCGAAACGGATAAGGGTGTTAAAGCAAATATAAAATAGTTAGGTGTACTTTCATACCAGTAACTAAACCCCATTACTTTTGTTTCGCTTAATCTTTTTAAAAGTAAAATATATTGATTCACTCGTTCAAAACAGTTATCTAATGTGGTGGACCGCCCTAAACCCAATAATAGAATCTCATGACAAAAGTTCAATACATCAAATAGATAAGACAACTCATTTTTTATTGATTCTTGACTCAAAAGATATCGCAAGTTTCCTTTTGGGGCTTGCTGGCTAACAATGATACGTAGATCTTGAACACTTTTTTGCAATTTATCTGCACACTGCTGTAATTGAGACATATCTTTTACTTCCGTCCGATAACAAAGCATAATTTGTTTAGATAAATCAAATAATTGCCTGCTACTCAATTGTTGCCCAAAATAATGACAAGCTAAATCTGGCAATTGATGTGCTTCATCAAAAATCATGACATCAGCTTTAGGTATAAGTTCGCCAAATCCAGTATCTTTAACAACAATATCCGCCAAAAATAGATGATGATTAACTACAACAATATCTGCATTTAATGCACGTTTACGGGCTTTGACAACATAACAATCGTTATAATGCTCGCAATCACTGCCAAGACAAGACTCATTAGTGCTCGTCAGTATTGTCCAAATTGCATTCTCTTCAGTCACGTTAGCACATTTGCTAATATCACCATCTTTTGTTTTAATTGACCAGTTCTTTACACGTGCTAAATCCACTCTTAGCTCTTTATTAAGATCACCCGCAGCAGCATATTGGTGATACAACCGTTCTAAACAAAGGTAATTAGAGCGTCCTTTAAGCAACGATACTTTGCCCGTGTAATTCAATGCCTTTTTGATAATTGGCAAGTCTTTACTAAATAACTGTTCTTGTAGGTTTTTAGAACCAGTTGACAATATTACTTTTTTATCACTTCGCAAAGCAGGTACTAAATAAGCAAATGTTTTACCCGTTCCAGTTCCTGCTTCAACAACAAGCGATTGCTGTTTTTTTATTGACTCAGTAATTTTACTTGCCATGATCCTTTGTGGTTCTCGAGCCACAAAGCCTTCAATAGTTTTAGCTAGCAAACCATTATCTGCAAAATCATCAATCACTTAAATCACACCTAATTAAAAAAAACAGCTTTAAATAAACTTTTAAAAATTATTTAATAAATTATACAAGGTTATACTATAAGAAACAGTGTAAAACAGCTGTATTTATTACAATGGAATGGGATAATTAATAACCTATGAATTAGTCATACTATAACAATAACTTTTCAAAAAAGATATATTTGAATTCAAACCTAATTTAATGAAATAATACTAAAAATAAGAGTAACTAAAAAAATATTTACTAAATAAATTATCCATTTGGTAAATTAGGTTTTATTACCAAATGGCAGATTAATATTGATTTGAGTCTATAAAAATAATTTGTTAAATTTCATTATGGCATACTATCCGAAATCCGATTGATAAATTCATTATTATCTACTTTACCTAAAAAAGACTTATAAAAAACAATTTGTTTGGCATTTGGGTTATTTGGTGCCCATAATTGTTCATAACAATAAGGTAATTCAACTGTTAAGTTATGTTGGTTTAAATAAGTCTTATCAACAAGATAATTACAAGACTGCTTAAAATAGTTTTTCCATTTTCTTCGCATTTTTAAATTAATATCATCAGTTTCTTCATATAAGATAGATTCAGAATAGATCGTTAAGCATGGCAAATTAAAGGCGGCTGCGATATGAACAATAGAAGTGTCAACGGTTACTACATATGATGATTTTTTTACTAAGGCAACAATATCTAAAATTGAGTTAGATTTAAATTTTAATCCTAATTTTGCATCAATTTTATTCAGTTTATTAGGTTCACCAATAAATACTATTTGATAACCAAACTTTGTTTCTTTCAAACTTGATACAAGGCATTCCATTTGCCATTGAGATAATTCCCGCTTTCTTGCTCCACCAAAAGGATTAACGATAACAAATTTGTCTATATTATTTTGGGATAAAAAATCTAATATATATTTTTCGTTTGCTGATGATGTATGAAGGTCATAACTGTAATCATGAGTTCTCACATTTAAATAGGTATATACCATATTTAGCTGATTTGTTATATGAGCATTATTATCATAATAAGGGATAGATATATTATAAGTTTTCACATTGCTTTTATTAAATCCCATTAAATGAGTTGAGTTGGTAAAAGCGCAAAATATAATTTTTCTCATCTCGAAAGAATAAAAAGGCCTAGTGTCAATAACAAGGTCAAAATGCTTTTTCCTAATTTTTTTTATGGTATGAAATAAATCTTTTATTGAATAGTCATTGTAGCTAAAAGTGCCTTTTACATATGGGTTATGCTCAATAATAGCCAGACTTCCTTGTTGCGATGATACATATACATCATAGCCTGCTTGCGCGAGATTTTTGATTAACGGGGTGGTCACTACCAAATCGCCAATTTTGTCATTACGAGCAATTAAAATTGTTTTTATTTTTGAAGGATCAAATTCCTCTTTTCTTTTAGGAAAACAGCATATTAATAGTTTGTTTATTGTATTTAGAAAAAATAATTTTATTTTTTTACGTAAAAACTTTATTTGCCACACAAAATTACTCATACTCTTTAAATCCTAGCTTGGTTTGTTATTTTTTTCTTTCTTGTTTAATTTCAATAATAAATAAGTTATTAAAAATTTTGTCCCTTTAAATAATTTACCTTTTTTTAAAAAGGACTTTCCATAAATACGATAATCATTAATTCTCATTCTCGGAAGATAACTTTTTAAAGGTTGCTTATGCCATGGCGTGAAATGTTTATAAAAAACATATAAGTTTTGAGCTAACCCAATATGCTCAAGATACCAAGGCTTTCTTGCTCCAGTAAAATGGATAATATAAGGAAGAGTATCTTCATGGTAAAAAAATTGTTCTTTTTCAGATTCAGTCATCCAAGTAAAAAGATAATTCCATCTACAATCAATAAATTTAATATGATTTTGTAAAACAAGATTTAATGCATCTTGATCTGGATAAATCAGTTTTGACTGAGGATTTAATAAAATGGCATTAACTTTATTTTCAACGTCAAATTCACACCAATTTTTGGTATTAATATAAAGGAACCCAGAATTAAAATAATTCGCTGAATTTAATTTTAATCGACTAACATTTTTAGCTACGTTTTGCTGTTTTAATGAGTCTGAAACTACTGCACATATTACAGTATCAATATCAACCTGTTTAATTGAAGATATGTCTTTGAAACAGAGCGTATCAGCATCTAAATAGATAAATTTATCCACTTTACCTAATAGTAGTCGAGGGACTAATAACCGAATATACATTGAACGGTTAATATGTTTTAATTTATGCTCATTTTGATATTTTTCTATTTCTTGCTGGTCAATTGTCAGAATTTCAATAGGGGCATCAAGTTTTTGAAAGATTTGAAGTTCACTTTTCGGAACATCATATAAAAATACATAGAATTGTATAGAATTATGTAAATTATTTAATTGAATTGATTTTATTGCAATTGCGACATATTCAAGATAATTACTATCTGTACAAAAGGCTATATTTATTTTTTGATTATTCATATTGTTTCTGCCCTGTTATTACAGTTTAATTAGATTAAACACTTCTACTTATCCATTTAGTTACTTTTTTGAACCACGCCTAATATATCGATAATATAAGCTACCAAAAATCCAAACCATTAAGTTAGTAGATTTGATAATTTTTATTTTTTTTTGATCAGTTTTACGTAAGTATTGTGTATCAACAATTTTTATCTCATTGATAAATCCTAAATCTTTATTAAGATAATTACGAATTTGCTTGTAGTTGAAGTTTTTTAAATATTCAATTAATAGTTTTGTTTTTAGTTTGACTAAAATTGATTGAACCAACTGCTTTACAATAAGTTGATCTTCACAATGATAATTCTGATTTAAATAAAATTGTATACGTGACCATGTGTTAATATCTTCTAAATATAAATCAATTATTGCAGTTGCATTTGTTACTGATTTTTCACGATAAAAATAATTAAATAAGTGCTCTTTTACCACAAAGACATCACTTTTAGTTATTGTTTTGATCGTAAAGAAAATATCTTCACACACTTTTAGATCGATATCGAATGTGATGTTATTGTCGATTAAAAATGAACGTCTAAACAGCATACCTGAGATATGAAAGCATTTTTCAAGAAAACTTTTGACAATATTACCCTCATTAAAATTAAATATCTCTTTAACAATACTACTTTTTTTTATCCGATAAAATCCACAATAAACAATGTTGCCATGTGTTTGCTGTTGTCGTAATAACATTGTTTCAAAAAAGGTAGGAGCATAAGTGTCATCACTATCTAAAAAGCAAATAAACTCACCTGTAGAACATTCTATCCCTTTATTCCTTGCTGCTGATACCCCACTATTAGTTTGATGATAAACAATACATTTATTATTATTTTGCTGATATTCATCTAGCAATTGTGATGTGCCATCGGTTGATCCATCATCAATAATTATCATTTGGTAATTTTGATAAGTCTGCGCCTCCACTGATTTAAGGGTCTTTTCAATCACATCTTTTGTATTATAAGCAGGGATAACTACCGATATTAGAGGGTTAATATTCATGTAAACCTTAATTAAAATAATTATAAACCGTTAATGTGTTATACATTGTTTTGCATTCATAATATAACTGATTTTATTCTTCACCAATAATGATTACTTGGATTTATACAATTTTAGCTAAATGTTATTGAGTTCGCTAAATCATTTTTTCCAAATTTTATGCTTTAAATATAGAGTATAATAAAGAACAGCTCTCCAATATTTACCTTCATTCGATAAAATTTTAGCGTAACGGCGAGTAGTTGAAGGTGATTTGTTATTGGCTAATAATAATGAAGTGTCCCTCCAAGGCGATCCATTAATATATTGCTGATATACAGGGGTCAAATAAAGTCTAAACCATGGTTTGCTACCTGATACATAATGAATAAAAATGGCGTTATCAGATACTTTCAAATCCTCATTTCCTTCAACTGTAAGTACTGTAATATTATTATATTTTCTTGGAAGATAATATACTTTATCTTTCAATAAAAGGTTTAATACATCTTGATCTGGGAATTTATAAGCTACGCCTTCATTTAATAGATTTAGCGCTTTATTTGTTACATCTAACTGATTCCAGTTTTCGATGTTATATAGAATTACACCGGAATTAAAATAATTACCATATTCGATTTCAAATTTTTTGCATTGGGATTTTTGAGTATTTTCAACATCAGGGACAGCAGCAACAACTTGATCAGTTAAATTAGTATTAAATAGTTGTTCTAATGATCCTAAACATAATGTATCGCTATCAACATAAAGTAATTTGTTAATATCTTTAGATATAATTAATGGAGCAATTATGCGTAGGCAAGCTGAAACAGGAAAATATTTGGTGTTATTTGTATGAATTTGGAGTTTATCGTTAATATCATATTCAGTTAATGATACTAAATCCGATGCAAGTTGGGCTATTTTACTTTTATTCGCATCTGATACATTCTGCATAAATAAATGGAAATGTAATGCTTTATCTGCATTATTTTTAATAATTGAGTGGATATTTACTCCTGCAGGTAAGGCATAATCATCATCAAAACAAAGAAGCACATGCCATTGTTCGGGCGATGTTTTATTATTTAAAATTATTTCTTTTTTATTTTGTAGGAATTCATTAATATTAATCATTTATTATTTCCACTGTTGTACCAACTAATTAAAAGCTATCGTTTTGAGTTAAATCCAATAGTTTTGGAACAAATTATTAAAACGCGATATCAAAAATTATCTTTTATATAAGTTTTGTACATATAGTCTTCATTATTTGCAAATTTTTGGACGGTAATGAAATTTTTCATAATCGCCTTTTTTCGAGATAAATAATCTGCCTCATTACATTGATTAATTATATATTCAATATTATCAATTTCACTTTCATCTACTCGGATAATACCATCTTCATCAAAAAATTCATAAATTTTAGTCGCTCCAATGTAGATAGGCACTGTCTGAGTTGCAAAGCAATTTGTCAATTTTTCGGTAAAACAATATGGTGATATTTCATTTTCAAAGATAATAGAATACCGATAATCTTTCAAAGTATCATAAGGTTCAACAATGTTACCACCGTCAAACGTTCCAAACGTATCAACATTGGGATTATTTTTTAATTTAATCGCAGTCGCAATTCGTTTAAGATGTAAATCACATAATCTTTTTCCGGAAGATATCATGGATATATTTTTTATCTTTTCATAAAATAAGTTTTGTTGAAAGATTCCCTCTAAGTTAGGTAACATAATAAAATCTCTTGTAAAAAGTTTTATGTCTGCACAAAAAGGAACAAATCGAGCATTTGGTATTTCGTTTAATAATTTTTCATCATAGGTAAATATCAAATCAAAATCTTTTTCTAACCCCAGATAGTTTTTGAATATATCATAACTATCTGGTTTTATACCTTTTGTTTCAACTAGAGCACCAAAACGATTACGTGGTGACCCCATTGTTTCTAACATACGACCATGGGTATATAAATGTAAAGGCAATTCGAAATTGTATTTATCCCAATAGATAAGGTTACTTGTTTGCGATGAAGCATCAGGGCGATAGCGATCTCTTAAAAACATGACCCGAATTTTTTCACCTTTTTTATTGTAAATTTCGGGTTCAATGGAACATAGTCTTACATTAGGCTTGTAGATAGGAATATAGATATTTTCATAAATTTTTGCATTTTTTCTATATAATATATAAGGAGTTTTACTACCATATTTCTTTTTAAAGAAATATTTTTTTTTGTTATCTTTTATAAATAGACAAATAAAATCGACTACAATCCTTTTTAAACTCATCATATTACCTTATATTTCTAAGCTAACTTTACTACATTGCTGCTTTAAAATTAATCACTATAAACAATGAATATATCGATACAAATCAAATTTTTTTGAATTTTATTTATTGTTAAATATATAACCGTAAAATCTGCAATGCCACAATAAATTATCCTAATTGATTTGATAAATACAATTTAGCATAAATACCTTCTTTTTGAAGTAATGTTTTATGATTACCTCGTTCAATTATATGCCCATTATCAATAACTAATATTTCATCAGCTTTTTCAATAGTAGATAATCTATGTGCTATAACAATAGCTGTTCGGCCTTTTTGCAATTCATCTAAGGCTTTTTGAATGGCTCTTTCTGATTCAGTATCTAGCGCAGAAGTAGCCTCATCTAAAATTAAAATTGGGCTATTCCGTAAAAGTGCTCTAGCAATAGCAATTCGTTGTCTTTGCCCACCAGATAATAGCGAACCACCTTCACCAACCTTGGTATCAAATCCATTTTCACATTGTATAATGAAATCATAAGCATAAGCCTTTTTTGCAGCTTCTTCTATTTCCTCTATTGTGTACTCACCAATCCGACCATAAGCAATATTGTTAGCAATAGAATCATTAAAGAGATGAACATTTTGTGATACTAATCCAATTTGATTACGCAAAGAATTTAACGTTAAATCCTGTATATTGTAACCGTCAATGAATATTTCACCTTCAGAAATATCATAAAAACGCGCTAATAAACTAGCTATTGTCGTTTTTCCTGAACCTGATCGCCCAACCAATGCTACAGTTTTTCCAGCTGGGACTGAAAAACTAATATCTTGTAAAGCCAAATCTTGCCGTGTTTCATAACCAAAAGATACATGATTAAACTTAATATCGCCCTTGACTCTTTCGATATTTACAGTGCCTTTATCTGATTCTACTGGTTGTTCTAAAATAGCAAAGAGTGTCTGACAAGCAGCCATACCTTTTTGAAAATTAGCATTAACACTCGTTAAACTTTTGATTGGTTGCATTAATGCAACTAATGATGAAAAAACAACAGTAAATTCACCTGGTGTTATATTTAGTTCAGGATCACTTGCAGTAAGCAAGACAAATGCTATTGCGAAGGAAATAACTGATTGTATAATTGGTGTAGACAATGCTGATATAGACACTAAACGCATACCATCACGACGAAATTTATTACTTACTTTTTCAAAATTTTTTGACTCTTCATCTTGGGCTCCAAATACAATTATTTCTCGATGCCCTTTAAGCATTTGCTCGACCGACATGGTAACATTACCCATGGAGTTTTGCATATTTTTGGCTAATTTTCTAAACTTTACAGAAATAAAGGTAATTAAGCTAACAACAATAGGAGTAACAATAATTAAAGACAACGATAACTGCCAGCTGTTATAAAACATTGTGTAGAAAAGCCCACATACAAAAGCTGATTCACGTATTATTGTAATTAAGGCATCTGACGATGAAGCAGCGACTTGTTCTGTATCATAAGTAATTCTAGATAATAACCTTCCTGTTGAAGATTGATCGTAGAAGCTAACAGGAGCATCAACAAAGTGAGCAAATAACCTTTGTCGAATCCGCATAACAATTTTACCTGAAACTAAGGCTAAAAATACAGAATAACCATAATTTGCAATACCTCGCATCAGTACTAAACCAAAGATGAAAAAGGGTGCCATATATAAAAACTCTTGATCATTCATTGAAAACCCACGATCAAGCAATGGGCGCAATATGCCAATCAATGAAGTATCAGCAAATGCACTAATAATTAACAAAATTACTGATATAAATAAAATAAATTTATGTTGTGCAATATATGGCCATAACTTCAAAAAAGTTTGCCATGTTGATGAATCTCGATCTATATCATTAATATTTTTATGGTTATTTTGAGTCATATTTTTTTACTAAATCAACTATTTTAAGAGTTAAATTGCATTTTATGCATTAATGCATAAATACCATTTTGTTCGATAAGTGATTGGTGATTGCCATCTTCTACAATTCTACCGCTATCAATAACTAAAATACGATCAGCTTTTTCAATCGTCGATAAACGATGAGCAATGATAATCGAAGTTCTACCTTTTTGTAATCTTTCAATGGCTTCTTGGACCAGCTTTTCTGACTCGTTGTCGAGAGCTGAGGTTGCTTCATCCAAAATTAAAATTGGGTTATTTCGTAATAATACTCTTGCAATAGCAATACGTTGCCGCTGACCTCCAGATAATAAAATACCATTATCACCAATTTCAGTATCAATACCATGCTCTAATTTATCAATAAATTCCATTGCATTAGCAAGTTTAGCCGCATTAATAATCTCTTCTAGACTATGCTGACCTTTTTCACCGTAAACAATATTATCTGCAATAGTTCCATTAAATAAATGTACTTGCTGAGACACATAACCAATTTGATTTCTTAATGACTTTAAAGTATAGTCTTTGACATTTATAGAATCTAAACATATTTCACCTTGTTCTAAGTCATAAAATCTAGGAATTAAGCTTGCAATAGTTGATTTACCTGCTCCTGAGCGCCCAACTAAAGCTAACGTTTGTCCTGCTTTAATTTTTAAATTAATATTATTAAGAGCTGGTGAATGAGCCGTTGGATACTGATATGTTACATTTTTGAACTCAATATCACCTCGAATATGATTAGCAACAATCGTTCCACTATCTTCTTCTAATGGTGAGTCAAGCAATTCAAATAATGATTCACATGCCACAGCACCTTTTTGTAATTCCACATGTAAACTGGTTAATTCCCGTAGTGGACGCATCACCGCAACCATAGCAGAAAAAACCACAGTAAAAGAACCTGGTGTGATATCTAAACTCTGGCTTGCAACGAGATATAATATTAATCCTAAACCACATGTTGCAATCAACTGTATAATCGGCGTAGATAATCGGGAAACAAATTCGATTTTAAGTAAACCACGTCGAAAAGTGTCAGTAATTTCATTGAAATTAGATCGTTCATACTCTTTTGCATTAAAAACTAAAACTTCCTTATGCCCTTTTAGCATTTCATCAGCTGCGGCAGTAATCTCCCCCATACCTTTTTGCATCGAAGTAAGTGTTTCTCTAAATCTTTTTGCAATAAATTGAGCAACCAGAATAATTAAAGGTACAAGAATAATTAATACTAATGCTAATTTCCAATTACCATAAAACATCACTATACATAAACCAACAGCGTATGTTATTTCGCGCACAAGAATAATTAATGCATCAGAAGAAGCTTTCGATAACATTTGAGTGTTAAACGTAATAATTGATACTAAATCACCAATAGACTGTTTTTCATGATAACTAACTGGACTTTTCATTAAATGGTTGAAAATCATTTGTCTAAATTTAGTGATAACTTTACCTGACAACCAAGATAAACAATAGGTTGATCCATAATTGGATAAGCCTCTTAATGCTATTAACCCAATAATAGCAATAGCAATAGTAATTAAAAGCCCATAGTTTTTATCCATTAGACCATTATCAAGCAACGGTTTGGTCAACGATATTAAAGTTGAATCTGTAATTGCATTTAATAAAAGACCCAAAATTGCAACAAACAAAGCCTTTTTGTATGGCTTTACAAATGGCCAAAGTTTTATAAGTGCAGTCAAGGAATTATATTTTTTGGACATAATTTAAAATTTTATATAAGTAAATTGGAAAGATTATACTATAAAAAAAACGGTATTGATTAAATTATCGAACTATTACCTTTTTTTTACATTACATAATGTAATCAATTTTCAGAACATTATTTAATACTAGCTATTAATTATATTTGAGTTTTTACCTATCCCAAAATTAGAAATCATTTACAATGCGCTGAAATAATTGCAGAAAAAATAAAACATTCAAAGTATATATACTAGTATATAATTAATTTCTATGTTAATTATTTACATCTTATAACTATATGATTTCTAATAGAAATAATTATTAAATACTTTTTATAGCATTAAAAATTAAAACTCTATTGATAAACATCTTCAAAAACTCCTTTCAATCCTATTGGATTAATAGAAACTATTTCTATATCAGGATAAAACTGATCTTTGAACTTTTTAAATACGTGCCATCCATTTAAAAGAGAATCAATATTAGAAGAAAATGCATTTTGATCATCGTTATCAAAGTAGCCATTTTGGCATACATCGCACCCAACTAAATAAATTCGCTTTGGATGAGTATAAAGAGCAAATGCTAATGCAGAAAATACAACGGATCCATATTCTGGAAAAACTGAAGATGTAATATCAGGGAAAAAATCGGTAAAGAAACTGCCAACATAATATCGCTTAGCATTGGCTTTAATTAAATCTTTTTCCGGTATGGAAGCACCAAAAGTTATGCTGCTTCCATAAAATTTTTGACATGTTTCAGGATTATAATTATTTATTGCATCAATATCGTTTTTAAGACCAGTGATATCTTGAATAAAAATAAAATCAAGGCTAATATCACCACGTCTGAAAGCCCTATTTACACCAATATTGATTGTATTTTCAATTGGCTGATATTTTGCAAGCGTGGGACCAGTGCATAAAATGACTATATCTTGACCTGTAAATTTATTTTTAAAACCAGCAAAACTTTCCATATGAGCTTTTGAATAAGCATTAATATTGTTAATATTCAAAGATAACCCATTAAATTGATTATCAATATTTTTAGATAGGCTATTAATATTATTAATGCGTCCATCAAATTCATTCATAAATATATTGAATTTATTATCTATATTATAAGTGATCTTACTTATATGCTCACTGATATAGCCTTCTAACTTTTCATACCTAGCTGCATTCTCAGTTCGAATAATACTAACTTCATTTGCTAATTTTTCTGTAAGAGACTTAATATAGTTTAATTTCACTCTTTTCAAAATTTTAAAACCAAAAAAATAAACGCACATTAAGCTTTTTGAATTTACGACTTTAACACAATTTAATCCAAAAAGTTGATAATAACGAGTATCACCATTTTTTACTTTCTTATAAATCATAAAATTTTTATTTTCCTAAAATTATATAAATAAATCATTAAAATTATACTAATGAAATTTACTTATAATTACAACATACTAGTAAATTATGTGTTTTATATACATCTTATTTTTGAATAATATTTAGAATATTAACTAGCCGAAATTATTATTCGAAAATAATTACATTTTTTTATAAGTTTTATAAATATAATAAGGAAAAAGAAAATAAGAAAAACTAAAAGTTAATACTTTTTTGATAAATTTTTTGACGGGTTTCTTTTTTTTCTTTTTATTATCTTCTTGATAAAAAGGCTGGTAGTATTTATCCTTTATATTCAGTAGAGGAACTTTATTTTCAATATCAGGAAAACAATCAAGATCCAAATCAAATAATATGGTTTCATTACAATAATTTAAAAAGAAAATAATTTCTTCCTTACTGTTACACATCCCTATTACCCATTTTATTAATCCTGATAATATTACAATAAAATAAGTCTTATTATCATTTAATAAATTATTATCTGAAAGCCTTAATAATAAATATTTCATTACATCTATTGCATCAAACATCTTTTTCCTATCTTTAGCTGAAAAATATGTTTTATGCATTATAGAATCACTTCGAAGTAAATAATTATAAAGATGAACATCAATAGCATAAATCGTTTTTGCACAACAAAGATATTGCAATACAAATGCCATATCATCATGATAATAACCTGAAGGAAAGGCTATATTATATTTTTCAATAATACTTCTTTTAAAAATTTTATTCCAAAGAACACTATTAACTCTAGTTTTAAAAGGAAAAGTTAATGAATGAAGACCATAATAAGTTAGCTTATGATAATCAATATCATTATCACGCAAATCATATTTTTGTTCATCTTTGACAACATTACAATTACATATGGCTAAATCAACACTTTTAGATTGAATAGTTTCCAACATTTTTTCACACATTGTTGGCTCGTACCAATCATCACTATCACAAAACATAATGAATTCACCACAAGATTTTTTTAATCCTTTGTTTCTTGCTTCTGCAGGCCCACTATTTTCTTGATCAATAACAATTATGCGTTTATCTTTTTGTGAAAAACTATTCAATATAGTTAAAGAATTATCTTTAGAACCATCATTAACGCATATAATTTCAATGTTTTTAAAAGTTTGATTTAATAAACTATCAATGCACTTTTTAATAAATTTATCACAGTTGTATACAGGTATAATAATTGATATATCAGGTAACATCTATTCCTCACAATATAACTGATAGAGAAAAATTTTTTCTAACGTAAATTTTTTATTATACGATAAAACCAAGAAATTTCTTATTTTAATTTTTTCTTTGTATTTTTTATATAGCTATCCCATAAAATAGTACAGCTCAAAGTAGATATTCCAGTTAAAGAGCTTTGCCGAAAATATGGCATGAGTAATTCAGCCTTTTATAAATAGAGAGAAAAATATAACAGTATGGAAAACTCAGATAACAAACTTTTAAAATAATTTGAAGCAAAATATCGGAAGATTAATCAAGCTTGTTGAGTTAAATTTAAAATCACAGCTTCATGAGAAAATCATAAACAAGCTAGCTCCCACCAAAGACGAAAAACATCAGCAAAAGAGCTACAAGTTACTAAATATATCTTAATTACCATAAGTTGTTCTATTGATGGATTAAGTGGTAGTGCTTACTACAACTTAACTTACTAGATGACTCAACGATTATTTTGATATTGAACAATATATAGATGAAAAACATTTACCTGGGGAGCCTAAATATTTTCATTGTATATCTGAAATCTAGGCTATAAATGGAAGCATAGCCGTATTTATTGGGTATATTGTGAGTTAAAATTTAACCTCAAAATAAAGCGTAAAAGCGTATCCCACTATTAGCACCAGAAAAAGTGAACGCTCTTCAATAAATAAGGTAAATATTGATCAATGGATTTTATGAATGATAGTAGTCAAAATCAACGTTATATTAGAACTTTCAACATCATCAATAATTTCAACCGAGAAGCATTAGGGATTCATTGGCATTGCTGTCAAATTATCGGTTGGTAGAATTTACCTATTATCTAGATAAATTGACTGATATCATCGGTGATATAATCAAAATATGGGGCAATAATGAACCTGAATTTACTGGAAGAATCTTTACCTCTTGGGCAAAACCTTAAAGTATCACCATTGATTATATTGAGCCTGATAGCCCATATCAAAATGATTACAATGAACGATTTAACCAGACTTACTGAACCGATGTGTTAGATTTGTATTTTTTAACAACCTAGAACAAGCTGGGAGAATGACCGAAGAATCACTCGCCATTTATAATACTTAAAGATCCCATGAGGTATTAAATAATATGATCCCTATTGAATATAGTCACTAAAATAATCAACATAATTTTCTACGTTAGTTTTGGACTAAAAATGGAGTATTTACAGTTAAACCACATAAAGCAGTTTTGGAAAAAACGCCTTATGAGTTTTTAGAAGATTATTTTAACCATGGAGTATAAATAATTGGGTATTTTCTGTTTTACTACTTACTAAACCTAGTGAACTGTATTATTATCAATTGTGCCAATAAGCCCTTTTTTGTCAGAAATTAAAACGTTGGAAAACCATGATGTTCTAGCCCTCAAAATTTCCTTGGGATATATTGCACAGTGACAAACTCGCATTCGCTATAAATTATACTTCCAGTGTGTTGCAATGTGCTCGTTTATTGTAAATTAGACCTGTATTTAGAATCAATTTTGATGATTTTTTTCAAATGTATATTATTAATATTGTTTTAGGCATAAAGCATTGTTATTGTTAATTTTTGGAGAAATTAAATTATAACAACAACTTTATGCCTTTTTAAAGATAAACAACTCCTAAATTGCTTTTTAAAAAATTTTTATAATTTTTTATATATTCGATAAATATAATATGGAAAAAGCAAATAACTACGAATGATAACTAATATTTTACCAAAAATCATTTTGTTAACTTTAGTTATTTTCTTAATCTCTTTCTGACTGGATATATTATTTTCTTTTTGAATATTATGTAGCTTTCTGAAGAAATCATAATTTTTATCTTTTACCATATTTATGTAATAACGTTCATTACTTTCAGGGAAAATATCTAGATCTAAATCAAAAATCAGTTTCTCATTACAATAATTTAAAAAATAAACCATTTTCTCTTCATTGTTATTATATTTTAATACCCATTGAATCACTGAAACTAACTTTGTTATAAAAAGCTTTTTATTACCAACTAAATTATTATTTTCAACTAATTTAGAATAAAAATATTTCATTGCATCAATTACATCAAATAATTTTTTTTCATGATTTGGTGTAAAATAAGTTTGATGCATTATCGAATTGCTTCGAAATACATAATTATATAGATTACAATCAATTGCATACAAATTTTTTGACGAACAAAGATATTGTAAAATAAACGCCACATCGTCATGATAATAACCAGATGGAAAATCAATATTAAATTTATCAATAATACTTTTTTTGAAGATCTTATTCCAAAGGACACTACTAACTTTATGCCTCAGTTCAAAAGTCAACGTGTGATATCCAAAAATATTTAGTTTATGATAATTAATATCATCATCACGCACATCATATGATTTGTCATACTTTACAATATTGCAATCACACATAACCATATCGACATTTTTTAGTCTTATTGTTTCCAACATTTTTTCACACATAGTTGGTTCATACCAATCATCGCTATCGCAAAACATGATGTATTCACCTTGTGCAATAGCTAGTCCTCTATTTCTAGCAATTGCTGGACCTTGATTTTCTTGGCTTAACAAAACGATATGAGAATGTTTACTAGCATAATCCTTTAAAATGTTAAGCGACTCATCAGTAGATCCATCATCGATACAGATGATTTCTATGTTATCTATAGTTTGATTTAATAAACTATCAATACTTTTTTTCAAATATTTATCACAATTATAAACAGGTACAATAATTGATATATCTAATGACATTAGAACCTCATAATATTCAAATTAGTTAAACTAGCCGCTGTATACCCATAAATAAAGTTATTCAAGATAATAAATTTATAATGTTAATTAATCGCTCTACTACAAGAACGCTCATATCAATCCTACCTTATTGCTAATATAGTTTTGATTTATTTCCCTATTCTAAAATATGAAAAACCAAGCTTATTAGCAAGATCACAATCTAAAAGATTACGAGCATCAAAAATATTTTTCGTTCTCATCGTTGACGCTATGCGATTCAAATCGTAATTTTTAAAATCATCCCATTCAGTTAAAATTACTAAAATATCTGCCCCATGAGCTACTGAATACATGTCATCAGCATAACAAATTTTATCGTCAAGCAGCTCTTTTGCATTTCCCATTCCTTTAGGATCATAAGCAATAATTTTTAACTCTGCTTTTAATAATTCTGCAATAATTTCCATTGCAGGACTTTCTCGACAATCATCCGTACCACCTTTAAATGCCAGCCCTAATACAGCAATTTTTGCATTTTTAACACTACTTACTTTTTCAATAATTTTTCCAGCAATATTCTGTTTTCGTTTTTCGTTGCCTTTTATTGCCGCATCAATTAGTGTAAGCTCCACACCATTTTGCTTAGCCATAAAATGCATGGCATGAGTATCTTTAGGGAAACAGCTGCCACCATAACCTGGTCCAGGGTTTAAAAATTTATTACCGATACGAGAATCTAACCCCATTCCTTTCGCTACTTCGTCTATATCAGCATGTGCTTTTTCACAAAAATCCGCCATTTCATTGATATAATGGATCTTCATCGCTAAAAATGCATTAGAAGCATATTTGATCGTTTCACTTGATCTTCTTTTCACAAATAAAATTTTTGATTTTTCAGAAAATGGTTTATATAACTCCGTTAATATTTCTTTTGCCTTTTCTGAATTGGTTCCTATTACAATACGATCAGGATTGAAAAAATCATAAACCGCAAAACCTTCTCTCAAAAATTCAGGCAAAGATACCACGTCAAATTTTGCCTCTGGGTTTCTTTTAGAAATTAACATTTCGATATCATCACCTGTACCAACAGGAACAGTAGATTTAGTTGCAATCACTGTATAGCCATCTAGATATTGAGCAAGTTCGGTAGCAGCTGCATGAACATATTTCATATCGGCTTCTTTAGTCACTGGATGGGGCGGTGTTCCTACTGCAATAAGGACAATATCTGCCCCAGCAACTCCTTCTTGCATAGAGGTTGTAAATGAAATATTTCCATTTTTTAAGTTTTTCTTTAATAGTTCTTCTAAACCATCTTCAAAAAGAGTAACTTCGCCTCTTTGTAATTTTTCTATTTTTGACAGTTCTCTGTCAATACAGATAACTCTATGACCTAATTCAGCTAGTCCAACACCTGTAGGCAACCCTACGTATCCCGTACCAATAATACCTATTTGCATTATTTATCACCTCTATTATTCATTATTTCAGATTTAAAATATTCAATCGTTTTGTCTAAACCATGATCTAAATCAATCTTTGGTTTCCATGATAATTTTTCATTCGCTAGAGATATATCAGGTTTACGCTGAGTAGGGTCATCTTTAGGCAAGTCACAATAAACAATTCTAGATGTTCCACCAACTTTAGCTATTACTTTTTCAGCTAACTCTTTTATCGTGAATTCACCTGGGTTACCTGTATTTACTGGTCCAACAAAATCATCCGAAGTTTTCATCATTTTGATCATTGCATCAATTAAATCATCTACATAACAAAATGAACGAGTTTGAGTACCTTCCCCGTAAATAGTAATATCTTCTCCACGCAGTGCTTGGCAAATAAAATTACTTACGACTCTTCCATCTTTTGGATCCATTCTTGGGCCATAAGTATTAAAAATGCGAATAACTTTTATTTTTACATTTTCTTCGCGATAATAATCAAAAAATAAACTTTCTGCACAACGTTTTCCTTCATCATAACAAGCTCTTATACCATTAGGGTTTACATTTCCACGATAACTTTCAACTTGGGGGTGAACTAACGGATCGCCATAAACTTCTGAAGTAGAGGATAACAATATTTTGGCATTTTTCTCTTTTGCCAATTCAAGTAGATTAATTGCCCCATAAACACAAGTTTTTGTTGTCATGATGGCAGCTTTTCCCTGATAAGCAGGAGGCGAGGCTGGACAGGCTAAATGATAAATTTCATCTAAAGAGCCATCGATTTCAATAGGATTAATAACATCATGGTTGATAAATGAAAAATTAGGGTGATCGATTATACTTGCCAAGTTTTTCATTCTACCTGTATAGTTATTATCCACGCAAATTACTTTGTTTCCTTCATTAATCAGTCTGATGCACAAATTTGATCCGAGGAAACCACTCCCACCTGTTACCAAAATGCTTGCCATTTATAATCTCCAATAACAATGACTTTATAATTTTTTAGCAAAAACGAATTTCTAGCTTGCTATATTTAATTTAATTTAATTTAATTTAAATTGATTTGATTTATTTTTTGACTAAATATGAATTAAAATATTATATTTTTCTTTTTAATTCTACAACTTATGGAGTGAGCAATGATAAATCTATATTCATGTTCTCCCTAACAAAAAAATTATTTAGCTTTACAAGCGAGTAAGTATAACTATATTATCTCATTATTGACAATATATTTTGTAATTATTTTGTAATTCATTGTAATCTTATTAGCTCTCCTCACTTTTCAATATTACAAAAAAACAGGTAAGATTCCCTTCAATTTGATTAATTCATATAGCAACCTTCCCTAAACATAAAAAGTTAGAATATAATAGCGCTAAAATAAATACACCTAACTATATAAATGAAAATTACGGCTATAATTATTTTATACAATGCAAATATTGAAAATTCTAAAACTTTTCAATCATTATTAAGTTCAGATAAAAATGGTATCACTTTAAATGTAATTATATGGAATAATGGCCCGAAAGCACTGAATCATCAGGAATGTATACAATATAAATCCATTTGTGACAGTAAAAACATTCACCTTTCTATCTATGAAAACCTTTATAATATTGCTTTAAGTAAAATCTACAACATTTTTATTAAGCAAGAAAATTTTGATTTTTTCACTATCTTGGATCAAGACTCAATATTAAATAATGATTTTTTCCAAAACATTATCATGAATGATAATTTTGATGTAATTGTTCCTGAAATCTATTCTACTGGATGGATTTCAGAACAAAATTCATTATGTTTCCCAATATATCACGAAACACGAAAACTTTTTGATAAAAAAGTTTTTACTATGGGAGAAATTGAGTCTATCTCATCTGGATTAACACTATCTAACCAATTAATAAAATATATAATCAAAAAAAAGCAAGCTGTTTTCGACGAACGTTATGCACTTTATGCCATTGATACCAGTTTTTTCCTTGATTTAAAAGCATTAAAACAAACTCAATTTAAAGGGATATGTGTGGGGAAAATTAATCATTCTTTGGATTTTAACTTACAGGATAGAAAAAAAATAAGCGCCACAAGAAGACTAGAAATGGAATATTCAAAAGTATTAAATAAAATTTTTTATGATAAAAAAAGCCGGTTAAATGTCTTTTTATATTTATTAAGAAAATTTACAAGAAGAGAGTATTCGTTCTCAGAATTTCTTGAATTAGTAAAATGTCTTTTTAGAAAAAAACACCCTCGTTCTTGTATACCTCTAACAATGAATCAATTACTCTAAATGGATGCGAGGAATCGCATCCATTAATGCTTTATTCCAATCAGACCCTTTTATCTCTAACTGTTTTATTTTATCCATGTTTAAAACAGAATATAACGGTCTTTTAGCCTTAGTTCGATACGCTGAGGTTAAAATTGGCTTTACTATTATATTGTGATTAGTCATAAGATTTAATTCATTAGCTGTTGCAAATATCTTAGAGGCAAACTGGAACCAACTTACATACTTATCACCACAATAATGATATATGCCACCTTGAATATCATTCATTAACATTTTTAAAATCGTTTTAGCAATATCACCTGCATACGTTGGACATCCTAGCTGATCATTAATAATGGTTAATTCAGATCTAGTTTGACCAAGTTTTAACATTGTTTTGACAAAATTATTGCCATATTCGCTAAAAACCCAAGAGGTTCTAATTACAATTGCAGAGGAATAATTATCTAAGACAAACAATTCACCAGCTCGTTTAGTCTCACCATAGACATTAACAGGATTGGTTAAATCATCCTCTAAATAAGGGGAGCGTTTGGTACCATCAAAAACATAATCGGTCGAAACATGAACTAGTTTTGCTTGATATTTTTTGGCAATTATTGCTAAATTCTTAGGACCGACTGCATTAACTTTATAAGCTAATTCATATTCATCTTCTGCTTTATCTACTGCAGTATATGCTGCAGCATTTACAATGGCATCTGGTCTATGCAAGGCGACAAAATTATCAACAGTTAAGTCATCAGTTATATCTAATTGCTGGCTGTCTGTGGCAAGTAATTGCCAATCTGAAGGAAAGATATCTTTAAAACAATGTCCTAATTGACCATTAGCACCAGTTAACAAAACTTTCATCAATTAACTATAACTCCTGTAGTTTTTTGCCTAACTTATCTTTTGCCGATAGTAATGGATTTGAAATCGGCCATCTGATATTTACTGTTGGATCGTTCCACAATAAACACCCTTCTGATTTAGGATCATAATAGTTAGTACATTTATATTCAAAGTCAGCAATATCTGACAACACAGCAAAACCGTGAGCAAGCCCAGGGGGAATCCACAGCTGCGTTTTATTTTCTTCTGTTAAGGTAACACCAACCCATTTTCCATAAGTTGGGGAATCTTTACGAATGTCGACAGCTACATCAAAAACTTCACCTCTAACAACTCGAACAAGTTTTCCTTGAGGATTTTGCTTTTGAAAATGTAATCCCCTCAACACCCCTTTTTGTGAACGAGAATGATTATCTTGAACAAAATTAAGTTCTATACCTAACATATCTTGATAACGTTTTTGCTCAAAAGTTTCGAGGAAAAAACCTCTTTCATCGCCAAACACTTTAGGCTTTATAATTTTTACACCCTCAATATTCGTTGCAATAACTTCCATTTTTCCACCTATTGCTCTATCAATCTTGCTAAATATTGCCCATATAATGTTTTGCCTGAACTAACAGCTTCTTCTTTTACTTGTTCAGCGCTTAACCAACCATTACGATAAGCTATTTCTTCAAGGCAAGCTACTTTGAGCCCTTGCCTTTTTTCTATCACTTGAACAAACGATGAAGCTTCAAGTAAACTGTCATGTGTACCTGTGTCAAGCCAAGCAAAACCGCGACCTAGGATTTCAACGTTTAACAATCCTGCATCCAAATACATTTGATTAAGAGTCGTAATTTCCAACTCACCACGATGAGATGGTTTAACTTGTTTTGCCATTTCAACCACATTTTCATCATAAAAATAAAGACCAGTTACAGCCCAATTGGATTTTGGTTTGACGGGTTTTTCTTCAATGGATAACGCTCTAAAATTTTCGTCAAAATCAACGACGCCAAATCGTTCTGGATCAAGCACTTGATAACCAAAAATTGTTGCACCTTTTTTTTGAGCAGCAACTCTTGCTAATTTTTTGCCAAAACTCTCTCCAAAGAATAAATTATCACCCAGCACTAAAGAACAGCGTTGTTTTTGAATAAATTCTTCACCAATTAAAAAAGCTTGAGCTAGCCCTTCAGGTTTAGGTTGTTCAGCATAACTAAGTTTAATGCCAAATCGTGAACCGTCACCTAATAATCGTTGAAACATGGGTAGATCATCAGGAGTAGTAATAATCAAAATATCACGAATACCAGCAAGCATAAGCACCGATAAAGAATAATAAATCATAGGTTTATCATAAACAGGCAACAATTGTTTAGAAACACCACGAGTTATAGGATAAAGGCGAGTTCCTGACCCACCTGCAAGTACAATTCCTTTCATAAATTTACCTACTATTTAATAATGCCTTGTCTCGATCTTGCATATGAGCCATCTTTAATACGCTCGCACCAATCTTTATTTTTTAAATACCATAAAACAGTCTTACGCATACCCGTTTCAAAAGTTTCTTGCGGTTTCCAACCTAAATCTTGATATATTTTTGATGCATCAATAGCATAACGTTGATCATGACCAGGCCTATCAGTAACATATGTAATAAGGTCTTTATAATGATTAATACCTTGAGGCTTATTTGGGAACAATTCTTCAAGCAAATCACAAATGAGATTTACAACATCAATATTTTTTTGCTCATTGTGTCCACCAATATTGTAAGTCTCGCCTATCTTTGCTTTAGTAGCGACAAGATAAAGCGCTCTTGCATGATCTTCGACATATAACCAATCCCTAATTTGCTGACCATTACCATAAACAGGCAAAGGTTTTCCCTCTAAAGCATTTAAAATCATTAATGGAATCAATTTCTCTGGAAAATGATAAGGTCCATAATTATTAGAACAATTAGTGATAATTGTAGGCAAACCAAAGGTTCTATTCCATGCTCGAACTAAATGATCACTTGAAGCTTTCGATGCCGAATATGGACTACTTGGCGAATAAGGTGTTTTTTCAGTGAATAAATCATTAGTTCCATGCAGATCACCATAAACTTCATCGGTAGAAATATGATGAAAACGGAAATTCGCTTGTTTATTTTCATCTAAAGTTCGCCAATAGGCTAAAGTAGATTCCAAAAGCGTGTAAGTTCCAATTACATTGGTCTCAATAAATGCAGCAGGGTTATCAATTGAACGGTCAACATGACTTTCAGCCGCTAAGTGCATAATGATATCTGGGCAAAATTCTAATATAGCAGTATCAAGTGCATTTCTATCACAAATATCGATTTGCTTGAAACGATATCGTTTATCTTCAGATACGTTATCTAATGACTCCAAATTCCCAGCATAAGTTAATTTATCAATAACCAATACATCATCATTAGTTTGTTCAATAATATATCTAACAACAGCAGAACCAATAAAGCCAGCTCCCCCTGTAACAATCACTTTCATTAATCAATCCTCTAAAATCCTATGCAAGGAATAATAATAACAAAGTTAATAAATAGCAATATTTAGAATTAGGTATTAATCGTAATATTTTCAAAAAAATACCCTAGTTCCTCACCAATTTACAACCATTGTATTCGTAATTCTTTATATGTTATATTGTTAGCAATTTCCACTGCTTAATTTATTCAACATATCAACATGAGAATAAACGTATTAACTGTTCTATATAATTGTGCTTTATCTGATTCTGAAACGTTAAGATCAATTTTACAAACAAATTTAGAATCCATTAAATTAAATATGATTGTTTGGAATAATGGACCAAATTTACTTAAAGAACATGATATCAAAAATTATTTAGAGCTAAGTCAAAATAAAGGAATAACAACATCAATTTATCAAGATGTTCGAAACCTATCTTTAAGTAAAATTTATAATCATTTTATTAATAAATTGGATTATGATTTTTTCGTTATTTTTGATCAAGATTCAAATATTGATTGCTCTTTCTTCCAAAACATCTATCATAACAGCCATTACGCAATTGTTTGCCCAGCAATTTTCCCTAAGCAAAAAATTGATAAACAATGTTTCCCTTCTGATTTTGAGCAAAGAGAGCAAGTTACACCATCTGGAGAATTCAACTTAAGTAACACTAGAACGATCAATTCAGGCACTGCATTATCTAAAGACTTAATTGATAAATTGCTGGATAATCATCATTATGTTTTTGATGAAAAATTTGCTTTCTATCACACAGATCACCGCTTATTTGATTTAATTCATGCAACACCACAAACTGCGATGTTAAAAGGTTTATGTATAGGAAAAATGTATCATGATATGACTTGTGAAATCTCCTATAATGAACTTAGCGAACGTGCAAGGCTTGAAATCGCTTATGCAAAAATGTTAATGCGAATGTATCGAGCTCGCAACCCTAAAATTGAGGTGCTCCGAAACTTATTTTATGCATATAAAATGAAGAAAAAAGATAAGTTAAGTATTAAGAGCTTTTTGAAATTGTTGAAATGTGTAATAACAAAAGAACATCCGCGTTCATACGCCTCCATAAACAAAAATGTCAAACCAATTAACAGCAATGTCTCTTCTTAAAAAGATATTTTATTATGGCAAATGAAGAATCGATACTAAACCTTTCAATCATTATTCCTTGTTATAATGTTGAAAATTATATTGAACAGTGTCTTAATTCCATTGTTCAACAAGCAGTTCTACCTAAAGAAATTATATGTATAGACGATGGCGCCACTGACGACACAGCTGTTATTATTCAAGCATTTGCCGAAAAATTTTCCTGTGTGAAATATCTATACCAAACTAATCAAGGAGTTAGCCAAGCTCGGAATGCTGGAATTAATCAAGCAACAGGACAATATATTCAATTCGTCGATCCTGATGATATTTTACATCCTAATTTATTTGCAACGTTTTTAAACATTTTAAACATTGATGGCGCTATTGAATTATTTTATTTTGAAAACCAACGCTTTGAAGAATTGGAAAATCTAGAATTTAATAATAACGATAATAATTTAATCAAATTTAGCTCTGGTAATGAATTATTTGCATATCTAATTGAAAAAGAAAGATACCCAGCTGCGTGTTGGAAATATATTTTTAAAAAGAAAATGCTTAATGTACGATTTGAAGGAAGAAATCACGAAGATCACTTAATAACATTAAATATATTGTTATCTGCAAATTTGAGTTACTATACAAAAGCACCTCTATATTATTATAGAAAAAGATCTAACTCATTAACCAGCAATAAAAAAATAAGTAAACAATATGTTGAATTATTTGCTCAAGTCATTGATAAGTGCGCAAAATACGTACAAAAAAGCAATCTATTAACAAAGACAAAAACACAATATATAAATTTTCTACGTTCCGATTATCTTTTTAATATCAATATTTATTATTTACATAGAGAAAAACCACCCATAGTGGAAATATATACTCATATTTATGCACGGTTATTTATAAAAAATAAGTCAAAAATGCTGAGTAATATAATATATATGATACGTTATAGCTTTAGAAAGAAAATACCTTTAAAACACATTATGATATTGATAAGGGCTGTTTTGAATAAAGATATTAATTTCATGAATAACAAAATAAATGCCTTACTAAATTAATATACATAACAAAATGCTCCCTTTTAAAGTACAAAGCAAGCGAATATTGCTCACTTGTTTTATATAATCATCGCCTTACTCGATAATCCCTTAATTTATTGGCAATCGCTGTATGCGAAACGCCAAGCCTTTTGGCTAGTTTTCGTGAACTTGGGAATTTATCGTAAAGCCGCAATAAAATCTCTTTTTCAAATTGTTTAGTCATTTCATCAAGAGTTTTATTTTCGATATCATCTATCCATGGCAATTGTGTTTTCGTTGAGGATGGTAAAATAATATCTTTCACTGTTAATTCAGACGAGGTTAACTGAGCTAACGAAGAATAAAGAATATTTTTAAGTTGCCTTACATTACCTGGCCATGAATACCGTGACAAATAATCAATCACATCATTATCAACTAATGGTGGGATAACGCCTTGCTTATTTGCAAATTCAACAACAACCATATGAATAAGTAGTGGAATATCTTCCTTACGTTCTTGCAATGAAGGTAAATTAAGTGATAGTACATTAAGTCGATAATACAGATCTTTTCTAAATTTACCCTGCTCAACTAACACAGCCAAATCAGCTTTTGTTGCACAAATAATACGTACATCCACATAAACTTCATTATCATCACCGACACGGCGAAAATAACCGTCATTAATAAAACGCAACAATTTTGTTTGCATTTGAAACGACATTTCATCAATGCCATCAAGTAATACTGAACCACCATTTGCTTGTTCAAAAAATCCTTTTTTGCTTTCAAGCACGCCAGGATAAGCCCCCGCTGCATGACCATACAATTCACTTTCAACAACATCATCTGGCATAGCTGCACAGTTTAATGCTAAAAAAGTTTGATCTCCTCGAGGGCTATATAAATGGCAAGCATTGGCTAATAAATCCTTACCAGTTCCGGTTTCACCTGAGATCAATAAAGGCTCACGTTGCATCGAAAAAGCTTTAGCCTTATCTATCAACTTTTGCATAACATTACTTCTGGTCGCAAAAATATCAAAAGCTTGGCAATCAACAACATCAATTTTTGACAAACGTTTTTTTAAATACTCAATAGGTTGCAAAATATAAAGTGTTTTTAAGGCTACTTTGACTTGCTGTAACAAAAAGTATTGCGCATCTAACACAATAATTGTGTCATCTTGTTTTTCTAAACAAATAGTATCATTCAGGTTAAACAATTCCCGATAGTCAATGGATTGATTTACCTTTAATAAATTAGGTGCAAATAATTCTTTTGCAGTTTGGTTATATGCAACCAAATTACAACTATTATCAATTTCAATTATTGCTACTTGCATTATATTCTGCCCACTTATCATTAAGCTTCATTAAATTATCATGACTGCGCTGCCAATCATGGCTTTTTACTAATTGAGAATAAGATATATGTGACTTTTTAAGTAATAAGTTTGCTTTATCATTTCTTAAAGGTTTAGCTCTATCGAGTATAGCAAGCTGTTCTAAAATAGCTAATGTAGCTAACCGGTTATTACAAGCCAAAAGTAGATCACAACCTGCCAATAAAGCTGTTTTAGCGCGCTCGGCATGATTCCCCATGACTGAAGCTCCTTCCATAGATAAATCATCCGAAAAAATAATACCGTGAAAACCTAACTTCTCACGTAATATTGTTTTCAGCCAATAAGGAGATCCACTTGCAGGCTTATCATCAAAATTAGAATAAATAACATGTGCTGGCATAATTGCATCAAGTTTTTTATCAGAAATAAGTTTAGCAAATATCTGCATATCATTATTAATTAACGATTTTTCACGGTGATCAACTGGAGTTTCTTTATGTGAATCGGCAATAACATGACCATGACCAGGAAAATGTTTTCCCGTTGTTTTCATTCCTGCAGCATGCATACCATCAATCATAGCTGATGAGATCTGATAAGCAATATTAACATCATAATGAAATGAACGCGTACCAATAGCTAAACAATCATGACCTAAATCTAAAACAGGTGCATAACTAAGATCAATATCAAAAGCCATTAACTCCATAGCAAGTAACCAGCCAGCATCAAATGCTAATGACTTAGCTTGTTCAAGCTCATTAACTGCAGCAAAAGATTGAGCTGGAGGAATGGCTGTGAATCCATTTTTAAAACGTTGAACACGCCCACCTTCATGATCAACTGAAATTAATAGACGTTTTGAAGATGCGGCACGAATCTCTTTTATCAAATCGGTTAATTGAGCAGGATCTTGGTAATTACGACTAAAAAGAATCACTCCTGCAACTAGTGGGTTTTGCAAAAGCTTTTTATCTTCGAAAGAAAGTGATTTACCTTCGAAATCAATCAATAATGGTCCCATTATTTATTTTCCTCAAACTCTACACTTTGATTTGGATTTTCATCTTGAGTTTGAAGAAAATCTTTAGACGTAATTCTCTTTAAAATTTCCCCACTTTGAGTGGCAAGCAATTCCATTGAAAGATCTGCATTATTTTCATCACTTGGCGTCTTATAAATCGTAGTGAATAATACATAACCAGCATTCATTGATTTAGCTAAACCAATCATCTTACTACGCGATACTAACTTGTCATCTGATGAAATGCCTAAAGTCTGTTTAGCTAGAATTATTGATTTTTTATCAGCAACAATAAACGTATTTTGCTTATCCATGAGTTGATGCAATGTATCATCAACTTGATTATTAGCAAGATAATCACCACTTCTATTTTGAATATCACTTATCAATATGACATTATTACCCTCATATACTGGAGATGATTGTAATAATTGTTGTACATATGGTGATAATATGGCATACCAATCAACTTTTTTGGTAAACTGTGGTGGTTGTTCAACCACTGATTCAGTTGGTTGAATCACATCAACAGAAGAACTCACCTCAGCCTTTTCAGTGTTTGAGATAAGGTGGCATCCACCTAATAAAACGACAAGCAAATTTATAACTAATAACTGTTTAATTTTATTCATACTAAAATTACCCGACTAATCGACCTAAATTTTTTCCGCCTAACAAATGCATATGAATGTGGAAAACCTCTTGCCCTGCATCTTTATTACAATTCATAATTAAACGATAACCAGTTTCATCAATACCTTCTTGCTTAGCGATTTTAGCTGCCACAGTCACCATATGCCCAAGCATGGTCTCATCTTCTTCAGTAATATCGTTAATCGTAGGGATAAGTTTATTAGGAATAATTAAAATATGGATTGGAGCTTGGGGAGAAATATCTCGAAACGCAGTAACTTTGTCATCATGAAAAACGATATCAGCGGGAACTTCTCTTCGAATAATCTTACTAAAAATAGTTTCTTCTGCCATTGTATTTTCCTTTTACCAACATTCATCAACAAAAATTACCTTTGAGCAAGCATAACATATTTTAATAATAAAAGTGTATATATATCGTTACATATCGACAATCTTTTCTTAAAGTATTCCCTTAAAATTGCATAGCTAATTATCATTATGATATTAATCATCTTTATGCTAAAAAAATAAAGTTTTATTATTTTATCGTTTGATAGCCACTACGCAATATGGGCACACTTTATCCCATTGATATAACTATCTAAAATAATGGTAAACATAAAGTGGGCAAACCTAAACGACACTTAAGTAATTTTAGAATATTTCAATCCGATTTTATAACTCATGTAACACAACAGCATCAACAAAAGTAAACACAGCCATACTTCCAATCACTTTACTTTTTATTAAGCTATATCTTAACGATTTAATTTTGGAAACATGATAGGCTTGAGCTTAATTATAAAGCACATGATATACCTTAGCCTTTCGAAACCAACAATGTGCCTTGTTCAAATTCATTCCTGGCGAATTTCTTGAACGACAACGCTGTCATTATTTTGTCTTTTTTAAGTTATATCTTGATGATTTAATTTTTAAGAAATGGTGGGTCGTGAGCGATTCGAACGCTCGACCAACGGATTAAAAGTCCGCTGCTCTACCGACTGAGCTAACGACCCATCTACAGATGGTGGGTGATACCGGGTTCGAACCAGTGACCCCCTCCTTGTAAGGGAGGTGCTCTCCCAACTGAGCTAATCACCCCAAATGCTTCATAAACGAAACATCACGGTAAAGATTGGTGGGTGATACCGGGTTCGAACCAGTGACCCCCTCCTTGTAAGGGAGGTGCTCTCCCAACTGAGCTAATCACCCTTACCGTGTGGCTGTGCATTATAAGCCACACCTCATTTCAGTCAACCCTTTTTTTTATTTTTCTGCCAAATTGCCCCCGTTCGATTTAATTTTAAACATTTTTTGCGTGATAGCTCTCAAAAAATCCTTTTTGTTAATTTTAACAATGGTAAAAATGACTATTATCAAACAATATTTCTGGGCTAATTAAAAGATCATTAATTATGAAAATAAAAAAATGTCGAGTCATCATCTATATTGAACCCAAATTTTTACGTTATAAAATCCTACATACGAAGAAAAAAGAGGCTTTAACTGACCATAACTCCATGATTGAGTATCATTACCAATATTTTTCTGAAATTGAATTACTGATAAAAAAATTAAAAAAAAGTGTTTCACAATATGCTATTTTTGAACTTCATTTGGATAACACTTATATCCAAATGCAACAACTACCTTTACCTAAAATTAAAATTCAACTAAACGAAATCGCTTTATATGTTGAAGCATCAATTTACAAATTATTTCAATTATCATCTAAAAATGTATATTTTGATTTTAGCTATTCATCTAATCAAAAACAAATAAATGTTGCAATATGTGAGCGTCATTTTATCGATAACTGGATTAAACTTTTTGAAAAATATAATCTATTACTAAGTTTCATTGGTTACTTAACCAGTGATAATAAATTAAATTTTTTGCCATGGAGGCAAGAAAAACAAAAAAAACAAAAATTACAACTCATATTCACAATTGCCAGCTTTATCGTGGTTTTATGCAGTTTATTTTTTTATATATGGATACAGGAACAAAACAAACTTAATTATTATGTTTTTAAAATAGCCGAACAACAAACTATTGAGAAACAATTAAGAAAAAAATTATCTAATTACCTTCCTATATCATCTTCAAGTCAAAAGCAAATTTACCAATCATTATTAATACTTTCTGAACAGCTACCTATTGGTAGTTGGCTAGAATCATTTAATTTTGTCAAAAATAAAATTTCAATAAAAGGATATAGTTTTAGCTATCTCGAAATTACTAATTTCAAAAAACGAGTATCAAAACAAGAAAGCATTAAAAAAAGCCAAATTCAAGCTATATTGGCTAACAAAAATAATTTTTTGTTTGAAATGGATATTGAACTAAATGAACAGTGATTTTTTTTATAGACCACTTTGGCAACAATACTGCCTCTGTTTTTTAAGTACGTTAGCGATATTTGCCATTGGCTATCTATTTTTTATTAATGATCTTGCTAATCAAGTACATCAAAAGACCATGTTATTTTATGCAAACAATCAAAATATTGAACAATTAAAAGCACAGCTTGCAAGATATCAAACAGATAAACCTTTCATTCTCATATCAGAACAGGATTTTGCAAAAGCAATTAAAAAAAATCATTTAACTCTGGGGTCTTTCAAACATTACCAAATGGAAAACACAGCAAATTGGGATATTGAATTATATGGTCAATTTAATAATCTAATTAATTTGATCACCTACTTTAATGAAAATTATTTTTATCTGGATTTTAAGAATTTAGATATCTATCAAGAAGATAATTATTTAAAGATATCATTTACGTTAGTATTGAAAAAGGAAATAGCATGAAAAACTATCTATACATTGGACTGGTATCTGTTTCAATCAGCTATTTTAATGTTTACGCCGAACAAAAAATAATACGCGATCCCTTTTACCCACAATATCAAACTTCATGCCATGAACAAAAAAACACCTTATTTAACCAAATACAAACTTGGCAATATAAAGGGCATATAAAACATAACGATAAAAATTATCAGCAAATTTGGTTAGCATCTCAAAATGAATGGTTGGATATTCTAGGGGATATGGATCCTAACATATTGTTACCTTGGCAAATCCATTCTTTATTAAACGATAAAATAATCTTTCAAGCAATGTTACCTCAATACTGTCAAGAAAGCATTTCATGGACAATATCACTAAATGAACCATAACACTATTTAACCCTGAGGTATACACCAATAATGAAAATTCAAAATATAAGCTTAAGAATAATAATACACTGCACACTAACTATATTTATCATATTAATTATTAGCACTAATTTAAGTAGAGCAAGCAACAATAAAATGTCAAATTTAAATCAGCCAGATTTAATTTCACTAAACTTTTATCAAACTGATATTGCTATTATTTTGCGTTCTTTAGCAAGCAGTAAACAGATGAACTTAGTCATGACAGAAGAATTATCCATTAAGCAAACAATCAAACTCGAAAATGTCGATTGGCACAAAGCTTTAACAATTATATTAAATTTAGCCAATTTACAAGCTGAAATTGATGACAATATTTTATTAATATCCAAAGCAGCTGATCCTGAACGTTTATATCAAAAACAACAAATTGAAAAACTAGAACAACAAAAAAAACTCTCTTTAGATTCAATTGCTATAGCAGTGAATCATACTGATCCTTCCCAATTGCTTGAAACAATTCAACAACAAGAATTATTATCAGAACAAGGCAAAGCCACAATCGATAAACGAACAAACTCAATAATCATTACCGATTCATCCAAACAATTAAATGATATAAAAAAGCTTATTCAAACACTTGATAAACCAATACCGCAAATACATATTTCTGCTCACATTGTTAATATGAATGAAGAAAGCCTGTCCGAACTTGGTATAAAATGGGGATATTCAGGAAAATCTTCTCAAGTTTTAGACAACCTTGCTATCGGATTGGATGTAACTAATCCAGCCACAACAGCAGGATTTAATCTAGCTAAAATTTCAGGCAATTTACTTAAATTAGAATTATCTGCACTCGAGGCAGAAAATCAGCTTGAAATTATTGCTAGTCCTAATTTACTTACCGCTAATCAAAATATGGCATCAATTAAACAAGGAACAGAAATTCCTTATGAAGTTTCTAGTGGAAATAATGGTGCAACATCCATTGAATTTAAACAAGCGGTGCTCGGTTTAGAAGTCACCCCTAAAATACTTACTAATAATGAAATGATATTAAATCTTTATATTACCCAAAACACGGCTGGACGATCAATTAAACGTAGAGATGGCGGAGAAGCGCTTGCAATTGATACTCAAGAAATAAAAACACAAGTACATGTAAAAAGTGGTGAAACAATTGTGCTGGGTGGGATTTTTCACCAAATAAATAACCAAATTGCTCATAATGTACCTGGTATAAGTCAAATACCCATTCTAGGTCACCTATTTCAATATAAGAATAAAAAGCAACAGAAAAGAGAATTAGTGATTTTTATAACGCCACAATTAGTTGAGTAAATTTCGACAGAGTTGTATCATACCTTAAGATAGCTCTTAAATTTATGTTTACAGTCCGCACCTAATTTTCGGTACTGTTTATCGATCATTTTTTCACAATATAGAGAATAATATGTTTAATGTAGTAGCTTCAGATCTTGATGGCACTTTGTTAACGCCTGAACATAGCTTATCGCCTTATACAAAAAAAATCCTACAGGCATTGCGCAAAAAAGACATTCATTTTATTTTTGCAACAGGGCGACATCATATTGATGTCAGTCAAATGAGAGAAAATATGGAAATAGATGCTTTTATGATAACCTCAAATGGCGCAAGAGTACATGATAGTGTAGGAAACTTAATTTTTAGCCGAAATATAAAACCAGCATTAGCTAGTGAAATTGCTAAAGAATGTATTGACGATCCATTAGTATACACACACATTTATCGCGGCGATCACTGGTTAATTAACAAAGAAGATACCTATTCTTTAAGCTTTCATAAAGACTCACAATTTTCATATGAGTTTTTTAATCCACTTGATTTTGAAACAGATGATGTAGCAAAAATTTATTTCACAACTTGTGATTACGATCTTCATCCACACTTAATTAAGTTAAAAAATCGACTCGATGAAAAATATGGAAATCAGGTAAGTATTGCCTTTTCATCTTTAAACTGTCTTGAAGTCATGGGTGAAAATGTTTCTAAAGGCAGCGCCCTAAAGAACGTCGTTGAAAAACTAGGTTTTGGCTTACAAAACAGCGTTGCCTTTGGTGATGGTATGAACGATTATGAAATGTTAAAAATGGTCGGTAAAGGCTGTATAATGCAAAACGCTAGCACAGATTTAAAAGAAAAATTACCTGAGCTAGAAATTATCGGTTCAAATGCAGATGATGCCGTGCCACACTATTTAGAAAAACTTTTTCTATAAACCATTAACACATATTATTATATGAATATGAATGCAGATAAAGAACTCAATACTATAGGGTTACGTTGTCCTGAACCAATCATGTTAGTTCGAAAAACAATAAGAGAACTTGCTATAGGGCAAGTTCTTTATGTTATTGCCGATGACATGGCCACAACGCGTGACATTCCAAGTTTTTGTAGACACATGGATCATGAACTGCTTAATTCACAAATTGAATCTAAACCTTATCGGTATTGGATAAAAAAAACGCATTGATAACATAATGATTGCTTAGTCATTAAACCATGCTATTAAATTCAATTTGATATAAATAATAACGCAGTGTTCGCCAATCGTCAGGGGAAATACTATCAAACATTAAAAAAAGCGTACGCCGTTGGCTGTTACGGCGTGACCTCAAATTTAAGATTACAACATAACGAAATATTAACGGTTTACGTACTAAGTACCAACGTTGATTATACCAATAGATCTGGCGTATATGATGAAAAATTGCTAATTCCCCTTTTATCATTTGGCAATAACAAATACTACGCCACCATTCAACAATTAATAAAGGCATAACAATAAAGGTATATGAATTTAACGTCGTATCGGCAAATAAAATTAAGCTTATTAAAATTAAAAACAGATAAAAGCTTGATGATAACACCAACTGCAAATAAGATTGACTGAGCCTTGTACTCCACATAACAATTATTCAGCAAGAATAAAAATCAATTATTGCATGCCGAAAAAGAAATTATTTTAGCATTAGTAAAAATTTGTGAGATAATACACAAAAATTATAAAAGTATTACTTAACAATCTGGCTAAAATTTTTATTTTATAGTGACATTAATTTCCAAAAAACTCATTTTTCTAGCCGTTTTACTCTTTTTTATATTCAAATGTCAGAAAAGAGCTTTGAATTCATTAGGTTGCAACTATTTTAATTTGCAGCTTTACATACTAATTTGATACTAAAAAACAAGTAATAACCGCTTTTTATTTTGCCCAATTTCCTAAAATTAGTATATACTCATCGACTTAAAAATATTGAAATCTTACAGGCAAAAAAGTTTATTGGTATTGTTGCTTTATGCCTTAACTGAATTGGTTAGGAATTAATTGTGATGTTTATTAGAGTATTAAAATTTCTACTTAAATTTTTTGCTGGTTGCTTTCTATGTGGCTTAATCATTAGTATAGTTGGTTATGCCTATTATTCAAAAGATTTACCAGATGTAACTACTCTAAAAGATGTGCAATTACAAACACCATTACAAGTATTAAGTAAAGATGGTGAATTAATTGCTATTTTTGGTGAGCGTCGACGCACGCCACTAAAATATAACCAAATGCCTCAAATAGTTGTTAATGCAGTTATTGCTACCGAAGATTCGCGCTTTCACGAACATTTTGGCATTGATTTAATCGGTATCATTCGTGCCATGTATATTGGAGTAAAACAAAAAGGTTTTTCGCAAGGCGGCAGCACCATAACGCAGCAAGTTGCTAAAAACTTTTTTTTAACACCTGAAAAAAGCATTTCTCGAAAAGTTAGAGAAATGATTTTAGCAATTCGTATGGAAAAAGAATTATCAAAGAATGAAATCATGGAACTTTACTTAAACATGATCAACTTTGGCTCAAGGGCTTATGGTATAGCCTCTGCTTCTTACACTTTTTTCGGTAAAACGCCTGATCAGTTAACGATTGATGAAGCAGCATTACTAGCGGGCTTACCAAATGCGCCTTCTGCATTTAACCCAATTTCTCACCCTAATCGAGCACTAACAAGACGTAATTGGGTATTAAGTCGAATGTTAGATCAATCGTACATCACCCAAGCACAATATAAGGAAGCTATCCAAAAACCATTAAATGTAAGCTATCATGCTCCACAAATCGAATTTTCGGCGCCTTATGTAGCAGAAATGGCACGACAATATATGTTCGAAAAATTTGGCGAAAATGCCTATACTGATGGCTATAAAGTATACACAACAATAACAAAACAGGATCAGCTAGCAGCAAACCAATCTGTACAAAAACACATTATCGATTATGACATTAGACATGGTTATCGTGGTGCAGAAAAAATACTATGGAAAAATAATGAAACGCCATGGGATAATGAACAAATCCACCAAATTTTAAGTAAATATATGTGTTACAACAGTATGTGCCCTGCTGTAGTTTTAAAAGCCACAGATAAAGAAGCAACTGCGGTATTAACAGACAAAAGCCACATTGTAATTTCGTTCGAAGGCATGAAGTGGGCTCGACCATATATTAGTGATAATAGACAAGGTGATTTTCCAAAAAAAGTTTCTGACACATTAAAAGCAGGGCAACTTATTTGGGTTAAAAAACCTGCAGATATTTGGGAGCTTGCACAAATTCCGGGCGTTAATGCAGCATTGGTATCACTAAATTCAGATGACGGTGCGATTAAAGCGATTATTGGGGGATATGATTTTAATTTAAGTAAATTCAACCGAGCCACACAAGCACTTCGTCAATTAGGTTCAAATATTAAGCCATTTATTTACACAGCAACACTAGAAAAAGGCTTAACCATGGCAACGTTGCTTAATGATGCCCCCATTGTGCGCACAGCCGGAAGCGAAACTTGGCGCCCTAAAAATTCACCTCCCACATATGAAGGTCCATTACGTTTAAGAATTGGTTTAGGTATGTCTAAAAATGTCATGATGGTGCGAGCTTTACGTGCTATTGGAATAGATTATGCAGCGACTTATTTAGAACGATTTGGATTCCCAAAAGAAAACATTTCGCATAATGAATCTTTAGCTTTAGGTTCTGCATCGTTTACACCACTGCAGGTTGCAAGAGCCTATTCGGTTATTGCTAACGGCGGCTATTTAATCACACCTTATTTAATAGAACGAATCGAAAACAGCAATGATAACAGCATTATTTATCAGCACCAACCATTGATTGCTTGCCATGACTGCATTGACGATCCTATTGCAACAGATTCAACACCAATATCACTTGGTAATGTCGAAGATATTGCTAATGAATCTGATAACGAAGAGCCAGAACAAGGGAACTTAAAATCAGACGATGATTTAATATTACCTAAAATTAATAATACCTCTGACAAGAATACTGCAACAAAATATGCCCCACATACCATAAGTAGTGATATCGCATTTATTATGAAAGATGGCTTACGAACAACCGTGTTTGGCGGTCCAGGTTGGCAAGGCACCGCATGGCGTGCTAAAGCTTTAGGCCGAAAAGATGTTGGAGGAAAAACAGGTACAACTAATGCTTCAAAAGATGTATGGTTTTCTGGATATGGGGGCAACATTGTCACTACTGTTTGGATGGGATTTGATGATCACCGTCGTGAACTAGGGCGAACCTTCCGTGCCGAAGGTGGTGCAAATACGGCTAATCCTGTTTGGGTTGATTACATGAAAATTGCTTTAAAAGATGTACCGGTAAAAGAAGATATAAAACCTGAAAATGTTATTACCGTAACTATAGATCAAAAAACAGGATTATTACCACAATCTGGAGCTGATACCATGTCAGAATATTTTATTAAAGGTACCGAACCGACACATTATGCAACTAAAGAAGTTGGCACTGAAGTGACAGATTCGGACGGTAATACATCAGAGCTATTCTAAGAAAGGATTTATAATGAATGGTTCAATAAGAATAATTGGTGGAAAATGGCGTGGGCGTAAACTGTCAGTACTTGACAAACAAGGCTTGCGCCCAACAACTGATCGGGTCAAAGAAACGCTGTTTAACTGGCTAATGCCTGTCATACATGATAGTGACTGCCTAGATTGCTTTTCTGGCAGTGGTTCACTAGGATTCGAAGCCGCTTCACGTGGAGCTAAAAGCGTTACACTACTTGAAAAAGACAAACAAGTTGCAAACCTACTCACTAAAAATAAACAGCTTATAGCTAGTCATGCTATTGATATTTACCATACCGATACATTAACATGGCTAAATAAACCAGCACAAAAACAGTTTGATATTATATTTATTGATCCGCCTTTTCATCAATCACTAGTTGAAAAAACAGTAAGCCAACTAGAAGGTAACAACTGGTTAAAACCGTCTTCTTATATCTACATTGAAACCGAACTCACTCATAATGTAACAAGTTACATCCCCACTAACTGGCATTTGCACCGCGAAAAGGCAGCAGGTCAAGTTCAAAGTTATTTATTTATTCGAGACAATATATAATGTTCATATTATTCGGTAAGATTTTCTATTCTTTTGTTTGGCTATTTTTATTATTTAATTTAATTCATCCTTTCCCAAGCCCGGCTAATGTTGTTGCTTATGTTGGCTTGCTAATTTTTGCTATTACCCATGGCTTACAAGCATGGATGTTATATTCCACTATGACCAACCAAGAAAAAAGAGAGGACAAATTTAAAGCACTTAGACTTTTTATTTTTGGTTTTATTGAATCACTTAGCTGGAAAAGCAAAAAATAATTAAAAAAAATTCTTGCGACGTTAAGAATTTTTTGTATAATGCTCACCACTTCTTATGAAGCATTCAAATAAGCGGGAATAGCTCAGTTGGTAGAGCACGACCTTGCCAAGGTCGGGGTCGCGAGTTCGAACCTCGTTTCCCGCTCCAATTATCAAATTTAACGCACCTATCAATGCACAAAAATTACCGATAAATAATACCGATTTATATTTCTAATAAAGCATGTGATTTCTTATTTTTTATTGATGATTTTTATACAATCTACTTACCTGTTACTCTATTATTTATCCAATACTTCTCGTATCAATTTACCTAACTATTTGAATAGCTGAATAAAGAGATATAATTAAATAGCATTATTATTTGAAAGCAAAATTAAACTGACTAAATATCAGAATAAACCATATACACTTAAAACGGCAATGACTCTTTCTTATTAGTCGCTATTAAAAATAGTATTAGTTGCCTACTTACTAAATTATTTACTGCTGACTATTTCCATTTTATTTTTACGAAAAGGGTGATAACTGCCAAAGATAAACTCATTTCCTCTATCAGAATGAAATAACCTAACCGACTTTAAGTTAATGGGAATTTGACTAATTACGCCCAAAACAAGTTGAGCATTCTGATATTATTATCTCGACTACTACAATTATCTTGAGCGGTAAACCTACCATTGTTTTGGTATGGCTTTATTTACCTATCTAATGCTGATTTAGTCAGCCCACACTGATCAACTACATCAACATGTTTTTACCTCTTTGATACCGCATTACCTTATCTTTTTAAACTCATGAGTAAAATTACGTTTTCTCTTCTTGAAATATACTTTGTCATTGTTGGTTCCTTCTTATTTTTCATTTATCATAACAACGACCTTATAAAACGAGTACTAATTAGTGTAGTCTATCCAATGATTCAAACTACGCTAACATCAGAAAATCAAAATCCAATACAAATTGCATAAGCAGGGAATAAATATGGCATATATGTTACTTACATTAGCGGCTTGCTTTTGGGGCGGTAATTATGTAGTTGGGCATATTCTAATGGCTAACGCTGACCCAATAGTACTTTCAGAGGGGCGCTGGGCTATAACCGCCTTATTATTATTCTTGTTATATCACAAACAAGTTATCAATGATTTTTCCAGAATTAGAAAATCCATAAAATCCACATTATTACTCTCTCTTTTTGGGCAAGTATTATTTCCCGTTACACTTTATATCGGTTTACAATACACAACCTCTTTAAATGCTGCTATTTATATGTCTGCAACACCAGCAATGGTATTGGCTATAAACAAACTGGTGTTTAACGAGCATATTTCAAAAAATAATATTTTAGGTGTTTTATTAAGTTCTTTAGGGGTTATTTATTTAATCTTTAAGGGGGATTTGAACCACATAGAAATGCTAAAAAACCTTAACATAGGGGATTTATGGGCAATGGGGTCAGCGATAAGCTGGGCTTTTTATTGTTCTTTTTTAAGAAAAAAAGATAAAACCATTCCCAATAATGTATTTGTAACGGTAAGTTCTTTACTAGGGGCATTAATATTATTACCGATTTGCATTCTTTATTTTATTTTCTTTCCTGTTACAAACTTTAGCCCTTATTGGCAATCTAATTTTATTTTAGGTCTATTGTATTTGATATTCTTTCCATCATGGCTGGCTTACTTATTTTGGAATAAAGGTATTATGGAAATTGGTGCGACACGTGGTGAGATTTATACTCATTTAATACCACTTTCAGGAGGGATATTTAGCATGATATTTTTGAATGTAAGTATAAGCTGGTTTCATATAATAAGTGCGATTTTAATTATGATGGGGATAATCCTTTGCTCTAAGAAATAACATGCAATTTTTGCTTAAACAAATTTAAAATCGATCTTTTATATATCCTAAAATGATTAATAATTAATCCTAATAATTATTTAAATCAATATATAAAAAAACATTATAATTTTAATTATTTTGTATAAACATAATATTAAAGTGTGATACTGTCTCACTTTTAGATTAATAAATACGGAAATATTATGTCTCGCCCATCTCACCCTTTGGTTCGTTTATACTTTAAAGTAGGATTGATACCGCAAATTATGTTGGGTTTAATCTTTGGTATTATTCTTGCTGCGGTATCAAAGGAAACCGCATTACATATGTCTTTATTAGGTGACTTATTTATTAATGCGTTAAAATCAGTTGCCCCTATTTTGGTTCTCATCTTAGTCATTGCTTCCATATCAAATCATCAACATGGTAAACAAGCGAATATAAAACCCTTAATTATGCTTTATTTTGCAGGAATGGTACTAGCAGCTTTATTAGCGACAATCGCAAGCTTTTTATTTCCTTCGCAGATTTCATTGGGTGATACATTGGAAAATTTGACACTAACACCACCTAATGGCATATCAGCGGTATTAAAAACATTATTAGAAAAAATGATCGACAACCCAGTTAATGCCCTTATAAAGGCAAACTATATAGGCTTAATTATTTGGGGTGTTGGCATTGGTTTAGCGCTCAGGCACTCAAGTGAAACAACCAAAACTATGATGAATGACCTATCCTATGCTATTTCATTTATTGTAAGAATAATCATCCGTTTTGCACCTTTAGGTGTGTTTGGTTTAGTTGCATCAACACTGGCAGAAACAGGATTTGGTGAATTACTAAAATATGCACACTTATTGGTTGTATTGGTTTCTTGTATGCTGATTGTTGCCTTAATGATTAACCCATTATTAGCGTTTTTAGTCATGCGTAAAAACCCTTATCCACTGGTGTTTACATCATTAAAAGAAAGTGCGATTCCTGCCTTCTTTACGCGTAGCTCTGCGGCGAATATTCCTGTAAATATTGAAATCTGCAAAAAATATAAAATGGATAAAGATACATATACAGTTGCTGTACCATTAGGCGCAGCCATTAATATGTCGGGTGCTGCTGTAACTATAACGGTTTTAACTTTAGCAACGGTCAACTCAATGCCAGCTAGTGCAGGCATACAGGTTGATATCTATTCCGCATTATTATTGTGTATTATCTCCTCTATTTGTGCTTGTGGCGCATCAGGCATTGCAGGCGGTTCATTGCTGCTTATACCTGTAGCATGCAGTATGTTTGGCATTCCTAACGAAATTTCAGCCAAAGTTATAGGAATTGGTATTGCAATAGGTGTTATTCAAGATTCCGTTGAAACAGCGCTGAACTCCTCAAGCGATGTCGTGTTTATCGGCGCAGTTTCATCTGCTTCGCAAAAAAATAGTTAGAGGCTAATAAATTCTAATAGCAACAAGTTGGTTATTAGAAATAAACCTTAATTTAAACTTAGCATTTTAACTTCATCTTTTACACAACAAAACATGATGATCACAAGATCATCATGTTTATATTTTTAGCCTATTGAATGATCTCTAGGCTTCAGATCCAATTTACAAGGGGTAGCTATGTCATTTAACGCCATTATTTTAGAAAAAAAGGATATGAATGTTTTTAGCTGTTCACTAAAAACAATTAACAAACAACAACTTTTATCCCAACAAGGCGATACATTAATCAAAGTGGCCTATTCAAGTATTAACTATAAAGATGCGCTAGCTTTAACTCATAAAAGCCCTATTGTTAGGCAGTGGCCAATGGTACCCGGTATTGACGGAGTTGGCACAGTTGTCGAGTGTACAAGCGGTCGCTACCAATCTGGTGATAACGTTATATTAAATGGTTGGGGATGTGGAGAAACCCATTGGGGAAGTTTAGCTCAATATGCTTATTTAAAATCTGACTGGCTTATCCCTTTACCTAAAAATATTACCCCTTATCAATCCATGGTGATTGGCACTGCTGGTTATACTGCAGCGTTGTGTGTAAAACGTCTTATGGATTTTGGTATAAAACCACAAGACGGCATGATTTTAGTCACAGGTGCAAGTGGCGGTGTTGGTTCAATTGCTATCGCCTTACTGACTAAATTAGGTTATCAAGTCACGGCATCCACCAATAAAATGAATGAAAAACCTTACCTACAACAACTTGGCGCAGTTAATATTATTGATAGTCAAACATTAAAAAAAGCAGGTAAACCACTACAAAAAGAGCAATGGTCTGGAGCAATAGACACCGTTGGTTCATACACATTAGCCAATATCTGTGCACAAACAAAGTATAATGGTCTTGTTGCTTGTTGTGGGCTTGCTCAAGGTATGGATTTTCCAGCTACTGTTGCGCCATTTATATTACGTGGCATAACCTTAGCAGGGATTGATAGTGTTATGGCCAATTACCACAAACGCTTAGAAGCATGGAATCTATTATCACAATATCTTGATAATCAAAGTTTATCTTACATTGGTAAAACCATTACCCTAAATCAATGTGCTGATATCGCTCAAAAAATGATAGCAGGAAAAATAAAAGGACGATTTGTGGTTGATGTCAATAAATAGCCTTGCTATTTGCAGCCGACAATACCATGAACTAATTAAAACCCAACGAGACCAAATGTACCGCTTTTGGCAAAGCGGTTATTATTCTCCTGCTCTCACATGCACATAAAAAATAATATCTGTTCACCTTAGTTATGCTTAATGTGATGCTTCTGTTTAATTTCAGCGAGCTCTTCTTGCGATGTGGCATTAAACGCTTCTACCATCCATTCGGGCCAGCCTTGTCCTTTAATAATTTTGTCTTTAAATTGGGTTTCTTGTTCCCATTTGTATTTGCCGTCGTTTAGACCGGCTAATTTGTTCGCGCACATAAAGTTATTAACCCAACCCCAAACCAAATAACTGCCTATGCCAGCACGTAATGGGTCTAACAAGATATGGTCGATTGTTTTATGGGTATTTGGTTTGCACACCATTAATATAGTGGTGTTGAGTGAGTAGCGTGAAAAATTATGCACCACCACCCCTTGTAAATGGGCCCAGTCATATTCTT
>NZ_LZHG01000045.1 GCF_001690355.1 Gilliamella sp. Choc4-2
TTCCGGTTAAAGAACTGTGCCGTAAATATGGCATGGGTAATTCAACTTTCTATAAATGGCGAGAAAAATACGGCGGAATGGAAACTTCGGATATCAAACGCTTAAAGGAGCTGGAGGCTGAAAATCTCAAGCTTAAGCAGATGTTTGCCGAACTGAGCTTAAAATCCCAGCTTCAGGAAGAAATCATAAAAAAGCTTTAGTGCCCACAAAGGCACGTAAAACGTGGGCACAGCAACTACAACAAAATCATTCAGTTACTATTACTATGAGTTGTGCCATTGTTGGCTTAAGCCGTTGTGCTTACTATTATAAACCTAAGTTACCGGATGATTCAGTGATTATTTCGGTGTTGAATGCTATCACTGACCGGCATTTGCGCTGGGGCTTTCCTAAATGCTTTAATCGTATCAGAAAGCTCGGCTATAAATGGAATCATAAACGGGTATATCGGGTGTATTGTGAATTAAAGCTTAATCTCAGGATAAAGCGTAAACAGCGCATTCCTCCACGAAGCCCAGAAAGGCTATCAGCACCCAATAAACAAGGTGAATGTTGGTCAATGGATTTTATGAGTGACAGTAGTCGTAATCAGCGTCGCTTTAGAACATTCAATGTCATCGATGACTTTAATCGTGAGGCGTTAGGGATTGATATTGCAGTAAGCTTACCAGCAGGAAGGATCACCCGTTACTTAGATAAACTGGCTGAATATCATGGGTATCCATTAAAAATACGAGTAGATAATGGACCAGAATTTACAG
>NZ_LZHG01000046.1 GCF_001690355.1 Gilliamella sp. Choc4-2
CCTCCAGCTCCTTTAAGCGTTTGATATCCGAAGTTTCCATTCCGCCGTATTTTTCTCGCCATTTATAGAAAGTTGAATTACCCATGCCATATTTACGGCACAGTTCTTTAACCGGAATACCCGCTTCAGCTTCTTTTAAAATAGCGACGATTTGATGTTCAGTCATTTTTTTCATAATTAAATCCCCTTTTACTTTTATCATAGAGAATTTTCTACTTTTTTGCTGTACTATTTTAGGGGGGTAGTTACAATAATAAGTTATAATATTGATATGTTTGCAAAAAAATAAATGAAATTTAATTCACAAAAAGTGAATAAAAATTCATTTTATGCTTGTAATAGCCTTATAAATAACCTACTATATGCACATTATTGCATAAAAAATAGATAAGGGTAGGGTATGTTAAAAGCAATTATTGTTGGTGCAAGTGGTTATGCTGGGGCAAAATTAGCTTATTATTTATACAAGCATTCGCATATACAACTTATTGCTTTAACTGTGTCTGAAAACAGCCAAGACGGTGGTAAGCTTATTTCTGATTATGATTTACACCCTCAGTTAAAAGGTGTTGTTGACTTACCACTTATTGCCACTGCTGATTATTCTTCCTATATCAATGATCTTGATATTGTTTTTTTAGCTACTGAACATGCTATCAGCCATAATATAGCTCCTTATTTTTTAGAACATGGTTGTACAGTTTTTGATTTGTCGGGTGCGTTTAGAGTTAATTCGGCTAGTTTTTATACCGACTATTATGGTTTTACCCATCAGTATCCAAAATGGTTAGATAAAGCAGTTTATGGTTTAGCAGAGTGGAATAGTGAACAAATTAAAAAGGCACAACTTATTGCTGTACCAGGATGTTACCCTACAGCATCACAATTACCACTAAAACCATTAATTGAGGAGGGGCTACTAGATAATTCACAATGGCCTGTTATTAATGCTGTAAGTGGGGTGAGTGGATCAGGTCGAAAACCTTCGTATAATAATATATTTTGTGAAGTAAGTTTACATGCTTATGGACTTTTTACGCATCGACACCAACCAGAAATTGCAACACATTTAGGTCAAGAAGTGATCTTTACACCTCATTTAGGCAGTTTTAAACAAGGTATCCACGCCACAATTACTTGTCGAGTAAAAGAAGGTGTAACATCACAAGATATCCTCAAAGCTTTAAATAAATATTACCAAAATAAACCTTTGATTAGAATTTATCAAAAAGATTGGCCAGCGTTAAAATCTGTCATTGGTCTGCCTTATTGTGATATTGGATTTGTATTGAAAGATCGTCATTTAATATTAATTTCTGTTGAAGATAATTTATTAAAAGGCGCAGCAGCACAAGCTGTGCAGTGTATGAACATTCGATATAATTTTGATGAAACCACATCACTATTATAAAAATGAGTAAATTATTTCTAAACTCTGTACAAAAATTTTTAATGAATTAAAAGTAGGTTAAATTAATAGGAAACTAAAATGAAACCATTAATTATAAAGCTTGGTGGTGTATTACTTGATAACAAAGATGCCTTAAGTAAATTATTTGACGTTATTAGTGAGTACAAAAAAAATTTTCAACGATCATTAATTATTGTTCATGGTGGTGGTACGGTAGTTGATTCGTTAATGGATAGGCTTTCTTTACCCGTAGTCCGTCGCAATGGATTACGTGTAACTCCTGCAGATCAAATTGACGTTATTGTTGGTAGCCTTGCTGGCAGTGCCAATACTACTTTATTGTCAGAAGCAAAAAAACAGCAAATAGCAAGTGTAGGACTTTGTTTAGCTGATGGTAATAGTGTAGAAGTTAAACAAATTTCAGAAGATTTAGGCTATGTTGGTGAAGCTAAAGCTGGCGATCCTACATTAATCAATCTACTTATTAATTCGGGTTACCTTCCCATTATTAGCTCGATTGGTATTACCCATGCGGGACAAATGATGAATGTTAATGCCGATCACGCAGCGGTAGCGCTAGCTAAGACCTTAAATGCTGATTTAATATTATTGTCTGATGTAGTTGGCGTACTTGACGAAAACAAACAACGCATTGAATCATTAACGCAATCGCAAGCGGATCAACTGATTGCTAAAGGTGTTATTACAGACGGTATGGTCGTTAAAGTGAATTCAGCTTTCGAAGCCGCCAAGGCCTTAGGGCGACCAATTGATATTGCTAGTTGGAAAGAATCCCACCAACTCATCGAATTATTTAACGGGCAATCAGGCTCTACAGGCACAAGAATCATTGCTTAGATATTGATCAGCTAGTATATTAAGCTAGTTATCTATATTTAATGATTAATAAAAAAGTTTTTAACTCATTTTTATCGTCAGTTAATTTAGAAAGGGTATAACATGAAAAAAAGTGGAACAAAAAAGGTTGTATTGGCTTATTCAGGTGGTTTGGATACATCAGCAATTATTCCTTGGTTGAAAGAAAATTATGGTGGATGTGAAGTTTATGCCTTTGTTGCTAATGTAGGTCAAGATCCAAAAGAACTAAAAGATGTAGAAAAAAAGGCTAAAGCATCGGGTGCAATTGCTTGTAAAGTTGTTGATTTAAGAGAAGAATTTGTTAAAGATTACGTATATCCGGTCTTAAAAACAGGGGCCTTATACGAAGGAACTTATTATCTTGGTACCTCCATGGCTCGTCCAATTATTGCAAAAGCGCAAGTTGAATATGCATTAGAGGTTGGAGCTGATACACTCTGTCATGGAGCAACTGGTAAAGGTAATGATCAAGTGCGCTTTGAAACAACCTATACTGCGCTTGCTCCACAACTTAAAGTGATTGCGCCTTGGCGTGAATGGGATCTGCGTTCACGCGAAGCATTAATTGATTATTTAAAAGTTCGTAAAATTCCAACAACTGCAACCGTTGAAAAAATTTACAGCCGTGACGAAAACGCATGGCATATCTCCACTGAAGGTGGTGTGTTAGAAAGCACATGGAACCAAGCTAATACAGATTGCTGGGCTTGGACTGTTTCGCCAGAAGATGCTCCAAACCAACCAGAATTAGTAACCATTGGTATTGAAAAAGGTGAAGTGGTTTCAGTAAATGGGAAAAAATTATCACCATATAACTGTGTTGCAACATTAAATAAAATTGGTGCAAAACATGGTGTTGGTCGAGTTGATATTATTGAAAATCGCTTAGTCGGTATCAAATCGCGTGGTTGTTATGAAACGCCTGGCGGCACAATAATGATGACAGCATTACGTGGTTTAGAACAATTAATATTAGACCGTGACAGCTTTAAATGGCGTGAACAACTAGGTATTGAAATGGCTTATGTTGTTTATGATGGACGCTGGTTTGCACCATATCGTCGATCAATTCAAGCTGCGGCTGAAGTTTTGGCACAAGACATGACGGGGGAAGTAGTGGTTAAACTTTATAAAGGTAATGCAACTGCCGTGCAAAAGAAATCACCAAATAGTTTATATAATGAAGAATTTGCTACATTTGGTGAAGATGAAGTTTATGATCATAGTCATGCAGGTGGATTTATTCGTCTATTTTCATTGTCATCACGCATACGTGCTTTAAATGAGAAACAGCAAAAACATACTGCTAAAAAAGCGAAAAACTAAACGCCAATTTGCAAATAAAATAGCGTTAATAATAAATATATACAGGCAACGTCCTGTATATATTATTTTTATTCTTGATTAAATTTAATTTTATTATAAAAATAAATATATAAAACAAAATTGAAATTGTATAGTTAATCATTAAGATAACATTCATATTAAGATAATATTGAGGTAATTATGGCATTATGGGGTGGGCGTTTTAGCCAAAAAGCAGATCAACGATTTAAGCATTTTAATGATTCATTGCGCTTTGATTATCGTCTTGCAGAGCAAGATATCATTGGCTCAATTGCTTGGTCAAAAGCATTGGTGACGGTTAACGTTATATCTTATGATGAACAAAAAAAATTAGAAAAAGCCTTAAATGAATTGTTGTTATTGGTTAAACAAGATCCTAACCAAATTTTACAAAGTGATGCCGAAGACATACACAGTTGGGTTGAACAAAAACTGATTGAAAAAATTGGCGACTTAGGTAAAAAATTACACACAGGACGAAGCCGTAATGACCAATCAACAACCGACTTAAAATTATGGTGTAAAGACCAAATTCCTCATTTAATTAATGCGATAAATCATTTACGCCAATTACTAGTTACAACCGCTGAACAGTACCAAAAAGCCATTATGCCTGGTTACACCCACTTGCAACGAGCACAACCAATTACATTTGCGCATTGGTGCTTGGCTTATTTTGAAATGTTAAGTCGTGATGTCAGCCGCTTAGAAGATACATTACAACGTTTAGATGTTAGTCCGTTAGGCTCTGGTGCCTTAGCTGGAACTGCCTATCCAATGGATCGTGAGCAATTGGCTCATTGGTTAGGGTTTGCTCAAGCAACGAATAATAGTCTGGATTCGGTGTCTGATCGTGATCACATCCTTGAACTATTAAATAATGCCTCAATAGGTATGGTACACCTATCGCGTTTTGCTGAAGATCTTATTATTTTCAATAGTGGTGAAGCCAATTTTGTTGAACTATCAGATCGAGTGACTTCAGGATCTTCACTCATGCCACAAAAAAAGAATCCAGATGCATTAGAACTGATTCGTGGCAAAATAGGGCGGGTTGCGGGTGCATTAACAGGAGCCTTAATGACCTTCAAAGGTTTACCGCTTGCTTATAATAAAGATTTACAAGAAGACAAAGAGCACCTATTTGACGCACTTGATACTTGGCAAGAATGCTTAGATATGGCCACACTAGTACTCGAGGATATTAAGATTAACTACACAAATTGCCAAGAAGCTGCCAAACAAGGTTATTCTAATGCAACTGAACTGGCTGATTATTTAGTTGCCAAAGGCATACCGTTTCGTGAGGCTCACCACATTGTTGGTGAAGCAGTTGTTGAGGCTATTGCAAAGCAAAAAGCGCTCGAAGAACTTTCGCTTGAAGAACTACAAAAATTTAGCCCAGTTATTGATAATGATGTTTATCCAATATTATCGTTAGAATCATGCCTAGCTAAACGCTGTGCCAAAGGTGGGGTTTCACCACAACAGGTAAAATCAGCGATTGAAGTTGCCAAGCAACAACTTTCATAAATAGCTATATTATTCTAATAACAACTATACCGGCATTAGCCGGTATTTTTATACTGAAACACATAGTTACCTGAAACTTTTTAACAAAAAATATGATTGTATATCTATTCATACAGTGTAAAAATAGAGTTCTTTTTGAATGGATCAAAGTGAATTGCAATGAATAAAAGTTATAATTTTAGTGCCGGCCCAGCAAAATTGCCTGCAGATGTATTAAAACAAGTTCAAACTGAATTATTAAATTGGCATAATACAGGCGCTTCAGTCATGGAATTAAGCCATAGAGGTAAAGATTTTGACGCCTGTGCTATTGAAGCTACCAACGACCTACGAGAAATCTTAAACCTTCCTAACAATTACAAAATTCTCTATTGCCAAGGTGGTGCCAGAGCACAATTTGCTGCTGTTCCATTAAATATTTTAGGGAATAAAACCAGTGCCGACTATATTAATAGTGGTTATTGGAGCCAATGCGCAATCAAAGAAGCCAGCAAATATTGTCAAGTGAATGAACAAAATGTTGTTATCAAACAAAACGGACTAACGTTGGTTAAATCTATGTCAGAGTGGCAATTAAATGATGACACAGCTTATGTACACTATTGTCCAAATGAAACCATCGACGGTGTTCAGATTTTTGAAGAGCCTAATTTTGATAACAAAACTGTTGTTGCCGACTTATCTTCATGCATTTTATCACAACCTATTGACATAAGCAGATACGGTATCATTTATGCTGGCGCACAAAAAAACATTGGTCCATCAGGTATCACTATAGTTATTGTGCGTGAAGATCTAATTGGCTATGCACAAAAAATCTTACCATCAGTATTAGACTACAAAATTTTATTAGACAATGACTCTATGTTTAATACACCGCCTACATTTGCATGGTACATGTCTGGTTTGGTGTTTAAATGGATCAAAAAACTTGGTGGGCTAAAAGCAATGCAACAACGAAACCAAGCTAAAGCACAATTACTATATCAATTCATCGACCAATCTGATTTTTATCGAAATAATGTTGCAGCAGTTAATCGGTCAATTATGAATGTTACCTTCTTATCACCAAATGAAGAGTTGGATAAAAAATTTGTAAGCGAAGCAACTCAAGCTAACATTATCGGCATCAAAGGTCACAGAATTGCAGGTGGAATGCGTGCATCTATTTATAATGCGATGGATCAAGAAGGCGTCAATTATTTAATTGATTTTATGCAGCAATTTGAAAAACAACATGGTTAATTTAAGATCATACTAAGAATTATAAATAATAAAACAGGAGGTCAAACCTCCTGTTTTTTTGTTTAGTTACACATCATTTACAACGATAAACCTCACCAACCATAATTGCATCTGTTGGCGCAATATCTGAAATATACTTCATAGACGCATCTTGAGCATTATAAATTACATTGCCCCCCATAGCAGCTGCATTATTCATTAGTTCTGTTGCTGCATCGCGAATAAGTTCACTATGTGTTTTAAGACCAGAAAAGAAGCTACTACGGCGTCCTTCGGCTTTACCCAATAATTGACAAGAAGCAGCAGGTTTAGTATCGATGAATTGAACATGACTACCGGCAGAAGTAAGTTGATGATTAGAGTTGCTACAAGCACTTAAAAGCAAAGTTGTTGATATTGTAACACCAATAACTAGCGATTTTTTAATAAACATAAAATTTCCTCATCCAATATAACAAATAGCTTAACTTATTGTATCAGTTTAGTTAAACAAAGAATATCAGTAATTAAGTTTGCACAAAATCCAATAAAATGAAGGTTAATAAATAATCAAACCAACCTATTTTATTAATTAACTATAGCAAATTCGATTTAACTCTATTATAATCGCAAACCTACTAATTCAGTAGCACATCAAAATGGCCCCTTAGCTCAGTTGGTCAGAGCAGTCGACTCATAATCGATTGGTCACTGGTTCAAGTCCAGTAGGGGCCACCATCGCAAGAATCAAGCAAGATTAAAAACGTTCAAAAAACCTTTATCTAACAGGATTTACCGTTAGTTCACAGTTCAACTAGATTCATCTTAATTTAGCTAAATTCAAATTTTTATGTTATATATTATGTTATACGTTTGAATATAACATCGAGATGTATAACATGGCGAAAATAGTTAAGCCACTTACTGATACCCAAATTAAAAATGCCAAGTCAAAAGAAAAGGATTACACTTTATCTGATGGCGATGGGTTGTATTTGTTGATTAAAAAGACGGGTTCTAAAATATGGCGTTTTAATTATATTCGCCCATCAACGAAAAAAAGAGCATTAATTAGTTTTGGCCATTATCCTCAAGTTAGTTTAGTTGATGCTAGGACTCTTCGTAATGAGTCAAGAGATTTGATTAGACAAAATAGAGATCCATTAGAAAAAGAACTAATTGATAATAATAAGGGACGAACGCTAAAAAGTGTGGCCGATGATTGGCTTATATTAGAGAAGTCACAAGGTTATAAAGATGAGACAATCAAAAAAAGCTGGCAGTCACTAGAAAATCATGTTTTCCCCTATATTGGTAATACACTGATTACGGATATCACTCCGACACTATTTATTAATATATTAGCACCATTAAAAGCAGCTAAAAAATTCGATATGATAAAACGGGTAATAAGGCGAGTTAATAAGATAATGGATTATGCTGTTAATTATGAATTAATTGAATCTAATAAATTAAGTAAAGTTGGTAAAGTATTTGAAAGCCCAACACCTACAAATATGGCAAGTATTCGACCTGGTGAATTACCTGAATTTATGCAAGCCCTATCTTTGGCTAATATAGAACTACAAACCAGATGCTTAATAGAGTGGCAATTATTAACTATTACAAGATCAAGTGAGGCAGTAGGTGCCTTATGGGAAGAAATAGATATAAAGCAAAGAATTTGGACCATTCCAGCTAGCAAAATGAAAATGAAGCGAGATCATATTATTCCTTTACCCCCTCAAGCTATAAAAATACTGGAAATCATGCTACCTATAACTAGTCATAAAGAATTTGTATTCCCAAGTATGAAAGGTTCTATTAATAAACCTATGAGCAGTCAAACTGTCAATATGGCCATTAAACGGATGGGCTTTGTTGGTTGTCTCGTTTCTCATGGTTTAAGGTCATTAGCAAGCACAGCATTAAATGAACAAGGCTTTAATCCTGACTTGATAGAGGCTTCTTTGGCTCACGCTGATAAGAACGAAGTTAGACGGATTTATAACCGAGCAAATTATCTTGAGCAACGCCGTGAATTAATGAATTGGTGGGGCAACTTTGTAGAGCAAGCTAGCCAAGGAAATGTTTCATTATCGGGGAGTAATGCTTTGAAAACCGTTAATGATTAGTTTTGCCATAGTCATATATTAAGCCAGTCAATCAGACTGGTTTTTTATTTCCCATTTTATATAAGAATTACTTTATATATTATTTTTAATAACACTAACAACACTAATAACATAATATAATTGATTTATATATATTTTTTTAAGTGTTATTAAAAGATAATAATAACATATATAACATTAAATTATGTCATTAGGTTTGATTCTAAATCTGTACTGATTTCTAAATGAGAGCCTTTCCTTTGGCTAGCCAGATTTCTCTAAAAGTGACATTAAAAATACATGTAATTTTATCCAGTGGTGATATAATGTTCAAGGAAGTTCAAATCAGATGATAGGGTTTATTTATGGCATTACCGGAAAGATTATTTTATACACTTGACCAAGCTGGAAAAATATTAAATTGTACAATAGAAGATTTACTTTATTTTGGTTATGCAAAGGTTTGTCAATTTTGCTTTATTTTACCCAATACTGACATTGATTTATGTGTTGTAAGCACGACAAAAATATTAAGCAATTTGACATTTGAAAAATACACACGTTATAAATACATTACTCCATATACATACTTGGAAGAAAACACAAGAGACCATATTGAAGCCGGAGAAATTCATATAGATGGTTTATTAGCTATATCTCCCAGGGACTCTGAGATTTTATATAAAAACTTTATTAATAAAAAGAGTAATGATATTGAAATATCTGCAGCCTTAATTCCGAGAGTAGCTTCAGATGTAATTAATAGCACAAAAGATTATGATGTGATGGATATTTATTTTTCAGAGGATTTATCATTAAATTTAACACAATTATTTATAACAAATTATGAAATGGAATTATTAAAAAATGGTGGTAGAAACATTGAATTAGATGCTTATTTTGGTGGTTTAAATAAATTCAACGGCAAAGCAAATTATTTAAATCTCAATAACCTTACTAGTGGAATTGACAACACTCCGACAAATTTACAAATTGAATTTATTAGAAATTTATTGTTTTTGAAATATGGTGAAGATGCAATTGAAAATCCAAGAAATTTTATTGAAAAAAATAAAAGTCCTTTGGTTAGAGATTTTGAACTTAATGGATTGAAATATCCATCAGGAAAGTCATTAGAAAAGTGGTTAAAAAAATAATTTCGGAATTTCCGAACTAATTTTGGAAACTTCCCAAAACTAAATAATACCTATCATACAATCCTCATTAAGTTAAACACAAATGAACTTAATGAGGTAAGAAATGCAGTTAAATACTCCTAAATATTATTCCCTTGATGAACTGGCGTTAATCTTAGGTTGTGCTAAGAATACATTACGCTACGATCCAAATTTCCCCAAAGGTATTAAAGTTGGCAAGCGTCGAGTAGTTTACGATATGGCCGAAGTTAAAACCTATTTAGAAAGCAACCGAGTACAGTAAGGGGCTTTCAATGTCATATTCAATCACTCCAGAACAACACAAAGCAATTAGGGATAAATACGGTATCCAATATGATCGTCTTGTTCGTGAAAATGAACGATACAAAATTACAAGTATCGCCCGTTCTACTGCTTGGCAACTTGAGAAAGAAGGTAAATATCCATTAAGAAAATCGTTAGGAGCTAATTCTTGCGGTTGGTCATTAGTGGAATTACTTCACTGGATAGACAACCCTCCAGCAGTAGCAAAGATAAATCAACCGACTAAACGCCGAGGGTTTGCTAATGGGAGCTACTAAGATGATTATTAAGCAAGGTGATATTGAATTAGTTCAATCTAAAGAGGTTCGTATTGATAGCCGTTTGGTAGCTGAAAAAATGGGAATTAAACATTTGAGTTTGATGTCTTTAGTTAATAAAAATAAAAGTGAGCTTCGGGAATTAGGCACGCTTCCATTTCAAATCGAAACGTGCAAACACCGAACGGGTGCAAGTAAAAGTAAATATGTATTACTAAATGAAATTCAATTTGATTTTATATCTCGGTTAATCAGAGGTAAGAATCATAAAGATATTGTTAGATTTAAATTAGATGTAACCAAAGCCTTTGCTGCTAGTCGTAAGCGTGAAGCCGTAAAACGTGAATCATTAGCCTATTACCATGAAAGCCGAGATTCATTATCAACCATGCAAGGAGTAGAAAAACATCACTATATAAACCTTGCTAGAGCTGAAAATAAAATGATTGGTTTATCTACTGGTGAGCGACAAAATGCTGATGAAGTTCAATTAGGTATGTTGATTTGTTTACAACAGATTGAAACATCCGTATTTAAAGAAATCGATTCACCGACAGAAGCAATTAGAGAAGTGAGTAGACGGTTTAATGCTCTTGCTAATTTAATTAGTCCCAACGGTGGGATTACTCATGTTCGGTAATAAAAAAAGGCAACCTGTTACAGTTGCCTTTATTCAAACATTAAAATCAATTAATAAGGAATTTTCAATGACAGTAGATATAATTAGATGCATTGAGATTGTGCCAAAGCGTCACGCATTTAAAGCACGTTCTTATAATAACGCAGAGCTAAAAAATTGGGTAGATTTCGGAAGCGTTCGAAAGGATTTTAATTATTTATTCAATCTCATTTTACAAGCAGTTTTGACCCAACCAGAAAAAGATTCACCATCTTTCTTGGCTTGTTGGTTAATTTGTTCAAGTAGATCATCTTCGAACCTTATAATTTTTCTTGTACTGTTAGAACGATCTGTTTTTTTCTTATCTTTTTTTTCTTGCATTGGTGCGTACCTTTATGATAAATTAAATACTGTTGGTATGCACCATTATAAGGGTGAGTACCATAAAAAGCAATCCCCCGAAGTGTTACCAGCACTATCGAGGGATCTAACCACAATAACATTAAACGAGGTAATGATTATGGCTAACCGCTATGATAGCGTACACCTATGCGCAAGACAACCCAAACTATATAAATTCTATGACCTATCAACGGCTCAAGTAGTCCAAACAACGGCAACAACCGAACGCCAAGCACGCAAGAGCCTAGGCAAATCATCCCTTATCTTTATTGCCAGAATTCGCTTACATTCAGTTATTGATCAAGCTAAAAGCTTTGGAGGTTACAGCCATGAATAATGATCAGTTAATTTGTAATGTTGAATCTAAACTTATTCAAGTTCGGAGCATGGCTAAAATTGCCTTAGATAATACTAACTATAAGTGCGCAGGATATGACGAGCCTTTTATCGAACAAGCCGATATGAGTAATTTACTGTGGGTTATCGTTGATTTAGTAGAGCAAGATTTTGATGAGTTACAAGAATATGGGTTAATGGAGGAGAAAAACAATGGCTAATATCTCACTGGACGCAATAAATACTATCAATACAAAACTAGGACAAGCTAACGCTATCACCACGCTTTTAATGGCTGATTGTGATTCAAACGCGCCAATTAATGATGAGTTACGCGCCTACGCCCTTGATGCTGTATCAGACTTAATTAACGATTCTAAAAAGCTATTTAGAAGTGAAACCGAGCGCAAGGAGGCAAAGAATGAAAGAGTTTGATTTTGTCCATAACAATGACGGCACTATTACCGCATTAAGGCTTAAAAATGGCAAATATGTAGCACTACTTTCTTTTGGCAAGGATGAAATCTCTGATTTACTTGCTGATGTCACTAAGCGACTACCGCCCGAAGTTAGGCGATACATGACACAAATTAAGGGGGTAAATCATGAATAATCAGCAAGAAGTGACAGCAATTCACCATAGTATCGTTGATTCTACCATGGCGATAATAGCAGGTTTATTTTTAATTGAGCAGATTAATAAAAACAGCGCCAAGGTGTTTATTCATGACGGTATCAAAATTGATATTGATAAAGATTTAATTGTGTTAGGGCTAAAAATGAATCTTAAAGATAGCTTAATTGAAGACTTTGGCGAAAGTGATGGCTTAAATCGCACCTATGGACTATTAAAAAAGATGTACGCCGAAAGTGATAATAAACCTATGGCACTAACACAATTCGGGCAAGAAATGTTTGCATCGTTATTTATTGATTTAGCCGAAGATATTAAATCTGAATCTAGCTCGACAATTCATTAAGGGGGGATGTAATGAAAATCAATGAAATTACAGCCCAAGCCGTACCACTATAAGGGTTTATATTCGCTACCGTAAGGATATTGATACCACTTGGCGGATTAAGTACCTGATAGCTGGCTCACAATATTTAAATATTAAAGCTGTATTACCTGACGCAAAAAGAACTTATTTAGAATTGTTATGTGAGGCTGGTTTAAACGATGGCTAATATTACCTTACAAGAAGTTAAGTTACATTGCCGTATTGATGACAGTGACACCTTAGAAGATAGCTTACTTCAAATCTATATAGATGCTGCTCTTGAAGTTTGTCAAAAGCATATAGGAAAATCATTTGATATACAGGAATTCACGCCAGCAATCAAAGCAGGTTGTCTTATGTATATAGCTCATCTATATGAGAACCGAGAAATGGTTAGTACTAACACCGTAAGCGAAGTGCCGTTAGCTATTTCTTCATTGTGGAGTATCTACCGTGACCCAGCTATCTATTAGGTGAATGATGCCAATACAACCATTAAAGAGATGTTCATATCCTAATTGTCGTAACCGTGTTAAATCAGGACGATGTAATGAGCATAGAAGAGATAAACAGCAAGATAAAGCACGAGGAACAGCAGCACAACGAGGCTATAATCATCGATGGCAAATATATCGAGCTGAGTACCTTAGGCACAACCCACTATGCAAAATGTGTAATGATAAAGGATTACTCACTCCTGCTACTGTGATAGACCATATCAAACCTGTTGAGAATGGACAAAGTGACCCTCTCTTTTGGCAAGCAAGTAATCATCAACCATTATGCCGTGATTGTCATAGCTATAAGACAAGAGTAATCGATAAACGAGGATTTGGGTCATCTTCATAATAAAGACAACTGATAGCAGTCCTCAGATATGATGAGTGGGTAGGGGGGAATGTTCAAAGAAATTCAAAAAGCTAAAAGACCGCCCCCCTCCTCAAATTTTTATGCACAGTGATTTTTTAGAAAGTAGAGGAAAAATAATAAGATGAAAGCACCAAAATATTTAGATAAATTAGCCAAAGAACAATGGAAACTTAGAGCCGATCACTTAGCACAGCGTGATGACATTCAACCAGCCGATTGGACCAACTTAGAGCTATATTGCGTTAATTACTCAATGTATCGTAAAGCAATGGAAGACATTGCAACGCGTGGGTTTTCAATCGTTAACTCACAAGGTACAGAAAGCCGTAACCCTGCATTAAGTGCAAAGTCAGAAGCTGAAAAAATTATGATTAAAATGGCTTCATTACTGGGCTTCGACCCTGTTAGTCGTCGCAAAAATCCCGTAGAAGTTGAAGAGGAAGACGAGCTTGACCGCTTGGCATAATTACGCGTTATCGGTTAAAAATGGGGATATTCCTGCTTGTAAACGCCTAAAACAAGCAGTAAATCGCTATTTTATTGATTTGGAAAATCCAAATTACTCTTTTGATAGTGAAGTAGTAACTAAATTCGTTTCATTTTCAAAAGTATGTCCACATGTTAAAGGTCACCTGAGAAGTAAAGCCATCGAGCTTGAACCGTGGCAACAATTTTTATTTGCTAATCTGCTAGGATTTAAGCACATTAAAACAGGACTCCGAAAGTATCGCAGTGCCTATGTACAAGTACCGAGAAAAAACGCCAAATCAACAACAGCGGCAATATTGGCTAACTGGTTCTTAGTGATGGGAAAAGGGCAACAAGATATCTATACCGCAGCCGTTAGCCGTGACCAAGCCCGAATTGTGTTTGATGATGCAAGACAGATGGCCATATTAAGCAAGCCAATAAAGAAAAGGGTCACCATTCAACAGCATAAAATCATCAATCCTAAGCAAAATAGTCTATTACGTCCTTTGGCGTCAAAGGCTGCTACTATTGAGGGGACTAACCCTAGCTTATCCATTGTGGATGAATATCATCTACACCCTGATAATGGCGTATATTCAGCTCTTGAGTTAGGTATGGGCGCAAGACCTGAGGGGATTTTATTTGCCATCACTACCGCAGGCAGTAACACAATATCAGCCTGTAAACAGCATTATGATTATTGTTGCCAGATTTTAGCAGGTGACGAGGTTAACGAATCGCAATTTGTGCTTATTTACGAACTGGACGATGAGAGCGAAATCGACAACCCTAATTTATGGATAAAAGCCAATCCCAATCTTGACATCTCCGTCGATAGGGTTGCCTTAGAGGACACCATTAAGAAAGCCAGAGGCATACCCTCGCAGTGGGTTGAAATGCTCACAAAACGCTTTAATATTTGGTGTAATGGTGCAACTCCTTGGGTAAATACTGGTAGCTGGATTGCGTGTAAGGCTGATTACTCAGAAGATGATTTAAAAGGCTTAGATTGCTATGCTGGATTAGATTTATCATCTACTAGTGATATTACTAGTGTCTGTTATTCGTTTCCGTTTGAAACAGAGGTAAGACTATTAACAAGGCATTATATTCCTGAATTTCAGCTTACTAACGTAGCTAACAAAAACAGAGAAATATACCGTAAATGGGTTGATCAGGGTTGGATTAGGGTAACGAAAGGCGATTGTATCGATTATGACCAGATTAGAGATGATATTTTAAAAGACAGCGAACAATTTAATATTAAGTTAATTGGTTTTGATGTTTGGAACGCCACACAATTACGCATGCAATTACAAAATATCGGCTTAGATGTTGAGCCATTCCCTCAAACCTATGCACGATACAGCCCAACTTCAAAAACAGCAGAAGTATTTATCAGCCGTAAACGCATTAATCACAATGGCGATCCTGTCCTTTCTTGGGCGGTCAGTAATGTAGTGATGGAAACCGATGCGAATGCTAATATCAAACCCAACAAAAAGAAAGCAGCCAACAAGATAGACCCTGCGGTTGCTTTCCTAATGTCATTCGGTACTTACTTGCTTGAGTATGGTGAGATAGATATCAACCTATCAGATGAACAGAAGCAAGCTTTAGACGAGTTTAAAGGGATTGAGTTATGACAGTGATATTGTTGCTAATAATAGCATAAAAATTATCCATACAATAGCGATAAAAACTACCATTCTTGTTATTTTATCATCATCTTCTGATACGATTTTTTTTACATGGGGTATCGCCCATATACCCCATAGAAAAATATTAGTTCCAATAAGAGTGATTGCAGTATCTAACAATGGTTTTTTATCATATAGGACGATACTAGCAACAGTAAACAAAACAAAGGGCGTTGCATTGTTCGCACTTTCAATCATTAATTCACAAAATTTAATTATTCCTATTTTCTTCATTTCATCACCTTTACCTTTCACTTTATTAAAATTAATTAAATATTACCATGTCATTAACAACATACAACACTATAATAACACGAGGTTAATTTGCTGATTATTAATAATAAATTTTGTTAGTGTTGTTAGTGTCATAAAATCACAAAAAAGAAGTTTTTCTTTTAACTCTTCAATTGGTAATGTTGAAATGATTCCTTAGGTAGGAATCGACTAACATAGATTGATGTTATACGTTATGTTATACGTTAAAAGGTGAGTTTAATATAATATATTGATTAATAATATCATTTGTAATTTGTATGGAGGTAGTAGTGGCCACCAAAAAATCGCTAATAAAATCTTTCATAATCACCTTTATAGAGCAAAATAGTTATTGTTTTCTATAGTGCTTTTTATTTTTGTATTAACTTGCACATTGAGATTAATCTAATGGTTCAACCTTTTTTATTGATTAAGTGGTTATGTAAAATGAAAGGCTTTTATTATTATATGGTTTTAGCTAGGTTAAAAGAATAAAATTAAAAGAATCTATAAATAGGTTTAATTTGTCATTTTTTAATTTTTTTATTAAGATAAGCGAAAGTTATTTTATAATATTATTCAATATGTTTAAATATATTTCTATTATCAAATTCTTGCTCACTCACGATTTAACAAATTTAAAAAATTACTGGGTAGTTGAATATATTCATAAAGATTTCACTTGGATAAGATTATTTCGAAAACTTTTAAGAAAAAATAGCTTTTTAGCTTGGTATCGTCTTGCTTATTTTATGTATAGGTTAGGTGATGAAAGCGAAAGAACATGTGCCAAAAAAATTATTAATAAATTAAATCAAAAGCATTGTCTTGATATTTCAATTAAAGCAGATATTGATATTGGATTACATATTTGGCATTTAGTCGGTATTGTTATTACGCCAAGAGTTAAGATTGGTAAAAACTGTAATATTTCAAGTAATGTTACCATTGGTTTTAAAAGCTATTATCACGATGGTTATTTACAAGTAGGAGATAATGTCACTTTTGGTACAAATAGTATGATGTTTGGGCAGAATACTAAAATTGGTAATAATGTCGTAATAGGGGCGATGACTTTTGTTAATAAAGATATTCCTGATAATTGTACCGTTTATACTCAAAAGACCAATATTGTTATTCAAAGTTAATCTTATTTACTTTGAAATTTAAATTTTTCATTTGGCTATTTTAAGATTTATCTTCTTAAAGTCAGTTTCATCATTAATAATTTTATACTATTCTTTTTGCTATAATTGTCTGCACAAATTATTCGAGCAAGAAATAGGTTAAGGGACCATCATTTAATCGCTCTTTCATTCTTTATTAAAAAGAAATATATGAAAATAATATTCTATTATTTTTTATATATTGTATTTATTTATTCTTTTATATGTTCTCATTTATGGTTTTAAAGACTAATATTTAATAGCTATGATAAATGCATTTAAAAAATAGGAAATTTGAAATAACGAAATCTTATTATTAATAAATTTGTTAGGTCAAGTGGCTTTACAACACCTATTATGTCAATATACACAAAAATGATTTATAAAGGTAAGGGGAAAATCAATAATATTGCTAGTTGTATTTTTTGTAAAACTATAAGAAAAGTGATCTAGGGTTATAAAGTCTTTTTAAGATACTAAATGGTGCCCGGGGCGAGACTTGAACTCGCACGGCCAAAAAGGCCGAGGGATTTTAAATCCCTTGTGTCTACCGATTTCACCACCCGGGCTTGAAATTAATTACTAGAAAGTAATTGTGTTTTGAATGATAGCATTTTACCTATGCTATCTTTTCAGTCAATAAAAATTTGATATTAACTGTGTAATTGTTCAATGTTTAATTAAAATGAAAATTTCTCAAAGCATTTCATTGTACACTAGCTTGCTATTAAATCTGTTTAAAGCTTTTATTTGCTATCTAATAAATCGCTATGAGCAACGAACAAATATTGTAACATTGATATCAAAGTTAAAATGGTTGCAAGTATTAAAGCTGCAAGACCAGCATAAATAACCATATTACATGGTCTCCATAATAACCATGTCAATGCTGTCATTTGGGAAATAGTTTTTATTTTTCCTAGCGATGAAACAGCCACATTATTGCGTTTCCCTATTTCAGCCATCCATTCACGTAGAGCCGATATTATTATTTCACGTGAAATAATGATAATTGCAGGAATAGAGATCCACCAAGCTTGATAGTATTGAGTTATAAGAATAAGTGCTATAGTTACCATAATTTTATCTGCTACAGGATCAAGAAATGCACCAAATTTAGTAGTTTGTTTCAACCTGCGAGCAAGATAACCATCAAAGACGTCTGTAACAGCGGCTATTAGAAATAATAGTGCAGAAAAAAAACCTGACCATTCATAAGGTAAGAGATAGAACGTCAACACAAAAAAGGGGATTAAAATGACTCTAAATAATGTTAAAAATGTAGGGATATTGATTTTCATGTGACATCAGCTCTTTTTTGTTTTATTAATCAAATAATTAGTGATAATTAAAAAAAACAGGTTTTCTTAACGCTTATGTTGCCTCAAATATTTTAATTTTTCAATGCGTTATTGCCGTAAATTTAAATAAATTTTTTCGGCTAAAGATTTAGAAATACTTTGCACTTGTGCGATCTCATCAATACTAGCATTTTTTAGCTCTCTTAAGCCACCAAAATGCTTAAGTAATGCTTTTCTTCTTTTAGCTCCGATCCCTTGAATATGTTCTAATGCACTATCCGTTAACTGCTTTACACCTTTCTTGCGTTGCCCCATAATCGCATGATCATGTGAGGCATTTCGAATTTGTTGAATTAATAGTAGAGCTGGAGAATGATCATCAATATAATGGCCAGCTCCATGCGCTTCAAAGAAAAGTGTTTCAAGCCCTTCTTTTCGTTCTGCACCTTTAGCAACACCAATTAAAATAGGGTGATTTTTATTCCAGTTTACTTCTAAACATTCAAATACTTTTAAAGCTTGGTTTAGTTGCCCTTTACCTCCATCGATAAAGATTATATCAGGTACTTTTTCTTCTGGAAGATCCTTCTTACTATAACGACGAGTTAAAACTTGCTCCATAGCAGCGTAATCATCGCCAGGTGTTATGCCTGAAATATTATAACGGCGAAATTCCGATTTAACAGGACCTTTATCATCGAATACCACACAAGATGCTATTGTATTTTTGCCCATAAAATGACTGATATCAAAACATTCCATTCGGTTAATTTTATCGATCCCCAAAAAAGATTTTAACGCATCATATCGTTGTTTTATTGTGGAATTTTCTAATAGTTTATTTTTAACTTCAGTTTGAGCGTTTACGGTTGCGATATTCAATAATTTAAGATTATCTCCCTTAGGCTCATCAATTAGTTTAACTTGATGCTCTGCAATAAGTGACAGGGTCTCTTCCATTGGTTGTTTATCAGACAATGAAAAGTTAAGTAAAATCTTTTTAGGGATATTTCTGTTTTGATTGCCTTGTAAATAGAACTGCCCTAAAAAGGTTTCGATGACTTCTTCTAGTTCAGTATTTGATGGAACCTTAGGAAAATAAGAACGATGCCCAAATGTTTGCCCATTGCGAATAAACAGTACATATATACAAGCTAAACCTAACTCATAATGGAATCCAATAACATCAAGATTATCATTATTGTTATATATTGCCTGTTTTTCATTGATGTGTTTTATTGCTTGAAGTTGATCACGCAAAACTGCCGCTTTTTCAAAGCTGAGTTCGCTACTAGCTTTTTGCATATCTTCAGTTATTTTTTGTATTATCTGATCTGATTGACCTGATAAAAATAATCTAACATAGTTAACTTGCTCTAGGTAATCTTCATCGCTGACTAATCCTGGAACACAAGGACCCAAGCAACGTTTAATTTGATATTGTAAGCAGGGCCGAGTTCGGTTGCGATAGGTTGAATTTAAGCACTGTCTTATTGGAAACGTTTTTTGTAATAAAGCTAATATTTGCTTTACTGCATATCCACTAGGATAAGGACCAAAAAACTCATCTTTTTTTCGATTGACTGCTCCACGATAAAGGGACAGTTGAGGATGTCGTTCTTTACTTAGCTTTATAAACGGGTAGCTTTTATCATCTTTTAAAAGCACATTATATCGTGGTTGATGCTTTTTGATATATGTCTGTTCAAGTAGTAGAGCTTCGGTTTCAGTATTGGTAATTGTAAATTCAATGCGATGGATATGGCTAACAAGCATATCCGTTTTTAATGTTTTTTTGCTGTTATTAAAGTAGCTTTTTAATCGATTATTAAGATCTTTGGCCTTTCCCACATAAATAATCGTTTCTTTATCATTAAACATTTGATAAATACCCGGCTTATGTGGGACTTTTTTTAAAAAAGTAGTTGAATCAAATTGGCTCATATTAGTTTTCGAAGGTGAGGTTTTTTTTCTCTATAATCCTCATAATGGTGCTAAGTAAGCCATTTATCAAGAGGTAAACTAAGCCTGCAACAATAAAAATAGAAAAATCATAATAATCACTATTTAATTGATTGCTATATCCCATAATGTCCATTACTGGAATCATCGATGCTAATGCCGTACCTTTTACAACAAAAACGATCTCATTAGAGTAAGTTGAAAGAGCTCGTTTTAATGCATAAGGTAAAATAACTTTTAATGTTTGTTTTTTATCCATACCAAGTGCTTCACAAGCTTGCCATTGTCCTAGAGGTAACGATTTTAATGCACCGTAAAATATTTGTGTAGTATAAGCTGCACTATTAAGTGTTAAAGCTAAGTATGCGCAAAACCAAGGTGATGAAATAAGTTTATAAAGTGCAGGTACTTTGCTTAATGTATCACTAAATTGTGATGGTCCATAATAGATTAAAAATAATTGTACAAGTAGCGGAGAACCGGTAAATAAAATAATATAAGTACGAATCGCTTTAGTTAAAGCATACGAATTTAATGACAATAAACAAGATAAGATGATTGCTAGCAATCCTGCCGATAAAATTCCTAAAATTCCTAAGGTTAATGTATTAGGTAGACCTTGAAGTATGATTTTAAGATAATAAATAAAAGTATCAAACATAATAAGACCTTACTAATTTTTTGCTGATGTTGGTGTTGGATGTTCAAAATAGGTTGAACGCTTTTCAATTCGTGATATAACTTTTTGACTTAAAATTGAGATAATTAAATAGATAGTCATTGCAATGAAATACCATAAAAAAGGTTGGTTTGTTCTAGCTATAATTGCTTTTGTTTGCATCATCAAATCATTAATAGCAATAGCTGATACTAGTGCTGTATCTTTTAACAAAATTAACCATTGGTTACTTAATCCTGGTAATGCATGACGCCACATTTGTGGCATTATGATACGAAAAAACGTGCGTGATTTACTAAGTCCAAGTACTTGGGCTGCTTGCCGCTGCCCATTTGAAATTGTTTTAAATGCACCACGCAATGTTTGTGAAGCATAAACCGCATATAAAAGTGAAAGTGCAGCAACACCACATAAAAAAGGATTAATATTAAAATCTTGAATGTCTAGCTGTATTGTTAATGAAGCAAAGTAAAGGTTAATGGTAAAACCATCATTTAATAATATGAGTAATAACGGTAATCCGTTATAAATAGCGACAACAATTAATAGTTCAGGTAAAGCGCGAATCGTTAAATTAAAAAGTGACATTAACCACGCAACAGGTTTAATTGAAGACAATTCTAATAGTGTAAAAATAAAGGCAAAAAATATGCCTACCACTAATGATGCTAAAGCTAATGATAATGTAATTGATGTTGCTTGTGTTAGTGGCAATATATATCCATCCATCAAAGATAGAATCCAATTTATTTTATTCGTTAGAAAGTCTGACATAAGAAAACCGTTGTTAAATTAACATTGTTTAATAAAAAATAAACTCGCCACAAAATGTGTGGCGAGATCATAATGACGTCGATTTTTACTATTTAATGGCTATTTGTTAAACCATTTTTTATAAATGGCGTCTAATTCACCATTTGCTTTTAGTCTATCAAGAGCTTGGTTAAATTGATTTAATAATTGATCATTACCTTTACGTACTGCTATACCTAAACCTTCGCCAAAAAATTCGTGATCGGTGATTTTATCTGCTAGTGGTACAATATCAGCCTCCTTATCTAGCCATTCACCAGCAACAATTGAACTTGATACGATCGCATCAATTCGTTTTGCTTTTAAATCTAAAAAAGCAAATTGATAACTATCGTAACTGACTTGTTTAACATCAGGGTATTTTTCACTTAGATATTTTGGATAAGTTGTTCCTTTTTGAATACCAATGCGTTTACCTTTTATTTGTTCAAGATTAGTTAATGTATCTTTTAAGGTAATAAACTGGATCGAACTATCATCATAATAAATTTTAGTGAAATCAACTTGTTTTTGACGTTCAAGAGTCACATCAATTCCTGCTATTGCTGCATCGATTCGGCGTGTTTTTAAGCTTGGAATTAAGCCGTCAAAAGATTGATTAACAATTTTGCAAGAGGCTTTGATTTCGTCACAAATTTTATTAATCACATCAATATCGAATCCAACAATTTCATTTTTTTCATTCGTAAATTCAAAAGGAGCATAAGTTGCTTCTGTGCCGATGGTTAAAGTCTCTGTAGCTTGAGTAACAAAGGCTGTTCCTGCAAAAAAAATAGCAAGTAATATTTTTTTCATATATCCACCTAATTTTATTTTAATTAATGTGACAAATAAGATTTAAATTTTTCAGTTTTAGGATGAGCAAAACATTCAAGTTGTCCTTGCTCTATAATTTTACCTTGTTCCATATAAATTACTTGTGAAGCAACTTTACGAGCAAAATCAACTTCATGAGTAACTATAATTTGTGTAATACCTGTCTGTGACAGTTCATTAATAATTTCAGCAACTTGTGAAGTAATAGCTGGATCTAATGCCGCCGTTGGCTCATCAAATAATAAGATTTGAGGTTCCATCATTAATGCCCTAGCTATTGCAACACGTTGCTGTTGTCCACCAGATAGGTGAAGGGGATAACGATGGACCATATCATTAATTTGTAGTCTTTCTAATATAGCCATTGCTTTATCACTTGCTTCTTTTTTTGATAATTTTAATACTTGGCAAGGTGCTTCGATCAAATTTTCTAGCACGGTTAAGTGCGGCCACAAATTATAATTTTGAAAAACCATACCTACATGTTTTCTTAATAATCTAACCGTTGATTCATTAATTTTTTTAGAAAAATCAAAATATGAGTTAGCAATAGTCATGTTTCCTGATGTTGGAATTTCAAGTAAGTTAAATACTTTTAATAAAGAACTTTTGCCTGCTCCACTTTGGCCTAGTAATACAATTGTTTCACCCAGTGGATAGCAGAGTGAAACATCATTTAATGCCTGATGTTTACCATAAAAGCAGTTAATATGGTTTAATTCAATATTCATTGTTCATTTTACTTAAATTAAAAAATTGACTAAATATTACTTTTTTTTGCATAAAAATGCAATCTAAAATATTAGACTAATTACTCTCAGTTTAATAAATATACTAAAAAGGTATCAGCTTAATTATATTAATCTAAATATAAAATTTATTAATGTTCATCTGAGATAATTGGAATAACCGGACCAAGATATTTGGGTTTTTTATTAAGAATATAGAGATCGATAAAAGCACTAACACGAGCAAACATTTCTCTTATTCGCACTAATTTCATACTTCTTGGTGCTGGTACAGCAAAACATTGAGCTTGGATATTTTGGGCGAGTGCAATAAATATGGCTCGTTCACAATGAAATTCCTGAGTAATAATCGTAAAATCATTTGCATCAAAAACTTTGTTTGCACGAACTACTGAATCAAAGGTCCTGAATCCTGCGTAATCTAATACTATTGCTTCACGGGGTATTCCTGCTTTAATTAAATCCTTTTGCATTGTAATAGGTTCATTATAGCTCAAAAGTGCATTATCACCACTTAATAATAGATAATCTACTTTACCTTGCCAATAGAGATCAATAGCCCCATCAATGCGATTGCGGTAAAAACCATTAATACCTCCACCCCGTACATATTTTGAGGTACCGAGAACAACTCCGACTGCTCGATAAGGTAACTTATTTTCATCATGATAAATTAAAGGCGCAGTTTTATAACTAATCCATAGATCAAGGCCAATAATTGAAGCTATAGAAATCAAACAAAAAATGACAAAATAAGTTATAAATCTTTTTAATTTCATGTTAAAACCAATCGAAAAGAAATACTATCATTGGAAATAAAAATGGTGCTGTCAATGAAGTCATGATACCGCATAAGACTAATGATAAAGAACTGTAAGCTCCTTCATTATAATCAATTTCAATACAACGAGCTGTGCCGACAGCATGCGATACCGCACCTATTGATAATCCTCTTGCTGGTGCTGATTTTATTTTTATTAAATTTAATATCTGGTGCCCAAATATAGCACCCAATGTTCCAACCAATATCACGCATAATGCAGCTATTGATGGAACTCCATCTTGGTTATTTGCAATTGTTACCGCAATAGCTGTAGTAACTGATTTTGGTAATACTGATGCGGCAATTTCTTTATTTCCACCAAGCCAAAATACAATGCAAACTCCCGTTATCATGGATGCAAGTGAAGCAGTGAAAGTAATAATCATTATTGATTTCCATCTAGCCTTAATTTGTGGAATAAGTTCATATAAAGGGTAGGCAAGGGCTACAACAGAATAAGGTAACAAATAATTAATAATTTGCACGTTATTAACATATTGAGTGTAATTTGTTTTGGTTATTAGTAATATTGGGATTAAAACAATAACAGTCACTACTAGCGGATTAAATAATGGATTTTTTATTTTAAACGATATTTTTCGAACAATGAGAAAAACACAAAGCGTTAATGGCAGCATCCATATCATGGCTAATTATCCTCATTTTTTAGTGATACAGTTGGATCTTGATTTACTGTTTTATGAAAATGTTCTGTTAAAAAAGCAGTAAAAAGCAGCACGATTAGAGTACTGCCAACACTGCCAAATATAATTGGTACCCAATTTTCTAATAAAAGTGAATAATTTTCCATAATACCCATTGCTGCAGGAACAAAAAGTAATGTCATATAGCGCATAAAAAGATTACAACTATTTTTTATCCAACAAGTGGGGATTAATTGAAAAGCCAGTAAAAAAAATAAAATTAACAATCCAATAATACTATCTGGAATTATTATTGGTAATAATTTAGAGATTATATTACCTATCCATAAACAAAGAGTTAAAACTAGAAGACCTCGACCATAACTAAAAATAGTATAGTATAAAGAATATAGTCGATGTTTAATTGTGGCGTGCTTAGCTAAAAAATGTTTCATAATATAAATGCTAATCACCTTAATTTTTAATTATGATGATTATACCTATTATTAGGATGAAATATACTTATCTATATCATACGCCTGCTAAAATTAATTATCCAATTAAATAAAGACAATAATTATAAAGTTGTTTAATTATAGCTAGTTTTTTGGGGTGCTGAATATAGTTTTCAGCAAGTTGCTCTAATGTTAATAAATAATCTTGTATTTTTAATGTATTAAGCTTATCACGACAATAATCTAGCCAGATTATTTGTTCTTGTTCTGTTAGTGATTGTGGATAATTTCTAGCTTTGTATTTGAAAAATAAAGGGGCTAAACGAGAATCATCAAATGTTAATGATAAAGTATCTAACAAATTAGCAGGTGTTGTTCGTATAGTTTCGCAACGTAGGCTATCTTGTTTATTTAAAAAGCCATTATATATTTGGGCATCGACATCAGGATGAGTAGAATAATTTTCATTTATTGCAAATAATTCTGTCATTTTATTTTGTAGTATTTTTTGATACTGAAATAATTTTTGTTGCTTGATTAAACAGAGATTTACATCAATATTAAATCTTTTTGCATTTTGTGATAATAATGTTTTTATTGGGGCTACGATAGGGCATTTATTAATATGAATTAACTTTAAAGGAATGCGTGATTCATTAAGCTCAAGATCTTGTGTTTTTGTATAGAGCTTTTCTTTAATCTTTTCTACAGGTAAATCAATAATTGAATCAATATCACCCATTAAGTCACACACAATCACAGCGTTATTTTGTAATGGATGCCAAGCAATAGGGCAAACTAATGACATATTGCCACGATAGTTACCGAGCATGCCCGATATATGAATAATAGGTGTCATGTTAACGATATCAATAAGTTCTGCAACTTTATTTTTATTTCGTAATGTAAAAAAATAATTGAAAAGTTTAGGTTGTTTTTCTTTTATTAATTTAGCTATTGCAATAGTTGCATAGACATCTGACATTGCATCATGTGCATGTTCATGCTCAATGTTATTCACCTTTGATAAATGCTCTAAACGAAAGCTTGGTAGACCTTCATCATTTATTGGCCAATTAATTCCTTCTGGTCTAAGTGCATAACAAGCTCGAACCACATCGAGAAGATCCCATCTGGAATTTCCATTTTTCCAACTATAAGCATAAGGATCATAAAAATTACGATATAAAATATTTCTTGTTACTTCATCGTCAAAGCGAATATTGTTGTAACCTAAAATACACGTATTGGGCACACTAAATGCTTGATGGATTAAACGAGTAAATTCCGCTTCACAAAGACCTTTTTGGTTCACTTTCTGGGGAGTAATTCCTGTAATTAATACTGCTTCAGGATTTGGTAAGTAATCTTGAGCTTGTGAACAATATATAACCAACGGTTCTTCAATAATATTAAAATCTTCATCAGTCCGAACTCCAGCAAATTGAGCTGGCCTATCTAAAGCTGGATTGATGCCAAAGGTTTCATAATCATGGAAATAGAAAGTGAATTGCTTTGTGTTAATTTTCATTAATTCATTGTTTTTTTATTGAAATGTATAGATTTTGTCTTATTAAAGAACATTAAATACAATATCTATTTTAGATAATCTTTAAATAAATACCAATAATTTTGGGGAGCTATTATATCAGAATATAAATAATATATTAAATATTATATCAAATCAGACGCTGTAGTAATTATTTGTGGATGTAAACTCTAATTTGATGTAGCTAACATGAAAAAAACAATTATTGAGTTATCTTTATAAATTTGAATATAAGTATGTTGATTGCTCTTATGAAATCATTAACTAATGATATACCTATTATTTTTGGAGATTAGGAATATGGTCAAAGGTTGATTTACGTAATAAATACATATTAAAATTCGAAAAGCAAGCTTTCACTATATGGGAGCATCTAAAAAAATTGAAGATACATTCTAATGGAAAAATTAAATTTATTGGATAATAATACGGGGGACAAGTTGTGTAGTAAAGAAAAGGTAATTAAATAGGTGAATTGATTAAAACTATTTATTATCATTTTGATATAATTATTAAAAATGGATAATAATAAGAATTAAAGGGAACGTTGTTATCAATAACTGCTAAATTCCCTTACTTAAGAAGAGATATGAAAAATATGATTTTAGAAAATTTAATTTGTCGGTGTACTTTCAATGATATTAGCTAATTTTTCAAGTGTTATTCTTAAAATCTTAGGCATTGAATCAATTTCAATTGAGTCCATTAAATTTTTAACATAGAGACCTAGTTCAGTATCACCTTCAACAATTAAACGACGTTGAAAAAATAGTGTATCAGGGTCTTGTCGTCTCGTTGCAATCATTATCAAATCATTAGCATTACCAATAAAACTCACATCAGCGAGTTCTTCTCGACTTACGACCAGTTTATTATTAATCAAACTTACAAACCAAACAAGTTCTAGGTCGGTAACTTGAATTTTTAGCCATCGGTTTTCTAAAAAATCAAGCTCACCGTCTTGCAGTGAATTTTTAAATTGTAGTTGCAGTAATTGCTCTATTGCATATTTTTTTAAATTGAATGGAATACACTGTAAAGCTAGCCCCAAAACTTCAGGGGCTTTGTCAACAAACCGAGCATGGGCTTTAGCTAAAATGTGTTGTTTATTTGCTACCATTTATTAATCTCCAGATATCATTTTTTCGTAAATATCTAAATCATTATTTAAATGCTCAAAAGTTTCTTCGCTGACTTCGCTACGAATTTTCATTTGTAGTAATGCTGTACGTTCAGCGCCAATTGCAACTAAACGCATACGTCGTTCAAGATTTTCAGCTTCTAGCGATTTTTGTTCCAAATCTTTAAGGCCTGTTCGTCGTCTTAGTGATCCTATAACACGCGATCCAACCTCATGTATAATTTCTTGATCTAAGCCAGAATCTGTTGTTTCTTGAAGTAAATTACCTTGCATTTTTTCTAAACTGACAATTGCTTCTTCAGCCATCTGACCTTTGACCGTTAGAATTTCATTTTCTTGCGCAGAATTATCTAAAATAACACTACCACGTAATAATATAGGTAATACGATTACTGCTGTAACTAAAGAAATTAAAATAATACCGGTTGCAATAAAAACAAGCTGGTATCGCCCACTGATTGTCATCGGGATAGATAAAACACCCGCAAGTGTAATTGCTCCACGAACACCAGCAAAGGTCGAAATCCATAGATCTCTAGTTGAATAGGATCTAAAAGCAAGTGGTCGTTTAGTACCTAATGGCATGGTAGGCATATGTTTCATTGCCCATAACCAAGCAAATCTTGTGCCCATTAATACAATAAAAACAAATAAGACAATAAGACACAACTGCCAAACTTCAATTGATGAATCTGTTTGATTTTCAGCGAAAGTATTATTAAAAATACTTGGTAGCTGAATACCTAATAAAACAAATACAAATCCATTAAATACAAAGGTTAACATGGACCATGTGCTATCTGACTGTAAACGTGCAGTTAAAGGTGCATTTCTCATCATATTTGAATGGTTGACAGTCATACCAGCACTCACTGCGGCTAAAATACCAGAACAGTGGCATTCTTCAGCAATTATGTAAGTCGCAAATGGAAGTAAGAATAATAAGACAATTTGAATTGCAGGATCATTATGCGTAAGTTTATTTATTTTACGTAATATACGTGCATATAACCATGTAAACAAAACACCAATAGCAAGCCCCCCAATTGCAACTCCAAAGAATGTTAAACTAATTCTTAGTAAATCAAATTGTAACAATCCTGCCGCTATGGCAATTGCAAATTTTAATGATACTAAGCCAGAAGCATCATTCATTAAAGCTTCACCTTCAATAATTTCCATTTTTTCTTTTTCTATGCGTCCTTTTCCTACAATACCACTTAAGGCAACAGCATCGGTTGGAGATAATACTGCAGCGAGAGCTAAAGCTGCTGCTAATTGAACATTTGGCAATATCCAATGTAAAAAATAACCTAACGCAATAATCGAAATCACTACCAAAACAAGTGCTAATCCAACAATTTCTCTTACGTTATAAACAAAATCTTTTACTGATGTTTTGCGTCCATCGGCAAAAAGTAAAGGAGGTATAAATAAAACAAGAAATAATTCTGGATCAAATTTTACATATATGCCGAAAGCAGCTAACGTACAACCCAATAGTATTTGCATAAGTGGTAATGGAATTTGAAACGGTAGCATTTTTATAACGACACCAGAAAGTGATACAATTAAAACAAGGAGTAATATCGTTGAGAAAAGTTCCATAGTTTTCTTTTAGTTATCCTATAATCATATTAATAATTAGCCATTGATTATATCGGAAATTTAGGTTAATTTCAGAAGAAAATTTAAAAAATCATTCATTTTTTAATCAAGTAATCTTTTTATTAAAAATAATAATCTTGTAATCAAAAAGGCATCTAAAATGGAAAGCTGGAAAAGGGCATTTACATTACATACTCGAGCTTACAGTGAAAGCAGTTTATTAGTTGATCTATTTGTTGAAAATGCAGGAAAAATAACAGTTTTAGCCAAAGGAGCTAGACGAAAACGATCTGCATTAAAAGGGGTTTTACAACCTTTTACACCTCTTGTTGTGCAATATTCTGGTCAAGGTGAAATAAAAATATTACGCCAAGTTGAAGCGATGTCACTTGCTTTACCTCTTGCTTCTGTTTATTTATACAGTGCTTTTTATTTGAATGAATTGTTACATCGTGTTTTAATTGCCGAAACAGAGATGTCCACACTTTTTGATAATTATTTAGATAGCTTGCAAAAATTGGCTAGGCAAGTACCTGCTGAAAATGTATTACGCTGTTTTGAATTAACTTTATTAGAAAATTTGGGATATCACGTAGATTTTTTTCATTGTGGTTACACAGGCGAAGATATTGTTAGCACTATGAGTTATCAATATCAAATAGAAAAAGGGTTTATGAGTAGTTTACTACAAAATAGCTCTAGTTTTACTGGTGAACAAATTTTAGCTTTGGGAAAGCGTGACTTTAATAATAAAGACACACTTAAAGCTGCTAAACGATTTACTAGAATGGCTTTAAAGCCTTATGTAGGTTCAAAACCATTTAAAAGTAGGGAGTTATTTTTAAGGATATGAAATTTTTTAACTCGTAAATATTAAATTTAATTTCAGTATTGATCGAAATATTTATGATGTAATTAATAAGTAGAGTAATAATCGTATTTTAATTATGTGCATTAAAAGATTATGGTTAATATTTCTATTTATTTTAATTAAAAAGATAGAAAATAAAGAAGACGTAGCATGAGCATTATTTAAAATCCTTATAATAAGTGGTAATATACGCGATCTATTTTTTATGTGCGCATGTGCGCTTTCTTGTGGTGCACCACTGTTATAAGGATTTATTATGCCAATTATTACTCTTCCTGACGGAAGCCAACGTCAATTCGATAAACCAGTTACTGTTTTAGAAGTAGCTCAAAGTATTGGAGCTGGGCTTGCTAAGGCTTGTATAGCTGGGCGTGTAAATGGTGAACGTAAAGATGCCTGTGATGTCATTGAACAAGATGCAACATTAGCCATCATTACAGCCAAAGATGAAGATGGACTCGAAATTATTCGTCATTCTTGTGCACATTTATTGGGTCATGCAATTAAACAACTATGGCCTAATACACAAATGGCTATTGGTCCAACAATTGATAATGGCTTTTATTATGATGTTGATTTAGATCACTCTTTAACTCAGGAAGACATTGATGCACTAGAAAAACGCATGCATGAGTTGGCTAAAAAAGATTATGAAGTAAAAAAAGAAGTGGTTAGTTGGGAGCGTGCTAGAGAAGTCTTTTGGAAGCGGCATGAACCATATAAAATTGCTATCTTAGATGAAAATATTCCAAAAGATTCAAAACCAGCACTTTATCATCACGAAGAATATATTGATATGTGTCGTGGACCACATGTACCTAATATGCGTTTTTGCCATCATTTTAAATTACAAAAAGTAGCTGGCGCTTATTGGCGTGGTAATAGTGATAATAAAATGTTACAACGTATTTATGGAACTGCATGGGCAGAAAAAAAACAACTTGATAGCTATTTACAATTTTTAGAAGAAGCGGCTAAACGAGATCATCGTAAAATTGGTAAACAACTTGATCTTTATCATATGCAAGAAGAAGCACCTGGTATGGTGTTTTGGCATAATGATGGTTGGATTATTTTTCGTGAACTTGAGGTTTTTGTTCGTACTAAATTAAAAGAATATAATTACCAAGAAGTAAAAGGTCCATTTATGATGGATCGTATTTTGTGGGAAAAAACAGGGCATTGGGGTAATTACAAAGAGTTAATGTTTGTAACATCCTCAGAAAACCGCGAATATTGTATTAAACCAATGAACTGCCCAGGACACGTACAGATTTTTAATCAAGGGTTAAAATCTTATCGTGATTTACCGTTACGTATGGCTGAGTTTGGTAGTTGCCACCGTAATGAACCATCAGGCTCTCTGCATGGTTTAATGCGTGTTCGTGGCTTCACACAAGATGATGCGCATATCTTTTGTACTGAAGAACAAATTCGCAGTGAAGTAAATAGCTGTATCAAAATGGTTTACGATACTTATAGTACTTTTGGATTTACCAACATTACCGTTAAATTATCAACTCGTCCAGAAAAACGTATTGGTAAAGATGAGACTTGGGATTTAGCTGAAAAAGATTTAGCTGAATGTTTAACTGAAAATGGTATTGAATTTGAATATCTACCCGGTGAAGGTGCCTTTTATGGACCAAAAATTGAGTTTACATTACATGACTGTTTAGGCCGTGCATGGCAATGTGGTACAGTCCAGCTCGACTTTATGCTACCAGAGCGTTTGGATGCGACTTATGTTGGCGAAGATAATGAACGTCATATTCCGGTTATGATTCACCGAGCTATTTTAGGGTCAATGGAACGTTTTATGGGTATATTAACTGAAAACTGTGCTGGTTTTTTCCCTACATGGCTTTCCCCGCTACAAGTTGTTGTGATCAATATTACTGATAATCAAGCCGAATATGCCAAACAATTATCCGAACAATTACAAAAAGTTGGTATTAGAGCAAAAGCGGACTTGAGAAATGAGAAAATTGGGTTTAAAATTCGTGAGCATACATTGAAACGTGTTCCATATATGTTTGTCTGTGGAGATAAAGAAATGGAATCGGACACTATTTCAGTTCGAACTCGCCAAGGTAAAGATCTTGGTAGCTTTGAAGTGAAACATGTTATAGAATTGTTGCTTAACGAAATTCATAGTCGTTCATTAGAACAAATGAATTAATGATAAATTAATTTGGAGGAATGAGATATTAAAGTCAGTAAACGAATTCAGTCAACACGCGCGCATAAAATTAACGATGAAATTACTGCACGCGAGGTGAGGTTAACCGGCGTCGATGGTGAGCAGCTCGGTATTGTAAGCTTAGACGAAGCTTTAAAACAAGCGGAAGAAGCAACTCTTGATTTAGTTGAAATAAGCCCTAATGCAGAGCCACCTGTTTGTCGAATTATGGATTATGGCAAATTCCTCTACGAAAAGAGTAAAGCAACAAAAGAGCAGAAGAAAAAGCAAAAGATTGTTCAGGTTAAGGAAATTAAATTCCGACCTGGTACAGACGAAGGCGATTATCAGGTAAAACTCCGCAGCCTGATTCGCTTTCTTGAAGATGGCGATAAAGCTAAAGTCACGTTACGTTTTCGTGGTCGTGAAATGGCTCACCAGCAGCTAGGTTCTGAAATGCTTGATCGCATTAAAGAGGACTTAGCAGATTTGGCTATCATTGAATCTTATCCAACTAAGATCGAAGGTCGTCAAATGATAATGGTTCTTGCGCCGAAGAAGAAATAATGGTTTTTACAAGCTAATTTTTAATTTACTAAAATTTACACCATTATTTTATTTTTATTAACAATGCGAAGTGGAAATTAATAAAATGCCTAAAATTAAAACTGTAAAAGGCGCAGCAAAGCGCTTTAAAAAAACAGCTTCTGGTGGCTTTAAGCATAAGCAAGCTAACAAGAGCCATATCTTAACTAAAAAATCAACCAAACGTAAACGTCATTTACGTGGTTTGACAACTGTGTCAAAAGGCGATTTAGGTTTAGTTACTGCGTGTGTTCCATACGCTTAATTCATTGGTTAATTATTTAGAGGATATAGTTTATGGCTCGTGTTAAACGTGGTGTTATTGCTCGTGCACGTCACAAGAAAATTTTAAAACAAGCAAAAGGCTATTATGGTGCTCGTTCACGTGTATATCGTGTTGCTTTCCAAGCTGTAATCAAAGCTGGACAATATGCTTATCGCGATCGTCGCCAACGCAAACGTCAATTCCGTCAATTATGGATTGTTCGTATTAATGCTGCAGCTCGTCAATGCGGTCTTTCTTATAGCCGATTTATCAATGGGTTAAAGAAAGCATCAATTGAAATTGATCGTAAGATCTTAGCTGATATTGCTGTATTTGACAAAAATGCATTTGCTGCATTAGTTGAAAAAGCAAAAGCGGCATTATAATGTTTTCATAAAAGCCGAGATAACTCGGCTTTTGTCATCTTAGTAATTAATATTTTAAAAAGTAAATTAATTATGAAGTTAGTTATTTTTTGTTTCTTTTTTGACTTAATGAAAACTTTACTCATGAGGCAAATGAAAAACGAAAAATAATTATAAAAGCCTCAGAAGAGGCTTTTTTTATATGATGAATAATAAGCAGGAGAGAACCAATGTCTCAACTAGTTGAACTAGTAAATAATGCCAAATCCGCTATTGAAAGTACTAATGATACTAATATGATCGAACAGATTCGCGTGGAATATTTTGGTAAAAAAGGTCATTTTACAATGCAAATGGCTTCATTACGTAATGTTCCTGCCGATGAGCGCCCAGCTGTTGGTCAAAAAATTAATGACGCAAAGCAAGAGGTTATTGAGATATTAAATCAAAAGCGCAATTTTTTAGAGCGCCAGGCTCTTAATGTTAAATTAGCTAATGAAACAATTGATATTACATTGCCAGGTAAATCACTTGAATTAGGAGGGCTACATCCAGTAACAAAAACAATTAATCGGTTAACTGATTTATTTTGTGAACTAGGCTTTGTTGTTGAAACAGGTCCTGAAATTGAAGATGATTACCATAATTTCGATGCATTGAATATTCCTGCTCATCACCCTGCTCGTGCTGAGCATGATACCTTTTGGTTTGATACAAAACGATTGTTAAGAACACAAACTTCAACTGTGCAAATTCGTACTATGGAAAATCAAAAACCACCGATTCGAATAATTGCACCAGGTAGAACTTATCGTAATGATTATGATCAAACTCACACACCGATGTTCCATCAAATGGAAGGTTTGTTGATTGACAAAGATATTAGTTTTACGCATTTAAAAGGATTACTACATAATTTTCTGCAATGTTTTTTTGAAGAAAATATGGAAATACGTTTTAGACCAGGATACTTTCCATTTACAGAACCTTCAGCTGAAGTGGATATTAAAGCTAAAAATGGTAAATGGTTAGAAGTATTAGGCTGTGGAATGGTTCATCCTAATGTATTACGTAATGTGGGTATTAATCCTGAAGTTTATAGTGGCTTTGCTTTTGGTATGGGTATAGAGCGATTAACTATGCTACGTTACGGTGTCACTGATTTACGTTCTTTTTTTGAAAACGATTTACGTTTTTTAAAGCAATTTAATTAATTCTGGAGATCAAAACATGAAATTTAGTGAAAGTTGGCTACGTGAATGGATCAATCCAGAAATTAGTAGCGAAATGTTAGCCGATCAATTAACAATGGCTGGTTTAGAAGTTGATAGTATTGAAAAAGTAGCAGGTGATTTTACTGGTGTTGTTGTTGGTAAAGTTGTGGAATGTATGCCACACCCAAATGCAGATAAACTTCGTGTAACAAAAGTTGATATTGGTAAATCAGAATTACTTGATATCGTGTGCGGTGCAGCAAACTGCCGACAAGGTTTGATGGTTGCATGTGCTACTGTAGGTGCAATATTACCAGGCAACTTTAAAATTAAATCAGCTAAGTTACGAGGAGAACCCTCAGAAGGCATGTTGTGTTCCTATTCAGAGCTCGGGATTCCTGATGAACATAATGGCATTATTGAATTACCAAATGATGCGCCTTTGGGACAAGATATACGCGAGTATTTAAATCTAAACGATGTCATTATTGACATTAGTGTAACTCCTAATCGAGCCGATTGTTTTGGTATTGTTGGTATTGCTAGAGATATTTCTGCTGTTAACAATATTCCAACAAAGGAACTTAATATTGCAAACATACCAGTAAAAATTACTGATACCATTCCAATCCAAATTGAAGCACCCAAAGCTGCTCCTCATTATATAGGGCGAATAATTAAAAATATTAATACTAATGCAATTACACCATTATGGATGAAAGAAAAGCTTCGTCGAGGGGGGATTCGTTCAATTGATACAGTAGTTGATATAACTAATTATGTATTACTAGAACTAGGCCATCCAATGCATGCATTTGACTTAGCTAAAATTGAAAAAGGTATAGTTATTCGTTATGCTCAACAAGACGAAAAAATAACATTACTGAATGGCAATGAAATTAAATTGAATGATAAAACCTTAGTTATTGCCGATCATCATAAAGCATTAGCTCTAGCGGGCATTATGGGAGGAGATAAATCTGGAGTTAGTAATTCTACCAAAGATATATTCCTAGAATCAGCTTTTTTTGCTCCGTTGGCTATTGCAGGTAAAGCTCGTGAATATGGTTTACACACTGATGCTTCACATCGATATGAACGAGGTGTTGATCCAACTTTACAACTTACCGCTATGGAGCGAGCTACTCAATTAATAATTGAAATTTGTGGTGGGGAAGTTGGTCCAATTAATGAAGTAGTAGCTCAAGAAGAAATGCCAAAACAGGCAACGATTCGATTACGTCGTGAAAAAATAGATCGTATTATTGGCCATGTTATCGAAACACAAAAAATTACTGATATTTTAAATCGACTTGGTTGTAAAGTTGAATATATGAATAATATTTGGCAAGTCAAAGTTCCAAGTTGGCGTTTTGATGTGCAGATTGAAGAAGATTTGGTTGAAGAAATTGCTCGTATTTATGGATATAACAATATTCCAAACGCAACTTTAAAAATTGAATCTATTATGAAACCAAAACCAGAAGGAGAAATCTCGTTAGATCGATTGAAAAATTTATTGGTTGATAAAGGTTATCAAGAAGCTGTAACATATAGTTTTGTTGATCCTAAAATACAAAATATAATTCATTCTGAGCAACGTGCCATTAATTTAACTAATCCAATTTCAAGTGAAATGTCTGTAATGCGTTTATCATTATGGTCGGGGTTAGTAGGCGCTGTTTTATATAATCAAAATCGCCAGCAATCACGAATTCGCTTGTTTGAAACTGGATTACGTTTTATACCCGATGATAAATTTGAATTTGGTGTACTTCAAGAATTTATGTTATCTGGTATTATTACTGGAAATTTATATGAAGAACATTGGGAGCTTCCTAAAAGGGAGGTAGATTTTTATGATCTAAAAGGCGATATTGAATCTATTTTTTCACTATTAGGTTGTTTAGAAGATGTTCAGTTTAAGAGATCTGAGTTATCAATTTTACATCCTGGGCAAAGTGCAACTATCCACAAAAATAATGAAATTATTGGTTATTTAGGGGTGTTACATCCAGAAATTGAAAAAAAATTATCTTTAAATAGTAAAACGCTTGTTTTTGAAATAAATTTAGCTAAAATTAGTGGTAAAAAAGTAACTGTTGCTCAAGATTTATCGAAATATCCGTCAAATAAACGTGATATTGCTATTGTAGTTTCAAATGCAATTCCAGCTGCAGATATTATTTCTGAGTGTAAACGTGTTGGTGGAGAGCAGCTAGTAAAGGTGAACCTGTTTGATGTTTATCAGGGTGATAATATTAAAGAAGATCAAAAAAGTATTGCTATCAGTTTGATTTTACAAGATAAATCACGTACACTTGAAGAACAAGATATAACAGACATTGTAAGCAAATGTATTTCTGCTTTACAAATTCGTTTTAAAGCCCTATTAAGAGAATAACAAATATGACATTAACTAAAGCTGATATTGCAGATCGTCTTACCGATAAATTTAATATTGATCGTCAAGAAGCTAAAGTACTTGTTGAACTTTTTTTTGAAGAGATTCGAGTGGCTTTAGAAAAAGGGGAACCTGTTAAATTATCTGGATTTGGTAATTTTGCCATTCGTGATAAAAATTCACGTCCAGGTCGTAACCCTAAAACAGGTGAAAGTGTGGATATTTCAGCTCGAAGAGTTGTTACATTTAGACCTGGTATTAAATTTAGAGCAAGAATAGAAAATAATTTAGTAATTTAATACTAATTTTTATTATTTTTGTTGTATCAATAATAGCCTTTTTTGTAAAAGTCATAAAAGGCTGTTTAATTTTATTTTTAAAAAAGTATTTGTAATTATTTTATAATTCAAGCATAATATATCCGTTCAATGAAGATCCTATGGGTCCTCTTGCAACATTTTTTTGCTCACTAGGTCAGGTCCGGAAGGAAGCAGCCAAAGTAAAGAATATGTGTGTGGGATGTGGCTGATAGGGTCTTCTCCACATTGTTTCCCTTCAAGAATTATTTTTATTAATAATCAAACCGAGAATTTATCTCAAATGAAATAAATTATAATGATCACTTTACTAGTATACTAATTGATAAAACAAAAATAGGTTTATGTAAGAATTGTAGTTATACTTTATTTTGGCAATCATATAGTTATGATAATTATAGAAAAATATATTTTGATAAGTATTAAAAAATTATATTAAACTTTGTATTTCATAGGATTTAATATTGTTACTTACGAACAACACTTGTTATCAAAAAAGATAATAATCAATTAAATAATTTATATGCTTTATTCAAGTAGAAGTAAGATCTTTTAAAATAGAAGAGTGGTATAAAGATTTGAGCTATGTGAAGTTAAGAATATCATTGCTTTTTATCGTCAAAAATTAGATAAAATTTTATCTGAATAATCTACTTATGTGCTGCATCAATTGGTAACACAGAATATCTTTTCAAACCTAATTCTAACAAAACATTTCATTGAGATATTACAGACTATTTTGTAAATGGACGTAGCCCCAATATTGGTATTTTGATTCGTCTATCATTATATTAGATCTGAAAAAATATTAGCCAATGAGATGTTTTAAAGATCTTTATAAAAAGAGAATTTTTGGCTTTAGCTAATAAAGTTGAATAAATTTTAACTAATTTGTCCGTGTTTATCCTAATGAAATTCCTAAACAAGTTAATTACAAAAAGTGAGGATGGTGTTTGCGATAAACTAGAACTTAACGATAAATTTAATTTAGCCAATTATCTCGATAAAGTACTTAAAACTATAGGGATAGTTTGGGCGAACTATATATTATCCAACTGATTTTACTATTAATTTATTTAAAGTTTATTTTATTTCTAATAGTAAACTTAATCATTTTTGACGAGATATTATCCAAAATTTAACTACTATAAGATTAGCAAATTACAGACCTAAAAAACGTAAAACAGAAATCAAACCAATCCCAATATACCCAAACGTTCAGTTAATTTAAATAAAAGAAAGTAAGAAATCGAAAACACAACAAAAGTAAATATAAATAATGAAAAGCACACTAGTTCTAGTTAATAATTATACACTAATGGTAATTAATATAATATCAATTGATTTGATTGACTATTATTATTAATTAAAATAATGTTACCAGATCTATAAGTTATTTCTGTTAAGTGTTATTGTCAATTCAAACTAAAAGCTGTAGTTTGTTATTTTAGATATAGATAAAAAGAATAAATATTTAAACTAATTAATGCACACTATATTTAACATAATATACATTAT
>NZ_LZHG01000047.1 GCF_001690355.1 Gilliamella sp. Choc4-2
CTTTAACGTAATAATCACTAGCATTGCCAATAAACTGTATCCCCAATCCTGCCGGTAACGTCCCTTCAGCTTTAGCGGCCTGAATTAATCTTGCCTCTCTTTCAACTAATAAAATGGTCTTTTCACTTTCCGGTAACTGCTCTGCTAAGGCTCGGGTTTTACTGATAAATGCCGGCAAATCATCACAGGTAAATAATTCAACATGTGCTAGCTGTGGTAAGTTAGTGTCTAATGCACGCTTCATGGTCGATAACGAAGCCTCTTTGGGCTCGTCAAAACGTTCCGATTGACTAACATTATGACCAATATATCCAATAAAATCGCCTTTCTTTATTGGTGCCGGCTTTTTTAATACCACAATTTTATCTAGCTTTCCTGGCTCGAAAGTCGATGACGTCACCGAGGTTAATTTGACATAGCCCTTATGCGGGGCATCATCATCGCCATTTTTATCCACCAAAACCGCTGGCACATCACAGTTGTTGATTTTCCGAATTTTGGCATACCCCTTATTTTCACCGTCAAATTCAAACGTCGCTGTCTTAGGTAAATAGGTTAATTTCTGTTTATTGTTTGCCGCACCATATACTGCAATGCCTTTTACGGCTACTTCGGGTTTGCCCAGCTTGTCATTATCTTCCAGACAAATAACATAATCCTTGTTGGCTTCTGCAATTGTTCCTGTCGGTCTATCTTTTGCTGTGGCTCCAATATCTTTATGCCAAACATAACCCGTTATATTGCCCAATTCCTGTTGAAATCCGTTTGGCGTAACTAAAGTACCTTCTGTTATCGACACTATTTTATACCAGCCCGCCATTTTTTGATGTCGTTCCCCTAAACGGACTTTACTGCCTTTGAGTAGTAATCCAACAACGGTTGTTTGGCTTCCATTTTCTCGTATTACACTACCCGTAATAACTTCCGATTTTACTTCATTGACCTTCCCTAATTGAGTTGATTGCCAATAACCAGGATAGTCAACCTTACCATTCCCTTCCTGTTTCTTTTGCTGATAACCATACCAATCTAACTGATGCATATATAAACTGTATAACGTTATTGATGGTGGTGTGTCGGTTGAATTAGCAATTTTGGGCATTTGTAACAGATGCCTGACTAAGGTAAACCCTGTTGAGAAATAAGCAACTTTTTGTTGTTCCTTATAAGGCAGTTTTAGTTCAACATTGTCCTGATACACAATTTTAGGATAAACATCATTCACTCGATAAGCGATAACTTCACCATCAGCCATACAACGCAGCTTCGCTTCCTCTTTGATTTCTTTCAATACCTTTTTGTCAATATGGATACCACCATGCCATATAAGTTCCAAATAAATATTATTTCACCCCAATAATATTTGGTCTATCGTTTTTATCTTTTTGTTTAGTTGCTCAACTAAACATTTTGTAATGTTATAAGTAAATTCCTCAGTTTCATAATAATTAGGAGCAGGTATCAATAAACATATTTCATTAATTTGTTTATCTATTTTTTCTATAGATTCATTAAAATTAGTTTTTTTGTTCTTAAGCGATATGATTTTTTGAGATAAAAGATTATGATAATACCTATAAGAGTCAATACTACAATTAGTCGAATATTTTTCTTGATAACATGTCTTTAATTTATCAATATTATACTTTGATTTTTCCAGCGTCCCTTCAAGAATTTCAAATTTATAAGGATAAATAATTTGATATTTATAACCTTCGTCAATTAATAGTCCTTTAAGTTGAAATCGTAAGTTTTCTTTATTTATTTGATAATGTTTCCAGAATATTGGTTTTACACTAGCATTAATATCTTTTACTAATAATAGATAAATATCCCCATTAGGGGCAATGTAGTAATATTGATTACTTAACCAATAATAACTTTCAACATCATAATAGCTATTTGCCAATATAATTTTATCTTTAAGGTTTCCCTTATGAAAAAAGGATAAGTGAAGCTCTTTAACTGGGTATTTCTTATTATTGATGACTTTATTATAGATTTTTTTATTAATAGTAAACTTTAAATCATTTACATCATATATAACAACATTGTTATTAATATTTTCATATAAATTATCAAAATATGGAGCAATTTGATTAACTGGGCAATGCTCTAGCATTTTTTCTCGTTCAGCATTTGTTAATTGCCAAAAATCATTTGGTTTTTGGCAATCTTTTTCCAATTCCCATATATCTATAGTTTCAAGAATAGAATTACCTTTATAGTTATCAATAACATCAAGTTGCTGGCCATAACAACAAAAACTGGATAAAAATAGTGCTATTTCAATGAACAATAAATTTTTCATTACTTAATCCTTGATTTGGTTAAAAATGCCAGAAGAACTCATTTTATATTTTATTTCTGTTGTATAAACTTTATTATCTTTTGGATCTTCATCTGGATCAAAGAGATTTTGTTTTTGATGTTGTTTAATTAATATTTTGCCATCAGGCTTTATTACAAAATCATTCCAATAAGATATTTCGCCATTTTTAATTTTGTACAAAAGTATTGTATCCAACAAATTTCCGTTATTATCATAACTATACATCTGAAAAGTAAAAACTTTTTCATCATTTTCACCTATAGCCATTTGGATAATGCCTTTATATAAAATGTCCTTATAATAAAAATAACAATGAGGAAAATAAAAAGTTGTTTTAGTAAGATATTCAAATAATTTTGGCTTAAATGAAAATTCTTTATTGGTAAATCTTAATGGAAATGGCATATTAGGGGAAAGATACAAGCCGTGTTCTCCCCAATAATAATATTTTTTTAATTCATTAGAGGAATAAGGTAATTTAATTTTATGATAGTAGCGTAAATCGCTATTTAAATTTTCTGAAAATGCCATATTTACACTAAATAATGATAATAGGCAGATAATGATAAACCGTTCAAAAAGTTTCATTGTTAACTATCCTTAATGCTATTTATGCCTAATTCAACATCTTAATAAATCGTGTTCTTTTTTATTAGGATATTATTTAATATAAGCTAATAAAAGTGATGAAGAAAGTACCTAATTATTCATAATTAATATTACCTTTATCATCAATAAAATAATAACTTACCTTATGTTGTTCAGTCATAAGCTTGTCTGTTTCTATATCAATGCAATACTCTGATTCTATTATTTCAAATTTCTTATTTTTATAAATACGTGTTCTTTTATTGATTGAGCACTCTGCTTGTGCACCATCCACAACAATCATTTTGCTAATCAGTTTATTACTCTTATCAAAAATCTGTAATTCAAGAGTTGGAAGGTTATAATATGAATCTTGATCATTATGATCCCAATAAGCAAAAAGGAACACATTTAGATTGTTATCAAGCGGAAGCTTTTTAAATAATATAGCTTTACCTGTGTAAGGTTTTCTATGCTCAACCATACTTAATAAAAGCGTGTTGGGATCAAAAAGCACATTTAATGGATTTTTTTCATCATATATTTGATTATTATCCGCAAAAAAGTCTTTTAAAGAATGATACGAAGATGTTTTTTTTGAATATCCTTTAAATTCATAAAGGATATTATTAAGATCTTTATTTTTATCTTCTGCAAAAGAAAAAAACGAGATTAATAAAATGCATATATAGAAAAATTGAAACCTGATCATTTTTAATCTTATACATTTATAATTAAGTTAAAATCAAAACCGCATATATGTAAATGATGATAATGATCATATCCATTAGGAGGAGCTTTCTTCATATGCTTAGTATATTTAAGTAAAGTATTTGGTTGCTTCTTATATGTAAAATATTCTGAATACATTAACGAAGTCCTTGCCCAGCCAAATTTATACAATGCTGTATTAAATTTTTCTTGCTCATCAAAATCAAAACTTGAATAAGATAACCATGTTAGCTCGCCGTTTCTTTTAGTTGATATATATCTTAAATCGCCTGCGATACCGTTTATATGAGATCTACTCTGAACAGATTTAGCATCGTGAGTACTAAATCCATTAAAGCCTAAATAATCAGCATTCAGTTCTAACATAGCACCAAGCAACCCAGCAAAACAATCAGGATTTATATACCACCTGTGACTATCACTATTAAATGTTGCAAATTTTGCTTTAACACTACCATCAGATGAAATGTAACCCTTTTCAAACTCCTTAACATTAATTAATTCCACATTATGTGCTTGTGGAATATTTCCTCTCGCCATAGCCTTAGTCACATGAATAGTAAAAATACCCAACTCATGTATCTTTTTATTCTTATCATGATAAACGTATTTATATTTTTGTTCATACCCTGTTAGTATTTTTTGTGGTATATGTTTTTCAATTTTTCCATCATGATAAATATGATAAGTAGCTATGCCTGCGCCAGAAAAATAATCCATCATTGCCACCGGATGAATAAACCACGCCTTGCCGTCTGCGGATAGATTGGATAGTTTAGGCGTATTGGCTTCTGTGTTTGCGGTTGAGTTTTGAGTTTGAGCTTGCGCCACTTTTTTCCACCACAGTGAGGGTTTGATGCACTCTTCTTTTTCTAGTTGCCAGTTGCTTTTGACATGTTCGTGCGCTTCATTCAATTTTCTTAAGGCAAAGTCACGTTGATAAGGTAAGATTAAGCCGAGTTTGTTTAATTCTTGTTCGATGATTTCTTTTTTTTGCTGTTTTTCTTGTTCATATAGGTTATCTATCTCATTCCATTTACTTAATTCTTCATCAGCATACCATTCACTTTCATATTTCACCAGTAAATGCCCTATCTGCTCCGCTGTCCAACTTCTGCGTAATCCTTCCTTTAAATCCCTATCCGTAAAAGTCGGTGGCGGTAGGTCTTTTTTTCGTTGGGTTGAATATATTAGTGTGCCAGTTAAGATTTGCTGTAATTCTCGCATCGCCGGCGTGTAATCGGCTAAATCTAAGGTGGCAACGTTATTTTTGCTGATTTTATCAGATAATTCGCCTACCGTTGCCTTCTCTTCTATCGTTTTAAAACCTGACCAGTGCCATGGGCTAACTCGTTTTATGTGTTGCTGTGCGCCACTTTTAGTGTTTACCCAACCTTGTATTGGCATCCCTTGTTTATTCCCCGCCTGTATATATCGCCACACTGAATCAGGAGCGGCATCATCAACTGCTGTAAAACTTGTATTACTCGATTGCTCATTTAGTGAAACAGTACGCGGGTAATACACCGTGTTGTGCTCTGTCGCTGCCGGTAAATTGGTTAATGATAGTGGAAAGTGATTCCAATAATTTATCGAGCTATTTAGTTGCCCATTTTTTCCTTGTAGGTGAAAAACCTCTTTCGTGGCTATCCAGTAATGTCTGTTTTCTACCACAAAACGGATGGTTAATTCCGTGCCATTATTCTCATTCGATGACGATATACCACTCACTAATTCAACTTCATCAGGAATATCAGCTAGGGTTAATTCCGGATAATTCACTTGATAACGGTTAATCAACTCCGTTTTATTTGCCTGCGTTAAACGGTGCTTGCTAACTTCACCCCCCTTATTTTCAACTACCCCATTTATCCCTTTAATCACCATATTACTTGCATTATCTGAAAGATTGGATGATAACTTTAATGTATATTCTGGCTTAACTTTAACGTAATAATCACTAGCATTGCCAATAAACTGTATCCCCAATCCTGCCGGTAACGTCCCTTCAGCTTTAGCGGCCTGAATTAATCTTGCCTCTCTTTCAACTAATAAAATGGTCTTTTCAC
>NZ_LZHG01000048.1 GCF_001690355.1 Gilliamella sp. Choc4-2
ATATGGCATGGTGGTATCCATATTGACAAAAAGGTATTGAAAGAAATCAAAGAGGAAGCGAAGCTGCGTTGTATGGCTGATGGTGAAGTTATCGCTTATCGAGTGAATGATGTTTATCCTAAAATTGTGTATCAGGACAATGTTGAACTAAAACTGCCTTATAAGGAACAACAAAAAGTTGCTTATTTCTCAACAGGGTTTACCTTAGTCAGGCATCTGTTACAAATGCCCAAAATTGCTAATTCAACCGACACACCACCATCAATAACGTTATACAGTTTATATATGCATCAGTTAGATTGGTATGGTTATCAGCAAAAGAAACAGGAAGGGAATGGTAAGGTTGACTATCCTGGTTATTGGCAATCAACTCAATTAGAGAAGGTCAAGCTAGATAAAATTGTGGTATTAAAAAAGCCGGCACCAATAAAGAAAGGCGATTTTATTGGATATATTGGTCATAATGTTAGTCAATCGGAACGTTTTGACGAGCCCAAAGAGGCTTCGTTATCGACCATGAAGCGTGCATTAGACACTAACTTACCACAGCTAGCACATGTTGAATTATTTACCTGTGATGATTTGCCGGCATTTATCAGTAAAACCCGAGCCTTAGCAGAGCAGTTACCGGAAAGTGAAAAGACCATTTTATTAGTTGAAAGAGAGGCAAGATTAATTCAGGCCGCTAAAGCTGAAGGGACGTTACCGGCAGGATTGGGGATACAGTTTATTGGCAATGCTAGTGATTATTACGTTAAAGTTAAGCCAGAATATACATTAAAGTTATCATCCAATCTTTCAGATAATGCAAGTAATATGGTGATTAAAGGGATAAATGGGGTAGTTGAAAATAAGGGGGGTGAAGTTAGCAAGCACCGTTTAACGCAGGCAAATAAAACGGAGTTGATTAACCGTTATCAAGTGAATTATCCGGAATTAACCCTAGCTGATATTCCTGATGAAGTTGAATTAGTGAGTGGTATATCGTCATCGAATGAGAATAATGGCACGGAATTAACCATCCGTTTTGTGGTAGAAAACAGACATTACTGGATAGCCACGAAAGAGGTTTTTCACCTACAAGGAAAAAATGGGCAACTAAATAGCTCGATAAATTATTGGAATCACTTTCCACTATCATTAACCAATTTACCGGCAGCGACAGAGCACAACACGGTGTATTACCCGCGTACTGTTTCACTAAATGAGCAATCGAGTAATACAAGTTTTACAGCAGTTGATGATGCCGCTCCTGATTCAGTGTGGCGATATATACAGGCGGGGAATAAACAAGGGATGCCAATACAAGGTTGGGTAAACACTAAAAGTGGCGCACAGCAACACATAAAACGAGTTAGCCCATGGCACTGGTCAGGTTTTAAAACGATAGAAGAGAAGGCAACGGTAGGCGAATTATCTGATAAAATCAGCAAAAATAACGTTGCCACCTTAGATTTAGCCGATTACACGCCGGCGATGCGAGAATTACAGCAAATCTTAACCGGCACACTAATATATTCAACCCAACGAAAAAAAGACCTACCGCCACCGACTTTTACGGATAGGGATTTAAAGGAAGGATTACGCAGAAGTTGGACAGCGGAGCAGATAGGGCATTTACTGGTGAAA
>NZ_LZHG01000049.1 GCF_001690355.1 Gilliamella sp. Choc4-2
ATTTAAAAAGTCTGGCGGCACCCTACTCTCACATGGGTAATACCCACACTACCATCGGCACTACGGCGTTTCACTTCTGAGTTCGGCATGGGGTCAGGTGGGACCACCGCGCTATTACCGCCAGACATATTCTTTTCTCTTCTACAATCAGTGCTCATTATCTCATAATAACACCAATCTCTCAATTCGGAACAAACCACTCAATCAACATTTAATCCAATTTCGATGACTTAGTCATCAAACGCTTCTCTTCACGTAATCACAAAACAACTCCGAGTTGTAAGGTTAAGACTCTCGGTTCATTAGTATCAGTTAGCTCAATGTATCACTACACTTACACACCTGACCTATCTACGTCTTAGTCTCAAACGAACCTTACTGAATCTCTTCAGGGAAAACTCATCTTAAGGCTAGTTTCGTGCTTAGATGCTTTCAGCACTTATCTATTCCGCACGTAGCTACCGGGCAATGCAATTGGCATCACAACCCGAACACCAGCGGTGCGTTCACTTCGGTCCTCTCGTACTAGAAGCAAACCCTCTCAATTTTCCTACGCCCATGGCAGATAGGGACCGAACTGTCTCACGACGTTCTAAACCCAGCTCGCGTACCACTTTAAACGGCGAACAGCCGTACCCTTGGGACCTACTTCAGCCCCAGGATGTGATGAGCCGACATCGAGGTGCCAAACACCGCCGTCGATATGAACTCTTGGGCGGTATCAGCCTGTTATCCCCGGAGTACCTTTTATCCGTTGAGCGATGGCCCTTCCATTCAGAACCACCGGATCACTATGACCTACTTTCGTACCTGCTCGAGCCGTCACTCTCGCAGTCAAGCTAGCTTTTGCCATTGCACTAACCTCCTGATGTCCGACCAGGATTAGCTAACCTTCGTGCTCCTCCGTTACTCTTTGGGAGGAGACCGCCCCAGTCAAACTACCCACCAGACAGTGTCCCTTACCTCGATTCAGAAGTATAGGTTAGAACATCAAACATTAAAGGGTGGTATTTCAAGGTCGACTCCACACACACTGGCGTGCATGCTTCTTTGCCTCCCACCTATCCTACACATTAAGGCTCAATGTTCACTGTCAAGCTATAGTAAAGGTTCACGGGGTCTTTCCGTCTTGCCACGGGTACACCGCATCTTCACGGCAAATTCAATTTCACTGAGTCTCGGGTGGAGACAGCCTGGCCATCATTACGCCATTCGTGCAGGTCGGAACTTACCCGACAAGGAATTTCGCTACCTTAGGACCGTTATAGTTACGGCCGCCGTTTACTGGGGCTTCGATCAGGAGCTTCTGCATTCGCATAACCCCATCAATTAACCTTCCAGCACCGGGCAGGCGTCACACCGTATACGTCCACTTTCGTGTTTGCACAGTGCTGTGTTTTTATTAAACAGTTGCAGCCAGCTGGTATCTTCGACTGATTTCACCTACATCCGCGTGGGAGTTCAATTACCATCAGCGTGCCTTCTCCCGAAGTTACGGCACCATTTTGCCTAGTTCCTTCACCCGAGTTCTCTCAAGCGCCTGAGTATTCTCTACCTGACCACCTGTGTCGGTTTCGGGTACGATTACCTATAACCTGAAGCTTAGAGGATTTTCCTGGAAGCTTGGCATCAATTACTTCACTACCTTAGTAGCTCGTCATCACGCCTCAGGGTCTCAGTGACCGGATTTGCCTAATCACACCCCTACACGCTTAAACCACCATCCAACAGGTGGATAACCTAGCCTTCTTCGTCCCCCCATCGCAGTTATAGCCAGTACGGGAATATTAACCCGTTTCCCATCAGATACGCCCTTCGGCCTCTCCTTAGGGGTCGACTCACCCTGCCCCGATTAACGTTGGACAGGAACCCTTGGTCTTCCGGCGAGCGGGCTTTTCACCCGCTTTATCGTTACTTATGTCAGCATTCGCACTTCTGATACCTCCAGCATGCCTCACAACATACCTTCTACGGCTTACAGAACGCTCCCCTACCCAATGCACTTACGTGCACTGCCGCAGCTTCGGTGCATAGTTTTAGCCCCGTTACATCTTCCGCGCAGGCCGACTCGACTAGTGAGCTATTACGCTTTCTTTAAATGATGGCTGCTTCTAAGCCAACATCCTAGCTGTCTAAGCCTTCCCACTTCGTTTCCCACTTAACTATGACTTTGGGACCTTAGCTGGCGGTCTGGGTTGTTTCCCTCTTCACGACGAACGTTAGCACCCGCCGTGTGTCTCCCATGATTAAACTTGTCAGTATTCGGAGTTTGCATCGGGTTGGTAAGCCGGGATGGCCCCCTAGCCGAAACAGTGCTCTACCCCCAACAGTTACTCATGAGGCGCTACCTAAATAGCTTTCGGGGAGAACCAGCTATCTCCCGGTTTGATTGGCCTTTCACCCCCAGCCACAGGTCATCCGCTAATTTTTCAACATTAGTCGGTTCGGTCCTCCAGTTAGTGTTAACCAACCTTCAACCTGCCCATGGCTAGATCACCGGGTTTCGGGTCTATACCCTGCAACTTAACGCACAGTTAATACTCGGTTTCCCTTCGGCTCCCCTATTCGGTTAACCTTGCTACAGAATATAAGTCGCTGACCCATTATACAAAAGGTACGCAGTCACACATATCTAATGATATATGCTCCCACTGATTGTACGTACACGGTTTCAGGGTCTATTTCACTCCCCTCCCGGGGTTCTTTTCGCCTTTCCCTCACGGTACTGGTTCACTATCGGTCAATCAGGAGTATTTAGCCTTGGAGGATGGTCCCCCCTTCTTCAGACAGGATATCACGTGTCCCGCCCTACTCTATAAGCTTCCACATAATATACTTTCGTGTACGGGACTTTCACCCTCTATAGTGCGACTTTCCTGAACGCTTCCACTAATATACTATGCTACCCGCTTGGGCTCCTCCCCTTTCGCTCGCCGCTACTCAGGGAATCTCGGTTGATTTCTTTTCCTCGGGGTACTTAGATGTTTCAGTTCTCCCGGTTCGCCTCATCTGACTATGGATTCATCAGACAATAATGTAGTTACCTACATTGGGTTTCCCCATTCGGACATCAACGGCTATAACGCTTTTTATCAGCTCACCGTCGCTTTTCGCAGATTAACACGTCCTTCTTCGCCTCTGATTGCCTAGGCATCCACCGTGTACGCTTAATTTCTTAACCTTACAACTCACAGTTGTCTTGGTTAATTACGCTTTCTTCTCTTTTCGCTTTCAGTCACCTATATTTACATTTCGATTCCTCCAGCAAAACGAGAACTCGTTTCTTTCAGCTTGTTCCTTATTGTTAAAGAGCTTTATCTTTCTATTCACTTAATAACTAAATTAAGTAAACACAAAAATAATTTTTAGAAAAATAATTTCATCACATTTTATGGCGTCCCCTAGGGGATTCGAACCCCTGTTACCGCCGTGAAAGGGCGATGTCCTAGGCCTCTAGACGAAGGGGACTTAATTATTTCTCTTTCTAAACAAACAATCTGTGTGAACACTTACGAGCTCTTCGTAAGGAGGTGATCCAACCGCAGGTTCCCCTACGGTTACCTTGTTACGACTTCACCCCAGTCATGAATCACACCGTGGTAAACGCCCTCCCTAAGGTTAAGCTATCTACTTCTGGTGCAACCCACTCCCATGGTGTGACGGGCGGTGTGTACAAGGCCCGGGAACGTATTCACCGTGACATTCTGATTCACGATTACTAGCGATTCCGACTTCATGGAGTCGAGTTGCAGACTCCAATCCGGACTTAGACGTACTTTATGAGGTCCGCTTGCTCTCGCGAGGTCGCCTCCCTTTGTATACGCCATTGTAGCACGTGTGTAGCCCTGGTCGTAAGGGCCATGATGACTTGACGTCGTCCCCACCTTCCTCCGCTTTATCAACGGCAGTCTCCTTTGAGTTCCCGACCTAATCGATGGCAACAAAGGATAAGGGTTGCGCTCGTTGCGGGACTTAACCCAACATTTCACAACACGAGCTGACGACAGCCATGCAGCACCTGTCTCACAGTTCCCGAAGGCACTCTCATATCTCTACAAGATTCTGTGGATGTCAAGACCAGGTAAGGTTCTTCGCGTTGCATCGAATTAAACCACATGCTCCACCGCTTGTGCGGGCCCCCGTCAATTCATTTGAGTTTTAACCTTGCGGCCGTACTCCCCAGGCGGTCGATTTATCGCGTTAGCTTCGGAGCCCATCACTCTAGGCAACAAACTCCAAATCGACATCGTTTACAGCGTGGACTACCAGGGTATCTAATCCTGTTTGCTCCCCACGCTTTCGCATCTCAGCGTCAGTATCTGTCCAGAAGGCCGCCTTCGCCACCGGTATTCCTCCACATCTCTACGCATTTCACCGCTACACGTGGAATTCTACCTTCCTCTACAATACTCCAGATAACCAGTTTTAAATGCAATTCCTAGGTTGAGCCCAGGGATTTCACACCTAACTTAATTATCCGCCTACATGCCCTTTACGCCCAGTCATTCCGATTAACGCTCGCACCCTCCGTATTACCGCGGCTGCTGGCACGGAGTTAGCCGGTGCTTCTTCTGTAACTAACGTCAATTCTAGGCACTTTTCATACCCAAAACTTCCTCACTACCGAAAGTACTTTACAACCCGAAGGCCTTCTTCATACACGCGGCATGGCTGCATCAGGGTTCCCCCCATTGTGCAATATTCCCCACTGCTGCCTCCCGTAGGAGTCTGGACCGTGTCTCAGTTCCAGTGTGGCTGGTCATCCTCTCAGACCAGCTAGAGATCGTCGCCTTGGTAAGCCTTTACCCCACCAACTAGCTAATCCCATATGGGTTCATCAAATGGCGCACGTCCTCGCGGAACCGTACTTTGGTCTCTCAACTTTATGCGGTATTAGCAGTCGTTTCCAACTGTTGTCCCCCTCCATCTGGCAGATCCCCATACATTACTCACCCGTCCGCCACTCGTCATCAAGTGCAAGCACTCATGTTACCGTTCGACTTGCATGTGTTAAGCCTGCCGCCAGCGTTCAATCTGAGCCATGATCAAACTCTTCAATTTAAAGTTTGATGCTCAATAACTGTCTCTGACATATTCAAATGAATCTTCAGTGTCACTTATCAAGACTTCTTAATCTTTTTAGTCCGTAGACTTT
>NZ_LZHG01000050.1 GCF_001690355.1 Gilliamella sp. Choc4-2
AAGTAGCAATAGCTTTTATGCAAGGCAACCCTGACAGACCGTATATTGCCCATGCAATGCACGACAGTGCTCACCCAGACCCTGTCACCGCCATTAACAAACACCGCAATGTGATACGCACCCCAGCGAATAATAAATTACGCATGGACGACAAACGGGGGCAAGAGCACATCAAACTCGCCACCGAATACGGCAAAACCCAACTGAATTTAGGTCACTTAGTTGACCAAAGCAAAGCGCAGCGTGGCGAAGGCTTTGAGCTAAGAACCGACGAATGGGGCGCCATAGCAGCTGCACGGGGATTATACTTAACCACCCAAACCGAGCCCAAAGCGCAAGGCAAACAGCTCGACATGCAAGCCGCCATTACCCAGCTTGAAAATGCGCTATCCATTGCCAAAGCCCTACAAAATGCCGCTACTCAGTCTGAAGCCCACGGTGCAGACACTGACAGCCAAGAACAACTTAACAAAACATTAAGCCAACTGACCCAAAGCGGCATACTTGCCTATGCCCAAGAAGGCATTGCCTTAACCAGTCCACAAAACATTCAACTCTCCACCGGCAACAGCGTTACTTTAACCAGTGAAAACCAAACTGACATTGCCGCCTTAAAAAATGTCACGGTATCAGCAAGGGAAGCATTAGGCTTATTTGCCCACAAATCAGGCATGAAACTGTTTGCCAACCAAGGCGATATTGCGGTGCAAGCCCAAAACGCCAACCTCAACATGGCAGCTAAGCAAGAAGTTAAAGTTGACAGTGTTGATGGCAAAGTTGCCCTAAGCGCCAATAAAAAAATCACCTTAATTTGTGGCGGTTCATACATAAAAAACAGCGAAGAAGGCATTGAGCTTGGCACCCAAGATAATGTCTATTTTAAATGCAATGTCATGCAAAAAATGGGAGGGCAAACGCAAGAAACCGAAAGTGAACTACCGGTTGGCTGCCAACGAACCTTATCACAACAAACAAAAACACAGGGGGCATTAGTTGAACTGTAATGAACACAATTAATTACCTCGAACTGAATCAATATCAAAATGACACATTAACAGACGAACAGATAAACAGCATAGCCGCTCAGTTAATAAACAATGCTGAAAATGCAGATTATTGTTATTTACTGCTTGATCTAAGCTTACGTGATCTCAGTGATCTTGCTTTAGAAAATAGCGTATATGCTTACATCAAAAACAACTATGCAACTTTGCAATTTATCCGGTTTGATCACCCGATGTTTAATACTAAAAATGTACCAGCTCTACTTTTATTGGATTTAAAACAAGACGATCAAATTCAACTACTAAAACAATCAATCAAATTATCTTTTCAAGAAACAAACACAAAATCGTTACTATCAGGAAAAGGCAGAGCCATATGTGGTTGGTTATTTTCGAACGAAAAAGGCGAAGAACTTAGTCACTACCTAGCCAACTTATGTATTCAAAAAGACGCAATCACACACCGTTACTCGTTATTAAGGTTATATGATCCGGCGGTATTAAGTTCGGTATTAAGCTTAATATTACCGCAAATTCGTGACAAAATTCTTGGCGCAACAACATGTTGGGCAATATTAAATGGAGATGGTTTATTAACATGTTATAAAGCCAGCACCGTTCGTCGTCAATTTACGGTTCATCGATTAGGATTAGATGATAAAGAAATGCAACACATTGCCAATATCGGGCTCGAAAATCAAACATTACTAAGATATCGAGATAACAAAATCAACCAACCACGTTACCATGAAGATCAAGCTAGAGAATATATACGTAATGCACTCACACTTTGCGATCAATACCAACTCACCGACGAACAAGACAAAATCTTGTTTGCCATGCATTACTTAACAATAGGCAGTGAATTTCACCGTACGCCTATAATTGCAAAGCTTTTAAAACAAAAAGAAACCTATTATCAAAAGCGTGCCGCATCAATTACCGATGAACAATGGCACCAAATTGCCCAACAAAGTAAAAAATTAGCATCAGGAGAAAGCGATGAAGTGTAATTGTACATCTTCAAAAGGGTTAACAATATTGCCTGTAACTTATTGTGTTGTACCGCAAACCAACGGATTAAAACTACCTAGTTGGGCAACAAACCCTGATTTGGAAAAAGCCGAACTTAAACACAATTACCATTACGCATTAAGAGTATCACGCGAAGGCTTTCTATACCTATTTTATGAAGAAGGGGCTCGGGGTAATAACTATTGGGAAGTCTATAAAATTGCTGAAAACGGCACCTTCTGGAAACAACTTTCCCCCCAAATGGCAAGCCAAGAAGAAGATTGTGGCTGTGCTGCTACTTTACAAAATACTGCTAGTGCTGAATTTATCTGCATTGAACAACCAAATCAGTGTGGCAAAGTCTGGTTAGCTTATAGTGAGCATAAATGGCAAGATGATATCCTTGAAAATTACCAAAGCGATAGCCAATTACGTTCGCAGCGAATGACCATGATCGAACCTAAAGCCATGGCAAACGGTTCAGCAGCCCAAGGCAAAGGCATAGCCCCTTTAAACTCAAGCAATCTTAAACAAATCATTGATTATTCAGGTATTGACATTAATGCCAACATCGCTGACCCCACTGTCAAATTTTTTAAATCACTGGTGGAAGACGATATTAACCAATGGAATGCCGACTTCCTAGATAAGCACTTTACCGCCTTTCCATGGGCGTGTTCTCGCAATGCGGAAAACACCCTCAAATCGGCGCATGAACGTTCAACCGAAAGCAACGGTTACATTGTTGGGTTAAACGATGCGGTAGGGATCGCTTATGAACTCAATGGCTGGTGTAATGAAATTGTCGGATACTTACAGCTATTTAGTGAAGAGCGTGAACATGAAATTCAATCCGATGCACTATTAACATTTTTTGAAAATAGCTTTATTCAATCTAAAGAAACCGAACGATTTAAAGATTTAAATATCTATGAAGAAATGCACAGAGAAAAAAATAATTATTGGCTAGAAGACATAAGAAAAACAGAGGGTACAGATTGGCTACAAAAGCGTAGAGACCAATATTACAACCAATATCGCTTTGAACCCGAAATGCTAGCTGGGCTAAATAACGGCTGTGATCTATTTGAGGATTGGATAAAAAATTCACGAGTTACCTCGAACTATTATCGACGATTAGATCTTGCCATGAAACGCGTGCAAAGTAATAACGATATCAAAGACTATATTAAAACTATAGCCAAATTGCGCAAAGATGCAGAATTAACCATAGCTATAGGCGAATTAATGCACAAAACCGAAGTCGACAAAATTCGCACTATATCAAAAGAAGAATTAAAAAAATACCAAGCTCGAATTAATCAACCGTTAAGAGACACCTATCACCAAAAATACGAACAAATCATGAAACAAGCAGGCTTGTTGCACGAACAGCGTAGCGAAAATGTATTTATATGGATCCAAAGCGACAACTACCTAAATGTATTAAATGATTACAGCCAAAATAACACCGATGACGGAATCGAATTTGAACGAGTGGTTGTCACCGCAATTGATGGCTTGCAAGACACCAAAATAGGCAATGATATTATAGGTGAATGGATAAAAGCGCATGAAATTCCTAAAACCAACCTACTTTGGCGCGCAATTGCCTTTAACCAGAAAGAAGCAATTAAAGAGCTGGAAGAATTTTTACTCGATGCTCAAAAATACAGCGAAGTAGACGGCAAAGGGCTATTGCACCGTACCTTGCTGAATGTACCGAAAAACTTATCGACTTTTACCTCGATCTGTCAAGAAATCAACGCCAACTTACAAAAAAAGAATCCCAATGACAATGCTAAATTTATTGATAAATTCGCTTATAAGCGTGACAAACTTGCCTCCATTTTAATTGACAAGTTTTTCAAAAAAAAGCCTATTAATGTGGTGGTCGACAATATGCGAATAGGTGCCGACAACATTAACCATTTTGTTGCCCAAAAAGTCTTTATGGCAAGAGCAGGACTTGAGCCAGAAGTCGTTAACGGTGTCATGCACGAATATTACGTCCGTCGGACTTGGCTCAAAGAATTGAAAAAATTAAACAATGATAATCAAGCATTGTCTGGCTCCTTCCCTAATGTGGGGCAAAAAGGCATTCGGGGGCAATTAATTAGCAATTACCTAAAAAATCACACCCATAATATATTACGAAAAATAATTATTAAAAAAACCAATAAACCAGCTGACATCCTAATGAAAGGAAAACTTGACGATTTATGGTCAACCCATAACAATCAAGCCTTCGGCCATGATTTAAAAGGTTCAAGATTATCGGCGGTATTATTAGTGTTTCAGCTACCGGTGATCATCACCTTAGTGATTCAAACCGACGATCATACTTCCGAAGATTTTATCAACCAGATCCTTGCAGCATCATTAAGCATGGTTAGCATGATGATCGACGTGTTAATCAAACCAAACACAATTGCCTTTAAAAACACAATACGTGTAACAGGGTTAAGAGTTGCAGGGCATTTAGCTAGCGGGGCTTCATCAATATTTGGGTTGATGTATGCTATTCCGCAAATACAAAAAGCTAATCAAGATATGATTGAACTTACCTTAAATTATGCCAGTGTCATGGTCTATATTAGTCAACTTTTCAAAACAAGCAAAGCTCTGTTAAAAATGTCGCCTAAATTGGCTAGTCAAGTTATTATTAGTAGGTTTATAACAATAGCTGGACTTAGAATCATCACCTTTTTTGCCTCATGGTGGGTACAATTAATTTTAATGGTGGTGGATTTTGTTTGGACATTGATTGTTGATGACGATATTCAAAAATGGGTACGTGCCACCCGCTTTGGCACCATGTACAAACCGCAAGAAACGCCCGATTTTAACACCGAACTTACCGCCTTTAAAAAGCTAATGAAAATTGACGAAAATCAAGAAAAAGTCGAGCAAGAAACCGACAACTTTTTAACCTACATTGGTTGGGATACTGACTTTCTAAACGAATTCACTTTTATGGAAACAATCGGGCTAAATACCGATAATAATAGTTACCCTAAAACCACTATCCCTTATTCCCTAAATTAAGAGCGATAAAAATATGAGCCTAAAAACCTTTTATAAAATTCAAAATCAAATGGTCGATAAATCATGGCGACGCAACGCAACGCCACCAGTATTACCCTGCTGGGGCGATGAATTTACCTGTATTGGTGGCACCATAATACGCATTGATTTACAAACACAGCAACAAGCGTTTGAAGTTGAATCCTACAAAAATATGCAAGAAACAATGGAACGAACCAATAGAGCAGCACGAATTGGCGCCATTATTGGTACCTTACGCGGGCAAGTTGGTTTAACAGGTTTGCCAGAAGATGACCCTGTTTTACGTGAGGCTAATTTTGTTAATGTTCAAATTGGCGATGAAATTTACCGTGGTTGGCTTGGTGATTGCCCGTTTCAACCAGGGGATGAAGTAATTGTCGTTGCCGAATGGCAAAACGACCATTACGAACTCTATGCTATTGCCAAACCTGATGAGAGGATCATC
>NZ_LZHG01000051.1 GCF_001690355.1 Gilliamella sp. Choc4-2
TAATGGTGATAAGCGATTACGAACAAGGTTATGACCAAGTTGCTCATATTGATTACAAATTACCCAGCGGCACCTTGGACGGTGGCACTGAAAGCGTTTGGGATATTAGCATGCACAGCCAAACGGTGGCATCATCGGTTAAAGTCAAAGATTACAACTACCGTGATGCCAAAGCCAACTTACTTGGCGAGGTCAATAGCCAACCCGATGACCACACCACTAACGGCACCGACTACCGTTATGGCGAGCACTATCAATATGCAGGTAGTGCCAGTGTCAGTTCAAGTAGTCAAAAAAATAGCCCCAACAAAATTTATAAAAATATTCAAAGTGAGCAAAATGGGGGGATGAGCGATAATAACGATGATGCACAAAATAGGGATAATGATTACCACCTTAATAGCACCCCAGAAAGTGGCAATTGGTACGCACGTATTCGCCATGAACAAGCAATCAGTGAACAAATAATTATCCGAGGCAAAAGCAACCGTTATAACCTTGCTCCTGGGCAACTCATTAGCCTTAATGGCG
>NZ_LZHG01000052.1 GCF_001690355.1 Gilliamella sp. Choc4-2
TACCGCAGGATGCCGTAATACTTTAAAGTTAAAAAAGTAACTTTCATTAACATAGACTTTACCGGTTTTACGATTAAATATAATGGGGCTGCCACGGCGGGAAAACAAGCTTTGATAAACGGCAGGAATAGTTATATACAAAGAAAAAATACTCACCATCAAAGCCAATATTGCTATAATTACTATTGAATTACCCGCTTCAGGTTTATGAATAAGTAATAACCAAATCCATAAAATAACAGCAATGAATAAAAGTATGGTTGCAATAAGATATAAAGATGAATAAAAAATCTGATCATTGTGATCCTGACGAATAAAGGCACAATAGGTATTATTAGCATAGCTTAAGCGATCGTCATGCAGGGGCACTAAACGTGGACCTTTATCTAGATCCCCAAACCAACCAAGAATTTGTGGGCGGTATTTTGATGGCATAATTATTCCTTAATCATCTGGGTTATTCCGTTATATGGTACCGTTGTTTGATTTCGGCGAGCTCTTCTTGCGATGTGGCATTAAACGCTTCGACCATCCATTCGGGCCAACCTTCACCTTCAATCCTATGGGCTTTAAATTCCGCTTCTTGAACTGACTTATATTCACCGTCATCGATATTGGCAGATTTATAATGCACCATAAAACTATTGATCCATCCCCAAACAAATGTACTTCCTGCACCGGCTCGCATAGGATCTAACATAATATGATCTATCACTTGGTGCGTGCCCGGTTGGCAGACCATTAACACGGTTGAACTTAAGGCATTACGTGACATATTATGAATAATAACACCGTGCAAATCGTCCCAATCATACTCTTTTATTCGGCGTTTTTTCGGTTGTAAAAATACCGAAGGATGCCGTAATACTTTAAAGTTAAAAAAGTAACTTTCGTTAACATAGACTTTACCCGTTTTACGATTAAATATAATGGGGCTACCACGCCAAGAAAAAGCATTTTGATAGAGTTCTGGAAGTGCATATGAATAGATAACAAATGAAACTAATAACATGCCAACTAATACTATAAAAAAAACATTCCACTCAGATTTTTTTAGTAATATTGAAAAAAAGCCAAAACTAAAGAAGATTAATACCATAAACATTAAAATTAATGATATAGATAAACACAAATAAAAAATTTGATCTGAGGGAACCTTACGAATAAAGGCACAATAGGTATTATTGGCATAACTTAAGCGATCGTCATGCAAAGGTACACTATAAGGACCTTTATCTAGATCCCCAAACCAACCAAGAATTTGCGGGCGGTATTTTGATGGCATTTTATTCTCCTTTTATTTATTCATCGTGAAATTGGTTACTGCTTCGATTAATGATAAGCGGGATTTCGTTATCATCTTGTGCATTAGGGCTGATATTGATTTGATAGTTATTTATTAGATCATAAGCAAAGGTGCCCGCTACCCAGGTTATTACCGTTAGGTGACTTTCTGGCTGGTTAGGAGCTGGCTCTTTTACTTCGATTTTTTCAATATCGGTAAAATTAGATTGCCATACCGCTTTGCCCTGAGTGAGGGTTTTAAAGGTTTTTGCTTCATAATGGTCGATAAAATAGTTTTTATCGGTGGTGACATATTCGGTGATTTTTAGGGTTTCTTTGGCTTTATCTTCGTTTAGATGGATTGGGGAGTGCGCCACTACTGAGTGGTTATTTACCCCTGTTGAACTGATATTAAAGCGAGATTCAATCATATCCTCATCACGTTGCCCATTCTTACCAAATAATGTAACCGTGGCCTGCAACGGCAGGTGGGCGATGGTTGCATTATTCGGGTATGTTAAATAAAAATAGAGGTGGCGGTGATGTAGCCTCATCCCACTAAATGAACTTGGTTTTTTAAAGATCATAAAGGTGTCAATGCCCGACACCGCAACCAAATAGTCATTTACCGACTGCCCAAACCCCACAAATGCCTCTTGCTCTTCGTGATAAGCGCCATACCCTAAATAGGCAAACTCTTCTTGCACCCCAAAATAACAGCGGTTTAACCAGTGATCGATAGGGGTAAAATTATCGTATTTTTTGCTATAAGCAATTAAGTATAAACTTGAAACTAATAAAAGGACACCAATCCCTATAGTCAATTCACTTCCCAATAATAATAGAAATGCGCCAATACCTAAGGCTACAGAACCCATAACTCTATAAACCAAATAACTTTTATGCTCCATATTCCACATCCCCAAGGCACTTTTTAACTCGCCTAAGGCTTCAAAAATAGTTATAGCCGCAAAGGCTTTGGCTACGGTTTTAGAAATCAAGGTATTTAACATCAGTCTGGCTTTAATTTCAGGCACTAATGTGCCCGAAACTGTTGAACGCATCGCTTTAACTAGCTGCATTTTTAATTTGATGTCACGGTATAAAGCCACGCTATCAACACTTAATAACGCTAACGAGCCTAAGTCAATCGCCAGTTGGTACATTTTTTTATCTTGGCTTTCACCTTCTTTAACGGTGTCCATTATTTTAATAATATTTTTATTATATTATTCCGTTATATGGTGTCGTTGTTTGATTTCGGCGAGCTCTTCTTGCGATGTGGCATTAAACGCTTCGACCATCCATTCGGGCCAACCTTCACCTTCAATCCTATGGGCTTTAAATTCCGCTTCTTGATCTGACTTATATTC
>NZ_LZHG01000053.1 GCF_001690355.1 Gilliamella sp. Choc4-2
GTTGCTGTGCCCACGTTTTACGTGCCTTTGTGGGCACTAAAGCTTTTTTATGATTTCTTCCTGAAGCTGGGATTTTAAGCTCAGTTCGGCAAACATCTGCTTAAGCTTACGGTTTTCAGCCTCCAGCTCCTTTAAGCGTTTGATATCCGAAGTTTCCATTCCGCCGTATTTTTCTCGCCATTTATAGAAAGTTGAATTACCCATGCCATATTTACGGCACAGTTCTTTAACCGGAATACCCGCTTCAGCTTCTTTTAAAATAGCGACGATTTGATGTTCAGTCATTTTTTTCATAATTAAATCCCCTTTTCTTTTATCATAGAGAATTTTCTACTTTTTTGCTGTACTATTTTAGGGGATAGTTACATCATTAAAAGTAACAAAAGCGGAGGAACTTGGGCTTTATACGAATACGATCTTAAAGGAAACATCATTCGGCAAGAATATTCGGATGGAACTTGGGAAACGTTCGAATACAATAAAAACGGACAACTTGTAGAAGCCCGCAATCAAGATAATTGCGTAAAACTGCTAAGAGACCCGGCCGGACGTGTTATTGAAGAAATACAAAGCAGCGGTTTACCGGGAGATAAGGGACAGCAGGTTAGCAGCACCTACGATGATAAGGGCTTTCGAACGCAGCTGAAAAGCTCACCGGGGGCATACATACGCAATACTTTTGATGATCAAGGAAATTTGCTTACTCTTACCGCCGACATAGAAGCGGAAGAAACTAACACCCAATGGAAAGCTCAAATAACTCGTAACGGGCTCGGGCAAGAAATGGAAAAACAGCTCAACGGGCGTATCAAACTTACCACCGCCTACGACAAACAGGGACGGATTATTTCCCATCAAGTGTATCAAGGCAGCAAAGAAACTTATAATCGACAATATAACTGGAGCCCGGGACATCAACTTAAAAGCATCCTCAACGGATTAACCAAGGGTAAAACTGAATTTACCTATGATTCCTTCGGAAGTTTGGCCAGTGCTTGTTACCAAGACGGCAGTTATGACTACAAACTTCCCGACGAAGTGGGAAACCTCTATTCCGATCCCCATCAATCCGACACCGTATACGGCGCATCGGGTAAAATTTTAAAGGATAAAAAATGGAATTACATTTACGACCCATCGGGGAACCTTATCTTAAAAACCTCTCGTAAAGTGGCCCTTCCTCCCACCTCTGCCCACACCCGGTTAAAAAATTCTCCTTTTGCTCTTGACTCTCCCACCACTCAAAAAGGGTTCTGGATAGAAGATTTAGATGACAATGAATTTGACCGCAAGGCCGAAATACGGCGATATTCTAAGTCTGAGCTCAAACAATACGACCAAATACGAAAAAACAGAACGCTGGAAAATGCTGACCCGCCACAATGGCAGCCGGGTGATTGGGAATATCAGTGGCAAGGAAACGGCATGCTCAAAGCGGTGCGCAATCCACAAGGGGAATGGATTCGCTTTGAATACGACGCTTTAGGAAGAAGAACAGCGAAAATTGTCCACACCAAGATTTATCGCTATCTTTGGGATGGAAATGTATTATTGCATGAATGGCATTATGAGCGTGCACGGCGTCCTAAGGTTATTACTGACGAGCTGGGAATGCTTATGTTGGACCAACCCGAACCGGTCGAAAACCTGACCACTTGGGTTTATGAAGAAGGAAGTTTAGTCCCCACCGCTAAGCTATGCGAAGGCAAGTCCTACTCGATTGTATCGGACTATTTGGGCCGTCCCGCTCAGGCCTATGATGACAAAGGGGAACTGGTTTGGCAGGTGGAGTTTGACATCTATGGCAGAATACAGGAAGATACCTTTAACAATCAGCCGTTTATTCCGTTCAGACAACTGGGGCAGTATGAGGATGTTGAAACGGGGCTTTATTATAATCGCTTCCGATATTATAATCCTAAAACCGGCTTATATATTAGCCAAGACCCGATAGGGTTAGCAGGTAATAACCCGAATTTTTATGCGTATGTAAGTGATAGCAACGTTCAAATTGATTCATTCGGATTATCTACATCGCCAATTTTAGGATTTAAAAGTTATGGTCAATTAAATCAATTTGGTTCGCAAATTCAAGCTACCCTAGCTAGGGGAGGTTTCAAGAATTCAGAAGTTTTCATGCAAGGTAGTTCTGTTACTGGTCGTAGTTTTAAAACAGGAATTCCTTTTGATGTAGGTAGGATAAGTGATTTTGATGTTGCAATTGTTAATTCTGATTTATTAAAAAAAGTACAAAGTTTAGATTTAGGAAAACCAGGACGTCCATATTCAATGCCATTAAATTCTGATGCTATGAAAGAATTAGGGTTTGGGGATTTAGCAGATAGTTTATCAAATCGTTTTGGAAGAGATGTAAACTTTAGAATTTATGATAGTGAATCAGCAGTTAGAGCAAATGGGAAAAG
>NZ_LZHG01000054.1 GCF_001690355.1 Gilliamella sp. Choc4-2
CCATGCCGAACTCAGAAGTGAAACGCCGTAGTGCCGATGGTAGTGTGGGTATTACCCATGTGAGAGTAGGGTGCCGCCAGACTTTTTAAATTATAGAGAGCCCAGCAGAGATGCTGGGCTTTTTTACGTCTATTAAATAAATTATATAAATGTATGTTAAATAGAATTTATTTAATGTGTAATATGATAAAATCAGTATAGGAATATAATGAAAACATTAATAGCTTTTAATAAACCGTTTAATGTTGTCACTCAATTTTCGCCTCATGAAAAATATCAGACACTAAAAGACTTTATTCCTTTACATAAGTACATGCAATTTCTATTTCTTAGACCTCACCATTAAAGTCATATATTTCATTAATCGTTTTAAAGGTTTACGGTTGCACTCTAAACATTGCAACATCTTATTGAAAATAGAGTTTTATAAAAATTAGATTTCAAAATTCATTTAGTAGAATCTTTTCAAACTACTTTAGTTATTTTTATTAGTTAATATCTGAAGTTTTTAGCCCATTCACTTTTTTCCTCATTTATAAATAGTTGGGTTAGCTATATATGTATGGAATAATTGTTTAATTCTATTCCACTCTTGCTGTTTTTTATATGAATACAATTAATATTCTACATTTTCATATTTAAGTTCTTTTTTATTTTTATTGTGTTATATAATAGAAATTTTCTTATTCATTTTTTAGCATTATCACGGCTTTCTATTCGCATTACACGGTAAATTATTGCATAATACACAATGTATAAAATACTGATTGTAAATTAGGAATAATTATGGAACTTCTTTGTCCTGCTGGCTCATTGCCATCACTTAAAATTGCTATTGATAACGGAGCTGACGCTGTTTATATTGGTTTAAAGGATGATACCAATGCTCGGCATTTTGCTGGTTTAAATTTTAATGAAAAACGATTAATCGAAGCTTCTGATTATGTGCATAAACGGGGTAAAAAACTTCATATTGCGATTAATACTTTCGCACATCCTAATAATTTTCATCGGTGGCAACATGCGGTAGATATAGCAGCCAATATTGGTGCTGATGCCCTTATTATTGCTGATTTAGCTATCCTAGATTATGCTGCTGAAAAGTATCCTAATATCGAGCGCCATGTTTCTGTGCAAGCTTCATCGACCAATGAGGAGTCAATTAAGTTTTACTATAATAATTTTCAGGTACATCGCATTGTTTTACCGCGTGTACTTTCGATGCATCAAGTTAAACAGTTATCACAAGTTTCACCCGTTCCGCTTGAAGTGTTTGCTTTTGGTAGTTTGTGTATTATGGCGGAAGGTCGATGTTATTTGTCATCTTACTTAACTGGCGAATCACCTAATACCGTTGGCGCTTGTTCGCCTGCCAAATTTGTTCGTTGGGAAGAAACAGAGAAAGGACTGGAGTCAAGATTGAATAATGTGTTAATTGATTGTCATAAGAAAGGCGAAAATGCAGGCTATCCAACACTATGTAAAGGTCGTTATTTTGTTGGAGATGAGCTTTATCATCCGATCGAGGAGCCAACAAGTTTAAATACCATTGAGCTATTGCCTGAACTGTTTGCCGCAAATATCGCATCGGTTAAAATAGAAGGTCGTCAGCGTAGCCCAGCTTATGTCGAGCAAGTGACAAAAGTATGGAGACAAGCTATCGATCGCTATAAAGCCAATCCGCAATCGTTCCAAGCAGAACAACGTTGGATAGATACGCTAGGTTCGGTGTCAGAAGGCACACAAACAACATTAGGCGCTTATCATCGTAAATGGCAATAAGGTGAGTTAGCAATAGATAATGTGCTAACAGCATCAAGGTAAATCATTGAAAAAGATCTAACATAAATATAGTGAGCAAAACCATGAAATACGCATTAGGACCAGTGCTTTATTATTGGCCTAAAACTGAAACAGAAGCTTTTTATTACTCTGCTAAAGAGAGTCAGGCGGATATTATTTATATGGGTGAAACCGTTTGTACTAAACGTCGTGAAATGAAAGTCGCTAATTGGCTTGAGCTGGCAAAAGAGATCGCAAAATCAGGCAAGCAAGTTGTGCTGTCAACATTGGCTTTGCTTGAGGCTCCATCGGAACTTAATGAGTTGCGGCAATTAATAAATAATGGTGATTTTTTGGTTGAAGCCAACGATTTGGCGGCAATTAACATTGCACAAGAACATAAGTTGCCGTTTGTTGCTGGCCCAGCCATTAACTGTTATAACGCTTTAACTTTAAAATTATTACAAAAACAAGGTATGGTTCGCTGGTGTATGCCGGTTGAGCTTTCTCGTGATTGGTTGAGCAATGTTCTTAAACAGCTTGAGAGTTTAAATATCGCACGAAATTTTGAAGTTGAAGTCTTCAGCTATGGTTATTTACCTTTGGCTTATTCAGCTCGCTGTTTCACTGCAAGATCGGAAGATAAGCCTAAAGATAAATGCGAAACTTGTTGTATTAAGTATCCTGTTGGACGTGAGGTGTTTTCGCAAGAACAACAGAAAGTATTTGTGTTAAACGGCATTCAGACTCAAAGCGGTTATTGTTACAATTTGGGAAATAATTTAAAAGAGATGAAAGAATTGGTCGATATTATTAGAATTTCACCGCTTGGTATTGAAACACTTGATATTATTAAGCTGTTCAAAGCTAACGAAGATGGATTAAATCCACTGCAAATTGAACATAACCGAGATTGTAATGGTTACTGGAATGGGATTGCCGGACTTGAACTTACTCAATAAGCATTTTCTGCCTGAACAGTTTCGGGGAAATTTTCCTGCGCTTAATAGTGAAAGCGTATATCTTGATTCGGCAGCAACAGCACTTAAACCGCAAGCCTTGGTCGATGTAACACTAATGTATTATGCCAAGAATACAGCTACTGCAAAACGTAGTTTACACCAAGATGCTTTGCAAGTAACTGCAACAATTGATAAGGCTAGACAAAATGTTGCTGATTTAATTCATGCTAATAGTAGTGCTGAAATTATCTGGACACGGGGTGCAACCGAGTCAATTAATTTAATTACACAAAGCTATGCCCGCTCGTTGTTACAACCTGGTGATGAAATTATTGTGAGTGAATTAGAGCATCATAGTAATTTATTACCTTGGTTGATTGTGGCTAAGCAAACAAGGGCTAAAGTCATAAAATGGTCGTCCGATGTTAATGAATTATCGTCGTTAATGTCAGAGAAGACGAAAATTGTTGCAATCACCCAAATGTCAAATGTAACAGGTTTTTGTCCTGATTTGTCTGCAATTAGTTGTATTGTTCATCAATATGATGCTGTTTTAGTGGTGGATGGTGCGCAAGGTGTTGTTCATCATGCAATTAATGTTAACCAGTTAGATATCGATTTTTATGTCTTTTCTGCCCATAAATTGTATGGTCCAACGGGGCTTGGCGTTTTATATGGTAAAAAGGCATTACTTGAGCACATGTCGGTTTGGCATGGTGGTGGTAAAATGCTAAAAAGCGCTTCGTTTGATGATTTTATTCAAGAAGATATTCCTTATAAATTTGAAGCTGGCACACCTAATATTGCAGGTATTGTTGGTTTTGATGCCGTACTTGAGTGGTTAAAAAGTTGGGATAATAAGCAAACAGAAAACTACACAAAACAGCTAGCTTATTACGCAAAATCACAACTAAACCAATTTGCAGGTATTCAATTTTATAGTGTGGATGATAGCTCGATAATCACTTTTAATATCAATAATATTCATCATAATGATATTGCTATTTTGTTAAGTGAACAAAATATTGCCATCCGTACTGGTCAGCTTTGTGCACAGCCTTTGATGAATAAATTAGGATGCCACGGAGTGGTTCGTGTTTCATTGATGCCATATAATAATCAGCAAGATGTGGATAAACTTATTTCAGTATTGCAAAATTCAATTGAAATATTAGAGTAATTTTATACTGAAACGTATAGTTTCCTGAAACTTTTTTACAAACAGTTAACCGTAAATAGGTCAATATTATGCTATCACAGCAAAACTTAACCAAATTATTCGCAAAGCAACATAATTGGCAAGATCGTTATCGACAGTTAGTGATGTTAGCAAAGCAATTGCCTGATTTTCCTGAAGAGCAAAAGACAGCGCAAAATCAAGTCAATGGCTGTGAAAACCGAGTTTGGTTGACTTATCAAAAACAGACAGATAATACCTATGTTTTTAGTGGTGATAGTGAGGGTCGAATTGTAAAAGGTTTAATGGCAATTTTAGTGATTATTGCTAATAATAAAACTGCCAAAGAAATTCTCTCAATCAATTTTCAATCCATATTAAATGAATTTAAAATAACAGCTGAACTCAGCCAATCACGATTGCATGGGTTGGTGAAATTAATCGAGCGCATTCAATCTATAGTATAATAATTAATCTTCTGGATAAGTAAATAGCATTATTACTTTTTTAACACCGCTGACTTTGCTTGCAACTTCAGCGGCAACCCTACCTTCTTCTTGCGTGACGATGCCCATTAAAAAAACTTCACTGTTTTCGGTAACTACTTTGATTTTTCTTGCTTTCGTATCTGCATTTAGTATAAGTTGCGATTTAACTTTTGTTGTTATCCATGTGTCATTTGTGATTGTGCCTGCACCAATAATTTTTCCAATACGGATTTGATTAAATATTTTTTTTATACCGTCAATTTCAGCGACTAGACTTTCAGCCTTCATACTTTGCTCATTATTTCCTTGACCAGTTAAAAGGACATTGCTGTCATAAACACTTGTTGAAATCCGTGAACCAACAAATTCTGAGGCATTATCTTTTAGTTTCATACCAATTTTGGAATTAAGTGTCGTATCGTCAACTTGTGTTCCAGCTGTTCGAGGATCGCTAGCAACCTTTGCTGTGGCTGTGGCACCCGCACCAATTACTGCTGCAACACAGCCTTGTAACATTAATGCACTTGACATTAAAATTACTGTTAAGGCAAATTTTTTCATTATAACTCCTTCAATTTATGGCTAAGCAATATGTAGACAAAGATAGAATTACATTTCATTATGCCTTGGGGAAAGTAATTTGCAAAATAATTTTATTGTTATTTTAATGATAATAATTTAATTTCTACCAAAATAAATAGCTTAGAAAATAATGGCACAATTTCTCTTTACAACTACAATATGCTATCTTCTTATATTAAACAATATAGTTGTGTTTATTAGTTTAAGTATGGATCAAGATTTTATTTATTGGCTTTATGGTTTATCTGCACCAATGGCGCAAGCTAGGGAATTGATTCTTGAGAGGCATGCACCTTTGATATGATTGCTGATGGACATGCTCTCTAGATATTATCTAATGTATTGTCGATTTACTGAATTAGACAGGTATAAATACAAGATAATCATCAAAAAGTGTTATTAGAATTAGTTGAACAAACTTTTTATGTATGTGGCTATAGTGGCTTCGTAACTGGGGTTATGTGCGTATAGGATATGTGTTAAGTATTGGTATTACCAATAAATATATTACCGAATAAAAAACACTATGGATTTTCTTAAGAATAGCTGTTGGTTCTCAATATTTTTATTAATCGTGGATAACTATTTTACTGGTTAGTCGATTGGATTTGAATTTTGGGAAACACTCAATAATAAAGAAAATCTTGAAGTATTATGCGGTGAATTAAGCCGAGTATCATAAACACATACCATGAAAATATTAATTAGAGACAAGGATTCATCTTGATAAACACAAATTAATTGTTTGTGGTGCCTAAATCAATATCGATTGAATAATGCATAAACTCTCTGAATAATATAATAATTGTCTATTGTTTAGATTATATACTAGCGATTACCAGAATTGCAAAAATGATACTAAAGATTAGTAAAATAGGTTTATCTATAATCTTTAAATATAATTATTTTATTCGTTAATTTTTGTAATTTGACTAATAAGTTTACCTTTTTTCAGCCTTGTTACGATAATGTCACCAATAGCAACTTGCTCAGAGCGACGAACTACTGTGTTGTCTTGGTTCGTGGTAACTGAATAACCTCGTTCAAGTGTAGCTAGAGGACTAACATTATTAAGTTGAGAGGTTTGTAAAATAAATTGATGTTGTGATATTGTTAACCTTTGTTTAATTAAATTGATTAGTTGCTGTTTTTTTTGCCATGTAACTTGCCCTAGATAAACAATATTATTTTGTGGAGATACTCGTAATAATCGTTTATCAAGTGCATTATAGCGATTTGACAGTCTGATCAAATATTGCTGAATATTTTTAGATAATGAATGGCGATAAGTTAAGAGTTGACTCAATTGTTTTTCTAGCTTTGTTTGTGGATGTTGAGTTTGCAATTGATGTCGCCATTTATTGAGTTTTTCTCGACACTGCATTAAATAATAATCCATTGCCATGGATAAATGCTGTTCTTGAGTCTGCAAACGTTTCTCTTGTTCTAAGCTATCTTGGCTAACAAGCTCTGCTGCCGCAGATGGCGTTGCTGCTCTTACATCAGCCACAAAATCGGCAATCGTAAAATCAATTTCATGCCCAATGGCACTGACAATAGGTAATTGACTTGCAAAAATAGCTCTTGCCACCACTTCTTCATTAAATGACCATAAATCTTCAATCGACCCCCCACCCCGACCAACTATTAAGATGTCACATTCTTGACGAATGTTGGCAATGTGAATCATTTTAGCAATTTGCTCGGCTGCTTCGATACCTTGTACTTGTGTTGGGTAAATAATTAAATGCAAACTCGGATCTCGGCGTTTTAATATCTGACAAATATCATGTAATGCCGCACCTGTTGATGAAGTGATAATTCCAACTGTGCGAATATTTTTAGGGAGTGGCTTTTTGTAAATAGCATCAAACATTCCTTTATCAGAAAGCCGTTTTTTTAACTGTTCAAATTTTTGTTGTAATAGCCCGGCACCTGCTGGCTGAATTTTATCAATAACCAGTTGATATTCACCACGAGCTTCGTACAAGGTTACTGTTGCTCTAACTAAAACCTGTTGTCCATTTTGTGGAGTAAAACCTACCCGAAAATTACTGTTGCGAAACATCGCACAACGAACTTGTGCGCTATCGTCTTTTAACGAAAAATACCAATGACCTGATGATGGACGTGAAAAGTTAGAAACTTCTCCCATTAACCAGATCTGCCCAATTGCATCAGACAGTAAATCTTTAACGATTTGATTAAGATCTTTGACCGATAAAACCGAGCTATTTTGCATGTGATGATCCTTTATTGTGATGATACAGATTTATACTAAATCAAATTTAGCCCAAATTGGAGCATGGTCAGAGGGTTTTTCCATTGCTCGAATAGCATAATCAATCCCTGTTTGTTGACAGTGTGCTAGCAATTTTTGACTAGCTAAAATTAAATCAATCCTAAGACCAGTATCTGTTTCAAACCCTTTTGAGCGGTAATCGAACCATGAATATTCTTGCTTTGTTGGATGTTCGTTACGGTAAGTATCAATAAAGCCAAGTGACATTAAATTGTTGATCCATTCACGCTCTTGCGGCAAAAATGAACATTTACCTGTACGAAGCCAACGTTTACGGCTTTCTTCTGAAATACCAATATCTAAATCAGTTGGACTGATGTTCATATCCCCCATAATTAAAGTTAATTGATTATTTAATTGATATTCTTGTAAATAATTATTCAGATCTTGATAAAATTTACGTTTAGCTGGGTATTTAGTTTCATGATGTAAACTTTCACCTTGCGGAAAATAACCATTAATTACGGTTAAATTCCCTTTACTAGTAGGTAATTCGGCCATAATTAAACGGCATTGTGCTTCATCCCCATCGGTTGGAAAACCGCATTGTACCGACAGAGGTTTTTGCTTTGTTAGTAAAGCAACTCCGTAATGTCCTTTTTGCCCATGATAGTTTAGGTAATAACCAAATGGTTCAAGCTCAGCAATAGGAAACTGGTTGTTATGGACTTTCGTTTCTTGTAAACCAATTACATCAGGCTGGTATTTATCAATAATAGCTGCTAATTGGTGAATTCGGGCACGAAGGCTGTTAATATTAAATGAGATAACATTCATGTTGATTTATTGTCTTGTATTTGATGTTCTAAATACGCATCGTACCAAAAATACGTTATACTGTTAAGCTATTACAGAAAAAACAACTCTTTGTGATAATAAGGAACAATCCAATATGTTTAAGGAACTACTTGCCTTACGCGATAAAATTGATGAAGTTGATCAATCTATTTTATCTTTAATTATAAAGCGATTAGCGTTAGTTGCTGAAGTTGGCGAAGTAAAAAGCAAGTACGGTATTCCCATCTATGATCCTCAACGCGAAGCCGATATGCTAGCTAAAAGACGGCAAGAGGCTAAAGAGCAAGGTGTTTCTCCTGTTTTAATGGAAGATATTTTACGTCGTTTGATGCGTGAATCTTATATTAGCGAAAATGATAAAGGTTTTAAAAAAGTCTATAGTGGTCAAGGATCAATAGTGATTGTTGGTGGTAATGGGCAAATGGGGCGATTGTTTGCTCGTTTATTTACCTTATCTGGGTATCAAGTTAAAACATTAGGTTCAAAAACGATGCATCAAGCAGCCGAAGTGGTTACTGATGCAGCGGCAGTTATCATGACGGTACCTATTAACAAAACTTGTGAAATTATTAAACAGCTACCACCATTACCCAAAGATTGCATTTTAACGGATCTTACATCCATAAAGGCTAAACCTCTCCAAGAAATGCTTGATAAGCATCAAGGTCCTGTCGTTGGTTTACATCCAATGTTTGGTCCGGATGTTCCGAATTTAGCAAAACAAATTATTGTTTATTGCCAAGGGCGTGATCCCGCCAAATATCAATGGTTAATTGAGCAAATGCGAATTTGGGGTGCTAATTTATGTGCAATTGATGCTAAAGAACATGACAAATGTATGTCGTTCATCCAAGCATTACGTCATTTCACTTCGTTTTCATATGGTGTCAATTTACAACGAGAACAAGCTGATTTAGAGCAATTGATCGCACTTTCTTCTCCTATTTATCGACTTGAGCTGATGATGATTGGGCGATTGTTTGCTCAAGATCCTGAGCTGTATGCCGATATCATTATGGCATCAGATGATAATATCGAATTAATCAAACGTTATTATGATTGCTTTGGAAAAATGGTTGAGGTTATTGAAGAGCGCGATAAAGCTAAATTTGTTGATAATTTTAATGAAGTTTCCAAATGGTTTGGTAATTATGCCAAGCATTTTATAAAAGAAAGCCAAGCTTTATTGAAATTGGCTAATGATAATCGTGAATAATTCGTATGAAATTTTTTTGAAGGATAATGAAAAAAACTAATTATTGATAAGAGCTGTCTAAAAAGTAGGTCTGAGTATGAGGAAAAAAATGTCTAATCGAAAATATTTTGGTACAGATGGAATTAGAGGTAAAGTTGGGCAGTATCCTATTACGCCTGACTTTGCGCTCAAATTAGGTTGGGCAGCTGGACGAGTTCTTGCTAAAGATGGTGTAAAAAAAGTATTAATCGGTAAAGATACCCGTATTTCTGGCTATATGCTTGAATCAGCACTAGAGGCAGGTTTTGCTTCAGCTGGTGTTGCCGCCGCCTTTACTGGACCAATGCCGACTCCTGCTATCGCTTATTTAACGCGAACATTTAGGGCTGATGCCGGCGTTGTTATTTCTGCATCACACAATCCTTTTTATGATAATGGTATTAAATTTTTTTCAACGGAAGGGAAAAAACTTGATGATGCCATTGAATTAGAAATCGAAGCTCAGCTTGAAAAAGAGATTGACTGCGTCGAATCTAAACAACTTGGACGAGCAAGTCGCATAACCGATGCAGCAGGTCGTTATATCGAATTTTGTAAAAGTACTTTTAATCACGATTTAAGTTTAGCAGGGCTTAAAATAGTTGTTGATTGTGCAAATGGTGCTACCTATCATATTGCGCCAAAAGTATTACGAGAGCTTGGCGCAAAAGTCATTAAAATTGGTTGCGAACCTGATGGTGTAAATATTAATGAAAATTGTGGTGCTACTGATATAAGAGCTCTTGCTAAATGTGTTATTGATGAAAAAGCAGATTTAGGTTTCGCCTTAGATGGTGATGGAGATCGCATCATTATGGTTGACCATAAAGGGAGAAAAATTGATGGTGATTTAATTATTTATATCATTGCACGAGAAGCATTAAGACAAGGACAATTAAAAGGTGGTGTCGTCGGAACGTTGATGAGCAATATGGGGCTTGAAATAGCACTTAAAAATCTTGGTATTCCATTTGTTAGATCAAACGTTGGTGATCGTTATGTCCTTGAAAAATTAATTGAAAAAAATTGGCGCTTAGGTGCTGAAAATTCTGGTCATGTATTATTATTAGATAAAACCACAACCGGTGATGGCATTATAGCTGGTTTACAAGTTTTAACCGCCATGATCCGTAATGATATGTCTTTAGCTGATTTATGCAGTGGCATGACCATGCTGCCTCAAATATTAATTAATGTGCGATTTTCAGCAAAAGATGATCCTTTGATTAAACCAACGGTAAAATCAGCTATTGAACAAGCAGAAAAACAATTAGGTAACCAGGGGCGCGTTTTAATCCGTAAATCGGGAACAGAGCCTCTTATACGTGTTATGGTTGAAGGTATCGATGAACTTGAAGTACAAAAATTAGCTGAATTTATCGCTACTGCTGTTAAAGCTTAAAAAAGGATATATTTCTATCAGCTCATTGAGTGATTAATGGACTTTTTTTTCATAACGTAATGGGGTAAGTTATGTACTCTTAACAAAAAATTAGTAAAAAGTGTCTAAATTCTTAATTTAGTTAATCAAAGGTTGACTTACTATAGGGATTTGGGTTTAAAATAGAAGCTTATGGTTATTACAGCGATTGTTTATACCTTTTAAAGGTATAAAACATAAGTAATATTTTTATATTTAAGAATAGGTAAGAAGGTTATATGGCAGTCTCCTCTCCAGCTTCACCGCAGGCTTATATAAAACACCATCTTGAAAATTTACAAGTGGGGTCAGGATTTTGGACATTTAATCTTGATTCATTATTTTTTTCAATAATACTTGGTGTTATTTTTCTATGGATTTTCCGTTGCGTTGCAAAGAAAGCCACCAGTGGTGTTCCAAGTAAATTGCAATGCGCTGTTGAAATGATTTTCGAGTTTGTTAATAATACAGTAAAAGACATGTTTACAGGGCAAAATAAACTTATTGCGCCTTTAGCTTTAACAGTGTTTATCTGGATCTTCTTAATGAACTTAATGGATCTTATACCCGTTGATTTTCTACCTTATGCGAGTCAATACTTGGGTCTTTCTCATTTAAGAGTAGTACCAACAGCTGATGTCAGCATTACCATGTCAATGGCTTTAGGTGTTTTTTTCTTAATTATCATTTATTCTATCAAGTACAAAGGGATTTCAGGGTTTATTAAAGATTACACACTTCATCCATTTAATCATTGGGCCTTTGCGCCAGTAAACCTTGTACTTGAATTAGTTGGTCTTTTAGCTAAACCGTTATCTTTAGGACTTCGACTTTTCGGTAATATGTATGCAGGTGAACTTATTTTCATTCTAATTGCTGCATTGATACCATGGTGGTCACAGTGGGTATTATCATTACCTTGGGCTATCTTCCATATTTTAATTATTACATTACAAGCATTTATTTTTATGGTGTTGACGATTGTCTATTTAGCAATGGCATCGGCGACGGAAGAACATTAATTTCAATATTTTTTATAGTTAACTGGAGTATATAATGGAAATTTTATATGTAGCCGCAGGCATAATGATGGGGTTAGCTGCTGTTGGTGGTGCAATTGGTATTGGTATTCTAGGTGGTAAATTTTTAGAAGGCGCCGCTCGCCAACCAGAATTAATACCTATGTTACGAACCCAATTTTTCATCGTTATGGGATTAGTTGATGCAATTCCAATGATTTGTGTAGGTATTGCATTATTCATCATTTTTGCTGTCGCAGGTTAATAATAATTTAAGAGGAATTGTCTCATGAATATGAACGCAACTCTCCTCGGCCAAGCAATTACATTTGTATTATTTGTTTGGTTCTGTATGAAGTTTGTTTGGCCTCCTGTTATTAGTGCAATTGAAAAACGCCAAAAAGAGATAGCAGATGGGCTTGCTTCAGCAGAAACAGCAAAAAAGGATTTGGAATTAGCCAAAGCAAATACATCTGACATAATGCAACAGGCTAAGGTTGAAGCTAATGCAATTATTGAGCAAGCGAATAAACGCAAAGCAATCATTCTTGAAGAAGCAAAACAAGAAGCTTCTCGCGAAAGAGAACGGATTGTTGCTCAAGGATTTGCCGAAGTAGAGGCTGAACGAAAACGAGTTAAAGAAGAGCTCAAACAGCAAGTGGCTACACTCGCAATTGCTGGTGCAGAAAAAATTATTCAACGTTCTGTTAATGAAGCCGCAAATAGCGACATCATTGATAAACTTGTAGCTGAACTATAAGGAGAATAGAGCAATGGCTGACTTAATTACAATTGCTCGCCCTTATGCTAAAGCTGCTTTTGATTTTGCGATAGAAAAAAATAACATCGAATCATGGCATAAAATGTTAGTGTTAGCATCTAAAGTGAGCAAAGATGCTCAAATAAGAAGTGTTTTAGCATCTGACATGAAAGCTGATTCAGTGGCTAACTTACTCATCAACATCTGTAAAGATGTGTTAGATGAGTTTAGCACTAACTTTATTAGGATTATGGCTGAAAACAAACGGTTATCGCTTCTTCCCGAAGTATTAATTTTGTTTGAGCAATATTGTTTAGAAAAAGAGGCCCAAGCAGATGTTGATGTTATTTCTGCCAATGAGCTAACCAATGAACAACTTAATAAAATTTCTGTCGCTGTCGAAAAACGTTTATCACGAAAAGTAAAACTAAAATGTTATATAGATAAATCGCTCATTTCTGGTTTTATTATTCGTACGGGCGATATGGTTATTGATAGTAGTATCAGAGGGCGTTTAAATCGTTTAAATGACGCTCTACAGTCTTAAGGGGACTGATAATGCAGCTAAATTCAACTGAAATAAGTGAACTAATTAAAGAGCGAATAGCTCAGTTCAATATTGTGAGTGATGCTCACAATGAAGGAACTATCATATCTGTAAGTGATGGTATTCTTCGAATTTACGGATTAACCGATGTAATGCAAGGCGAAATGATTGCATTACCAGGGGGCCGATATGCAATGGCATTAAATCTTGAAAGAGATTCAGTCGGTGCAGTGGTCATGGGACCATACGAAGATTTGTCTGAAGGAATGAAAGTGCAATGTACTGGTCGTATTTTACAAGTTCCAGTCGGCGAAGGTTTATTAGGCCGTGTTATTAACACATTAGGTGAGCCAATTGATGGTAAGGGTTCGATTCAGCATGATGGCTTTTCACCAGTTGAAGTCGTTGCCCCTGGTGTTATCGAACGAAAATCTGTTGACCAAGCATTACAAACTGGTTATAAAGCCGTTGACTCAATGATTCCAATTGGACGTGGTCAGCGTGAACTTATCATTGGTGACCGTCAAACGGGTAAAACAGCACTTGCTGTCGATGCAATTATCAACCAACGTGATTCAGGTGTAAAATGTATCTATGTCGCCATTGGTCAAAAACAATCGACCATTGCCAATGTTGTACGCAAACTTGAAGAGCATGGGGCACTTAAAAACACGATTGTGGTTGTGGCATCAGCGTCTGAATCAGCTGCACTACAATACTTAGCACCCTATGCTGGTTGTGCAATGGGTGAGTACTTCCGTGACCGTGGTCAAGATGCGTTAATTGTTTATGATGATTTATCTAAACAAGCTGTTGCTTATCGCCAAATTTCGTTATTACTTCGTCGCCCACCTGGACGTGAAGCTTATCCTGGCGATGTATTTTATCTTCATTCTCGTTTACTTGAACGTGCAGCTCGTGTTAATGAGACCTATGTTGAAGAGTACACTAAAGGTGAAGTTAAAGGGAAAACTGGCTCATTAACAGCATTACCAATTATTGAAACGCAGGCTGGTGACGTTTCAGCATTCGTACCAACTAACGTAATTTCGATTACTGATGGTCAGATTTTCCTTGAAACTAGCCTATTTAATTCAGGTATCCGCCCTGCGGTTAACCCTGGTATTTCGGTTTCACGTGTGGGTGGTGCAGCACAAACTAAGATAATGAAAAAATTATCAGGTGGTATTCGTACTGCGCTTGCTCAGTATCGTGAATTAGCTGCGTTTTCTCAGTTTGCATCAGATTTAGATGAAGCAACAAGAAACCAATTAAGTCACGGCGAAAAAGTAACAGAATTGTTAAAACAAAAACAATACTCACCTATGACTGTTGCTGAGCAATCTATTGTACTTTATGCTGCTGAGCGAGGTTACCTTGAAGATGTAGAATTGGCTAAAGTATTACCGTTTGAAACAGCACTACTTGCTTATGCTCATAGTCAATATGCTGATTTTATCAAATTAATCGATGAAACTGGCAATTACAATGATGAGATTGAAACTAAGCTAAAAGAATTACTTGAAAGCTTTAAATCAACTCAAACATGGTAAGGGTGAGGTAGAAAATGGCTAATGCAAAAGAGATTAGAACAAAAATTGCCAGTATCCAAAGTACGCAAAAAATCACTAAAGCAATGGAAATGGTTGCTAATTCTAAAATGCGTAAAACGCAAGATAGAATGGCTGCTAGTCGACCATATGCTGAAATGATTCGTGAAGTAATTGGACATTTAGCGTTAGCTCAGATAGGAACCAGACATTCTTATTTAGAAGAAAGAGATGTGAAAAGAGTTGGCTATCTTATTATTTCAACCGATCGTGGTTTATGTGGTGGTTTAAATATTAATCTTTTTAAAACTGTCGTTGCTGATATGTCAACATGGCAGGAAGAGGGTGTTGAAACTGATGTGGCTTTAATTGGTTCTCGAGGTGTTTCATTCTTTTCATCTGTAAAAACGAACATCTTAACTCAAGTAACTAACTTAGGGGACGAACCAAATTTATCTGATTTAATTGGTCCAGTAAAAACAATGCTTGAAGCATATGACAACGGAAAAATTGATAGATTATATATTGTTACCAATAGATTTATTAATACCATGTCACAAAAGCCAACAATACAGCAGTTATTACCATTACCACATTCAGAAGATAAAAAACTTAATGCTTCATCATGGGATTATATTTATGAGCCGGATGCTAAATCACTATTAGATGTAATTTTACGTCGCTATATTGAATCACAAGTTTATCAAGCTGTGGTTGAAAATCTAGCGAGTGAACAAGCAGCAAGAATGGTGGCTATGAAAGCGGCAACCGATAACGGTGCAAACTTAATCAATGAATTACAAATTGCGTATAACAAAGCACGTCAAGGTGCAATTACCAATGAGTTGATTGATATTGTATCTGGTGCAGCCGCTGTTTCTGGTTAATGCTAAATATATTGGCTTATAGTTAAGAAAAAGACGTAGAGGAATAAAAATGGCTACTGGAAAGATTGTCCAGATCATCGGTGCGGTGGTTGATGTCGAATTCCCAGAAGATGCAGTACCAAAGGTATATGATGCATTAGAAGTGGAAACTGGCACTGAGAAATTAGTTCTGGAAGTTCAGCAACAATTAGGTGGTGGTGTTGTTTGTTGTATTGCAATGGGATCATCTGATGGCTTAAGACGAGGGCTTAAAGTTGTAAACACTGGTCACGGTATTGAAGTACCTGTAGGTACTAAAACGCTAGGGCGTATTATGAACGTGCTTGGTGAACCTGTTGATAAAGCAGGTCCTATTGGTGAAGAAGAACGTTGGGCGATTCACCGTGCTGCCCCAACCTATGAAGAGCTTGCAAACTCAACTGAATTACTTGAAACAGGTATTAAAGTTATCGACCTAATTTGTCCATTTGCTAAAGGTGGTAAAGTTGGTCTATTTGGTGGTGCTGGTGTAGGTAAAACCGTTAATATGATGGAGTTGATCCGTAATATCGCTATTGAACACTCAGGTTACTCAGTGTTTACTGGTGTGGGTGAACGCACTCGTGAAGGCAATGACTTTTACCACGAAATGAAAGAATCAAACGTACTTGATAAAGTATCATTAGTTTACGGCCAAATGAATGAGCCACCAGGAAACCGTTTACGTGTTGCGTTAACTGGTTTGACTATGGCTGAAAAATTCCGTGACGAAGGTAAAGATGTTTTATTATTCATCGATAATATTTATCGTTATACCTTAGCTGGTACCGAAGTATCAGCGTTATTAGGTCGTATGCCATCGGCAGTAGGTTATCAACCAACATTAGCTGAAGAAATGGGGTTACTACAAGAACGTATTACTTCAACTAAGACTGGTTCGATTACTTCAATCCAAGCGGTGTATGTGCCAGCAGATGACTTGACTGACCCATCACCAGCAACAACCTTTGCTCACTTAGATGCGACAATCGTATTAAGTCGACAAATTGCTTCTTTAGGTATCTATCCTGCAGTGGATCCATTAGATTCAACTAGTCGTCAATTAGATCCTTTAGTTGTTGGTCAAGAGCACTATGATTGTGCCCGTGGTGTTCAGTCAATTCTACAACGTTATCAAGAATTAAAAGATATTATTGCTATTCTTGGTATGGATGAGTTATCTGAAGATGATAAATTGATCGTTGCTCGTGCACGTAAAATTCAGCGCTTCTTATCTCAACCATTCTTTGTTGCAGAAGTGTTCACTGGTTCACCAGGAAAATATGTACCTTTAAAAGATACGATCAGTGCATTTAAAGGAATCATGAATGGTGATTATGACCATATTCCTGAACAAGCATTCTATATGGTTGGTTCAATTGATGAAGCGATTGAGAAGGCAAAATCTCTCTAAGAGATTCATCGAACGAAGATCATATTAATGGAGATCGTATTATGGCACTAACTTCCTATCGATTAGAAGTTGTTAGTGCTGAATCTCACCTGTTTTCGGGTGATGTTCAGCGAATCAGAGTCACAGGTAAAGAAGGTGAACTTGGGATTTATCCTGGCCATACCCCTTTACTCACAGCCATAAAACCAGGCATGGTTGGCATTGTGAAAGCGAATGGTGAAGAAGAGTTTATTTATCTATCTGGCGGCATCTTAGAAGTACAACCTAACATCGTAACTATCTTGGCAGATACCGCAATTCGTGGTGAAGATTTAGATGAAGCAAGAGCACAAGAAGCAGTAAGACAAGCACAAGAACATATTAATCATCCAAGCGGTGATATGTCATTTGCACAAGCGTCTGCCGAATTATCTAAAGCCTTGGCAAAAATTCGCGTTATCGAATTAACACGCCGTATTGGTCAATAATCGACTGTTTTTCAAGAGCAGAAAAATTACCGGGCTACAAAGTTTGTTTTGTAGCCTTTTTTAATTCAAATGAACTATTATTAAAATTAATAAATAGTTGGTCTTGTTTGTTACTTAACTATTACAAATCAAACATAAATTCTTCGATACTATTAATATGAGCTATAATTTTTTATTTAAAATAAGAGTCACTAGATTTATTCATGAGTATTAGAGATAATTTTAGATAATTTTATCGTAATTAATGTTGCTATGTTTACTATTTATCATTCAAATCAAATCGAGCTTCTTAAATCATTAGTGAGTGAATTGATGCAAAGACAGCCATTAGAAGATGTATTTACATCGGATATGGTGATTGTACAAAGCCAAGGTATGGCACAATGGTTGCAAATTGCGTTGGCTGATGAAATAGGCATTTCTGCAAATATTAACTTCCCTTTTCCTACACAATTTATTTGGCAACTTTATCAAGTCTTGTTACCCAATGCACCAATTGAAAATAATTATAGTGTTGAAACAATGAGTTGGCGCTTGTATTATCTGCTTCCACAGCTTATTGAACAAAAAGAATTTAGTTCACTCAAGTTTTATTTGAATGTTGACAAAACAGATAGAAAACTATATCAACTGGCAACACGTATTGCCCGTTTATTTGACCAATATTTAGTTTATCGCTCCGATTGGTTAGTAAGATGGGAAGCTAATCAAACAGTAGCTGAGTTAAATCATCATTCTGATGAAACGTGGCAAGCGGAGTTGTGGCGTAAACTTATATCAATTAGCCAACCTTATCATCGAGCAAATATTTATCAACAAATGCTTAAAATTTTACAAGATGATAGATTGGATCGTACGCAATTAAAGCACTTACCAAAGCGTGTTTTTATTTTCGGTATATCTTCACTCCCTCCTATTTATTTATCATTGCTTGCGGCTCTTGGAAAACATATTGATGTTCATTTGATGTTTAATAACCCCTGTAAATGGTATTGGGGAGATATTATTGAAAAGCAATTATCAGATTTACAAAGTACGCCTGATAAAATTCCCAATCCGCTATTAACATCGTGGGGAAAATTAGGTCGAGATAATCTATTTTTACTACAAGACGTTAGCCATAAGCAAGATATTGAAGCCTTTGTTGATCAAGATCGCTTTTGCCTGTTACATGCAATTCAACAAGATATTTTGGAACTTTATCAAAGTGATTCTTGTAATAAACAAATTTTACCTGCGGATCAATCGATTTCATTTCATGCTTGCCATAGTGAACTACGTGAAGTTGAAGTATTATATGATTATCTGTTGTCCATTTTTGATGCCAACTCTGAGCTTGAATTACGTGATTGTATTGTAATGGTTTCAGATATAGACCGTTACGTACCTTATATTCGCGCTGTTTTTGGTAATGCAACTGGCCAACGTTATTTACCTTTTACCATTTCTGACCAAAAAGCACGGAATATTGATCCTATTGTGCAAGGATTCTTCGCTATTTTAAACTTTCCGTACAGTAGATTTACGTCAGAAGAGCTATTTAATTTGTTAGAAATTCCAGCTATTGCTGAAAAGTTTGCCATTAATGAATCACAGTTAACTCTTTTACGAACTTGGATTATTGAATCGGGTATTCGTTTTGGGCTTGAAAGTACGCATAGCTGGTTATTTGGCTTAGGGCGCTTATTGCTTGGTTATACGATGAGCAGTGAGCAAGGAGCTTGGCAACAAATATTACCATATGATGGTGCAACAGGTTTAGATGCCGAATTAATTGGTAAGTTAGCTGAGTTTGTTAGTGTTGTGAGCAAATGGTTAGCAATCTTAAGTGAAGAAAAACCATTAATTGAATGGCAAAGTTGTGTCTTTGAATTAATGAATGATTTTTTTGCGAGTAATCCACAGCGTGAATCTATTTTGTTAATGCTCGAAGAAGAGTGGCAAAAATTGATTAATAGTGGGATGGTGGCCAATTATACGGATAATATCTCTATCACTATTTTGCATGATGCTATGCAATCACGCTTAGAACAAAATCATTTAGTACACCGTTTTTTAATCGGTAAAATAAACTTTTGTACTATGATGCCAATGCGCTCTATTCCATTTAAAGTTGTTTGTTTATTGGGTATGAATGATGGCGATTATCCAAGAACATCACTACCACTTGATTTTGATCTTATTGCCCATCATCCAAGGCGAGGTGATCGTAGTCGTCGTAATGATGATCGCTACCTTTTTTTAGAAGCTATTTTATCGGCGCAAAACCTGCTTTATATTAGCTATATTGGTCGAGATATAAAAGATAATAGTGAACGTTATCCGTCAATACTCGTTGATGAACTTTGGGAATATATTGCTCAATATTATAACATTCCTGTAAACCAGGTTGATAACATTAATAACAACTTAGATTTTTTACGGATAAACCATACACGCACACCATTTAATCCCCTAAACTTTTTACAAAATCCAAAAAGTTATGCCGATGAATGGTTACCAGCTGCATTACAACAAGGAAAAGAGCAAGACTTTATTAGTAAAATACCCGCTATCAGTGTCGATAATATCAGTCTTGATGAATTAAAACGATTTTACCAACACCCAATTAGACTATTTTTACAAAAGCGTTTTAATTTTTATCTTAACTATCTTGACGATACGTTACCAGATGCGGAGAACTTTAATCTTGATAGTTTACAGCGTTACCAATTGAATTTGCAGATTTTAAATCAACTTATTGCCAAAGATCCTCAACAATCAGATGATTTATATCAACGCTTAGCACTAACTGGTGACTTACCTGACGGTGCATTTGGTCAGATTATTTACCATGAGCAAAATGAAACAATGCAATTATTAGCTAATAAAATCTGCCAAGAACGCTTGGATATGACAACACAAGAAGTTAATTTAACCATTTCATCCAATGATCAACATTACCAATTACAAGGTTGGTTAACTCACATTCAAGACGATGGTATATTGACATGGCGACCATCAAAGCTTTCGATTCGCAATGGTATTTCGTTGTGGATTGATCATTTGGTTTATTGCATTTTAAATCCTGATAAAATTGACAGTCAAAGTCGTATGTATGGTCGGGAAGATAATGAATGGCGATTTTCACATTTAAATGCAGATCTAGCCTTAACTATATTAACTAATTTAGTTGAAGGCTATTTGCAGGGTATCAATGAACCATTATTAATGCCATTAAAAAGTTCGTGGAGTTGGCTAATTGCAGCTTATGACAAGAAAACAGGTCAGATTATCGCTAGTGAAAGAGCTATCAATCAACTTTTAAATTCATGGCAAGGAGGATTTAACCAATCCGCCGAGTGTGACAGTTATTATACTCGTCTTTATCCTGAGTTAACCGATACACTGATTGAACAAATTATATTTACCGCTGAGCGATTTTTATTACCAATTTTATTACATCAAACAACAGTAGAATAAGAGGCATTATGTTTATTGATACACATTGTCATTTTGATTTTCCGCCTTTTACTGAATTTTTGGTTGATTCAATAAATAAGATTCGCCAAGTGGGTATTGTTGGGTTAATTATACCCACAGTTAGTGCTAACTATTTTGATACTGTTTTACAACTTACGAATAATTACCATGAACTTTATGCCGCTTTGGGATTACATCCTATCTACCAACATACTATGGCTGATTTAGAACTATTAACCAATAGTGTTAAAACAAAACCTAAAAAATTAGTTGCCATTGGAGAAATCGGGCTCGATCGCTACGATTTAAGTATCGATTGGCAACAACAATTATTATTTTTTAGGTCGCAATTAACACTTGCCAAACAGTTTGATTTACCCGTTTTAATACATTCACGCAAAGCGCACGATATTATGTACCGCGAATTACACAAGGCCAACTTACCTTGTCGCGGTGTAATACATGGTTTTTCAGGTAGTTATCAACAAGCCATGCAATTTGTTAAGCTGGGTTATTATATTGGTGTAGGTGGCGTAATTAGTTATGAACGTGCGAATAAAACTCGCAATACAATTGCTCAATTACCGCTTGACAGTCTAGTGCTTGAAACAGATGCACCCGATATGCCACTAAGTGGGCGCCAAGGACAACCAAACCGTCCTGAATACATTACTGCGGTTTTTAAGATTTTAACACAATTACGCAATGAGCCACCAGATTACATACTTAATACAATTTTAACAAACACCTTAATGTTATTTAGCAGAATTAATAATATAAAAAAAACAAAAAATTAATATAATTCTACAATCATTACAGAATTGTTTTATTAACCTCATAGAAAATTTATTATATCTGTTTTTATCGGATCTAACTGCTGACGTGTTTTCAGTTTGGCGCAGTGTTTGTGGCTTGCTCTATGCTAACTACTGGTAAGGTAACGCTGTAAAAATAAGAAAAAACCAATAATTGATAAATAATATTGTAAAATAGTATTTATTATAGCTTCTATCAAACACAACCTAAGTAGGATAGCTTAATTTTTAGTGCTTACCCTGCATTTAAATTAATTTCAGGCTAGATTAAAATGAATAGCGAATTACAGTTACCACCCTTTGTATATCGTATATTACCGTGGATTGCGGCATTTGCATTCTTTATGCAATCACTTGATACCTCGATATTAAACACAGCACTCCCCACTATGGCTAATGATCTTAATGAATCCCCATTAAATATGCAATCAGCCGTGATAAGTTATGCTTTGACTCTTGCATTATTTATTCCTGTTAGTGGTTTTTTGTCAGATAAATTTGGCACAAGAAATATTTTTGTTATGGCCGTTTCACTATTTACACTAGGATCCTTACTTTGTGCTTTATCTAATTCATTGATTTTTTTAGATGTATCACGAGTTATTCAAGGTGTTGGTGGCTCGATGATGGTACCTATATCACGTTTAGTATTAATAAAATCTTTTAAACGTAGTGATTTTTTATCTGCTTTAAATACGGCCACAATTCCAGGCTTAATTGGTCCTGTTTTAGGACCAGTATTGGGGGGATATTTGGTTGATATGGTCAGTTGGCATTGGGTATTTTTTATTAATTTACCTATTGGTATTTTAGGAGTGATAATCAGTTGGAAATATATGCCTAATTTAAAAGGTCAACGTATGCCTTTTGACCTATTCGGTTTTATTTTTATCGTTATTAGCTTTATAAGTGCCACATTAAGTGTTGAGATTTTAAGCCAAAATCAGACATATTTGCTTCCATTACTACTTGCAATAATCAGCCTACTTTTTTTATTGATTTATCGTGAGCATGCAAGAAAGAAACTCAACCCTTTATTCCCATTATCACTTTTTAAGATTCGAACGTTCAAAATCGGTATTATTGGCAATCTCGCTTGCCGATTAGGGATATCAGGCGTGCCTTTTCTAATTCCGTTATTATTACAAGTAGGATTTGGCTACTCAGCTATCTTTGCTGGTTTGATGCTAGTGCCAATGGCTATTGCTTCACTTTGTACCCGAATATTTATTCCACATATTTTAGCGCGTTTAGGTTATCGTTTCGTACTCGTTACTAATACAATTTTAGCGGGTGTAATGATTTTTTTAATGTCTCTGTTAAATTTATCGACGCCTCTCATCCTCATTAGCTTATTGCTATTTTGTATTGGTGGCATCAATTCTATGCAATATACTGCCATGAATAGCATAACCTTAGCTAACTTAGAAAATGATAATACAAGTAGTGGTAATAGTTTAATGGCCGTAAATCAGCAATTAGCAATCAGTTTTGGTACTGGTTTTGGAGCTGTTTTACTACGATTGATTAGTAACTCAGCTAGTACGCTTCACGCATTTCAATTAACATTTGTTATACTTGGCGTGGTTACGGTGCTATCCGGCTTCATTTTCGCACAACTAAAAAAACAAGATGGACAAAATCTAACTACTCATCACCAAAAAACAAGGAGATAAATCTATGTTCCAATACCAAATCATCCCAGTTACCACTTTTCAAGAAAATTGTAGCATTATTTGGTGTGATGAAACCATGGAAGGTGCATTTATTGATCCCGGAGGCGAACCCGAACTGCTTATAAAAGCAGTTGAAAAACTAGGTGTTAATATTAAGCAGATTTTATTAACCCATGGACATTTGGATCATGTTGGTGCTGCAACTATGTTGGCTAAACATTATGATGTGAAGATTATTGGACCAAGCCAAGAAGACGAATTTTTATTAACAAGTTTGCCACAACAAAGTATACAATTCGGTTTTCCTTATACTGATAGCTTTTTGCCTGATCGTTGGTTAAAAGAAGGCGAGCAGATTCAAGTTGGTAATATTAGCCTTGATGTCCTTTTTTGCCCTGGTCACACGCCTGGACATATTGTTTTTATTAACCACTTGGATAAGCTGGCTTTTGTCGGCGATGTATTATTTAAAAGTAGTATAGGAAGAACTGATTTTCCACGAGGCAACCATGCCGATTTAATTTCATCAATCACGAATAAATTATTACCACTTGGAGATAACTTTATTTTTGTACCAGGTCACGGACCAATGTCAAGTTTTGGTCATGAACGAGTTAGTAATCCTTACTTAGTTTAAGTAACACATTGTCTTTAATTATCACACTCTTTATTTTAGAGTGTGATAATTAAAAAAGCCTATTTTTCACTTTCAGATGTAAACAATTTTTCAATAAAAATGTTTACATCTGAAACGATTGCGCTATTATAGTTCTATTATTTATATAAAAGGTAGAAAATAATGAAACAACAACTGACTTCGTATTATCCAACATTTATCACGACACTGGTAAATTTATCTTCTTGGCAACGTAAATTATTGGTCACTACCAGTGCAGCATTACTTTTAGGATTAGCCGCTAATATTAGCATTCCTACTTACCCTGTTCCATTTACATTACAATCATTGGCAGTATTGTTAATTGGTGCTTTTTTAGGTCGTAAACTAGGCGCATTAGCAATAATTCAATACCTTTTTTTAGGCGCCATGGGACTACCTCTATTCGCTAATGGTAGCGGAGGGATTATGGCACTAGCATCGCCTTCTTCGGGTTACTTGTATGGTTATGTATTTAGCGCCTATTTAGCAGGTTTTGCAGCAGAAAAAGGGTATGATCGTCACTTTATTTTAGGCTTAATTGCATTCGCTTGTGCACACCAATTGTTATTTGTATTTGGTGTCGTCTATTTAATGGGCTATTTAAACATTACACTTATTGATGCTTTAAAAGTGGGTTATTTCCCATTTGTTGGTGTTGATGCGCTTAAATTTATTATTGCAACTTGTGTAATGTTTTCGCTATGGCGCTATCGTGCAAAAAAACAATAATCTCCAATGTGGAGATATTATCTTCCAAAGCCTTAAAAAAAATAATGCTTTTAATGGCGCTGTAAGCCTTTCAGGTGCAGTGCCAAATATAGATGAAATAACCAAAAGCATTAATCATGTTGGTTTATATATTGGAAATAATACTGTTATTGAAGCAACGCAAAGCTATGGCGTGATTGAACAGTCATTGACTAATTTTATTTGTACAGCTAAGCATAACATCATTGGTAGAATCCATGATTTAGTTATTATTCAAAATGCATTAAGGCGGGTAAAGAAATGTTTAGGCTCACCTTACAATCACAGCTTTCATCCCAATGCAGATGGGTTTTATTGCAGCGAGCTAATTACTTATGCCTTTAAAACTGAGCAAGGTAATGATTATTTTGCATTATATCCAATGAATTTTAAAGATTTAACGACAAATGAAATTTTATCTTATTGGGTCGATTATTATCGCGATCTAAATCAGATTATTCCACAACAAGAATTAGGATCTCACCCACAACAGTTACTTAGACAAAACCACTTATTCAAGACCATCCTAACACTTGAATTATTCTAAAAGGAGGTAATTAACACAAAAAAGCATTTTACTATTGACATAGCGCCATTAAATCTATAATATGCGCGCTACATTTCGGTTCCTCCATAGTTCAGTCGGTAGAACGGCGGACTGTTAATCCGTATGTCACAGGTTCAAGTCCTGTTGGAGGAGCCAATATCTATATAATATTAGCAAAAGATTTTCTAAATTCTGATTTTTTTGAAAAATTGATCAGCTGCACAAATTAGTCGAGCTTCTTTCTTTGAGCCATTTCCACATTTAGTCTTATTCACTCCATAATTAGTTAGCTAGCATATCAATTACGTTAAAAAATAATAATTCTAATTTTTTCTTTTAACGGCATATTATATTAAATAATATTTCATCAAAAATGTTAAGATAACCAACTTCTTTAGAAGTTTATATTTACAATATATCTTCATTTCCAAATTTTACTTTGGAATTTGTAAAATTTAAGAACAAAGAGATTAAGAATAATGGTGCAATCAATCGAACCCAATATTGCAGATTTAGCTAACGGTTGGCTTAAATCACATCAATTAGACTATAAATTAGAACAAGAATCATTAAATACTGAAATAGATAAAGCACTTTCCGATTACTTTACTAAAAACGGCGGAAATGGTGCAAATCGCCCCGATGTGAAGTTGTTGCTACAACATGAAAATATGAATTTTTACCCTGTCCTTATTGAATATAAAGGATATAAAAATAAACTCGTAAAACTAGACAATCAAGGACAAGTTGAGAATAGAACAGCAAAAAATGAGCCCCATTTTAAAAATATCAATTCATATGCAGTAAACGGAGCTGTCCATTATGCTAATGCTATACTGCACCATACCAGTTACACCGATATTATCGCTATCGGAATGACCGGTTATAAAGACGAAAATGAAAAAATACAATATCAAATAGGGGTTTATTATGTTTCAAAAAGTAATTTTGGGATAGGTCAAAAAGTTGGCGAATTTTCAGATTTATCTTTTTTAAAAAGAGAAAACTTTTATGCTTTTATCGAGCAAGTAAAATCGTTAAGCCTAACACAAGAAGAGATTGAGAAGCTCAAAGAACAACGTGAAAGAGAAATTAATGCGAGTCTGGTAAAGCTTAATAATGACATATACCAAAATGAAAAAGGATTAGGAGAAAACGATCGAGTTTATCTGGTTGCTGCCTCTATTATTGCAACATTGGGGATACCCGGTAAAGTGGCGCCTCTTGAAAAAGAAGATTTAAAATCGTCTATCGAAAAAGGCAATACAGATGGAGATATAATTGTTCGAAAAATCAAAGCATTTTTAGAGGAAAAGAAATTACCTAATGAGAAAAAAGACCTTATTCTAAGAACTTTGCAAAATACTCTTACCACCGAAAACATCAATAAAGTCAATAATGGGGAATCTCAGTTAAAAAGAGTGTTTACTAAAATTATTGATGATTTAGGTATCTATTACAAAATCGGATTAACGACTGATTTTACGGGAAAACTCTTTAATGAAATGTATTCTTGGTTAGGCTTTACTCAAGATAAACTTAACGACGTAGTACTCACACCTTCGTATGTTGCTACCCTTTTAGTAAAATTGGCACGAATAAATAAAGACTCCTACGTTTGGGATTTTGCAACAGGATCTGCCGGCTTACTTGTTGCCGCAATGAACGAAATGCTGAATGATGCTAAAAACAGCATTACATCGCCGGATAAACTCAAGCAAAAAGAGATTCAAATAAAAGCCGAACAATTGCTAGGTTTAGAAGTCCTTTCCAGTGTATATATGTTGGCAATTTTAAATATGATCTTAATGGGAGACGGAAGCTCAAATATTTTAAATAAAGATTCCTTAATCGACTTTGATGGTAATTACGGCTTTGGAAAACCGAACGAAAAATTCCCGGCAGATGCTTTTATACTCAACCCGCCTTATTCTGCAAAAGGTAATGGGATGATTTTTGTAGAAAAAGCGCTTAATATGATGAATAAAGGGTATGCAGCCATCATTATACAAAATTCTGCCGGTTCCGGTAAAGCAAAAGAATACAATCAAAGAATTTTAAAAAAACATACCCTTCTAGCCAGTATAAAAATGCCTATTGATTTATTTATCGGCAAATCAAGCGTACAAACAAATATTTATGTGTTTAAAATAAATGAAAAGCATGAAAAAGATGAAATGGTGAAGTTTATTGACTTCTCAAACGACGGATACACACGAACTAACCGCAAAAAAGCAAGTAACAATTTAAAAGATACAGGCAGAGCGATAGAACGATATCAAGAATTAGTTAACTTGGTACGTTTTGGGCGGAGTAAACTTAATATTTTTACCGATAAAGAGTATTACGAAAATACCATAGACCCTGAAAATGGCACTGATTGGAACCAAAGCGCACCAATTGATACCAAACCGACATTACAAGACTTTAAGAAAACAGTCAGCGACTATTTGGCTTGGGAAGTCTCCAATTTACTAAAGCAACAAAACAAAGAAGAGGAAAGGCTGGGAAAGTAGATTCCTCACTTAGCAAAAAGTTGCAAGAAGTTAAGTGGGGTGAATTTAAATTAGGAGATTTGTTTGATATAAAGAACACGTTAAGTTTTAACAAAGAAAAACTTAACGTTGGTAATCAATATGATTATGTTACTAGAACATCCCAAAATCAGGGAATCTTGATGGAAACAGGATATATAAATAAAGAAAATCTGAATTCATCCGGAAATTGGAGCTTAGGGCTTTTACAGATGGATTTTTTCTATCGTCAAAAGCCATGGTATGCGGGTCAATTTGTAAGAAAAATTGTGCCTAAAATTCAACTTAAGAAAAATTCTGTATTATATTTCACAGCACTTTTGAATAAACAAAAACAAAATTTATTATCTGTGCTTGTTAGAGATGTCGATAAAACTTTCTTAAATACAATAGTTCAATTACCTATTTTAAAAGATGGTCAGATAAATTTTGATTTTATGGAAAATTTTATAGCGGAACTGGAAGCAGAGCGTATAGCGGAACTGGAAGCCTATTTATCTGTTACAGGCTTAAAAGATTACACTTTAACAAAAGAAGAGCAACAAGCTTTAGATGATTTTGAAAGTGATCAATTTAGTTTTAGTCAGTTTAGAACTGGATATTTGTTTTATATAAATTCATATAAAAAACGATTTGATGCAAATAAAGTTTATATTTCTGATTTTGGAAAACCTTATGTGGTTAGAACGAATTTATGTAATGGGATACGTGGTTATATAAATGAGGATGAACAATTTTTAAATGAAGCGAACACTTTGTCTTTTGGTCAAGATACGGCAACAATCTTTTATCAGAAAGAACCTTATTTTACTGGTGATAAAATAAAAATTTTGAAATCAAAAGATGATCGTTTTAATAAGTTAAACGGATTATTTTTTGTTTCAACGATGCAAAAATCTTTTAGTTGCTTTAGTTGGGGAAGATCAAGCTTTAATACAAATATTATAGAAAAACAATTCATAAAACTTCCTATAAAAAATGGTCAGCCTAATTATTCAATAATGGAAACATTTATCTCTGCTATTCAAAAATTAGTAATTAAAGATGTTGTTTTATATGCTAATAAAAAAATTGCAGCAACAAAAATGGTGGTACAATCAGAAAATAATAAGAATTAAGACTCTCAAATATATAAAAAACATTTTATAGGCGTTTAGTCGTATAGTTTTAAGCTGTGCTTAAATACGTGCTAACCACCTATAATTTTAATGAGTATAATTATCTCCACGAAAATAGTACAACCCCAAAAGTAAAAAATCTGTATTGTAAAAATTAAAGGAACTGTTATTAATGCATATACATTTTATTATTCATGAAGCTTTTGAAGCACCTGGTGCCTATGAGCAATGGGCTATGATGCATCATCACACTATAACTTATTCTCGCGTTTACCTTAATGAACCACTCCCTAATAGCATTGATGATATCGACTTTCTTATTGTTATGGGCGGTCCACAGTCACCATCAACTACCAAACAAGAATGCGCTCATTTTGATTCTAAAGCAGAACAAGCCATTATTTTATCTGCAATAAAAGCAGAGAAAGTAGTCATTGGTGTATGTCTTGGTTCACAATTAATCGGTGAAGCTTTAGGGGCAAGTTATAGCAATAGCCCAGAAAAAGAAATTGGCAAATTCCCTATTGTATTAACTCAAATCGGTAAAACAAATCCTTTGTTTACTGATTTTGGTAGCACATTAGAAGTCGGTCATTGGCACAATGATATGCCAGGTTTAACCAAAGATGCTCAAATTATTGCTTATAGTGAAGGGTGTCCTCGTCAAATCATTGCATACAGTAAATTTGTTTATGGTTTCCAATGCCATATGGAGTTAACACCTGAAGTGGTCGAATTATTAATTACCCATTCACAAAAGGAACTTAGTCAAGCAGAAAAATACCGCTTTGTCGATACACCTGATAAGCTTCGCTCTCATGATTACACTGAAATGAATCAAAAACTTTTCACTTTTCTCGACAAGTTAAGCCAACGCTATCTGTCACCTTTAGAAAAATGACCGATTATATATTGTCGATAAGGGAATGGAAAATATGCAGGATATTATTATCGATAAACCGATAAAACGCAGTAAATTAAGGCTAAAATTAGGCAAAGAATATTTTATCTTAAAACGAAAATTTGATTGGTGGCGACATCGTAACGCATATTGCACTGTCGACATAAATAATAATACATGTTGTTATTCTCACAAAAAACATCAGTCTGTTTTATTAAGACAACTAAAAGATGTTGATATGTATTTACAATATAACAAAATCACTAATCTTAGATTAGCAATTGAAAAACTTAATGGTTCAATCATTAAGCCTAATCAACGTTTTTCGATCTGGCAAAAAGTAGGACGCCCATCCAAAAAACGGGGATTTTTAGAAGGACTATCATTACATAATGGACAGATAGGCAAAGATATTGGTGGAGGATTATGCCAATTAGGTAATTTGATTTATTGGATTGTATTACACTCCGATCTTACAATCATAGAACGTTGGCGTCATAGTTTTGATGTTTTCCCTGATATCAATCGAACTATTCCTTTTGCTTGTGGCGCCACCCTATCTTATAACTATGTAGATTTACAGTTAATCAATAAAACCAATAGCACTTACCGGCTTAATCTTTGGCTTGATGATCAATATTTACATGGCGAATTACTTGCTGATACCCCCCTTAAGTAATCATTATGAAATCCTAGAAACCGATCATCGTATTGAACAACAATGGTGGGGAGGTTTTACCAGACATAATAAAATATGGCAACGTAAAACACATTTAATTGATAACCATGTTGAAGAAAAGCTCATCAGCGAAAACCACGCAATTATGATGTATACCCCATTTATAGCAAATAATGAAGACGAATTGAAAAAGCAATAGTCATTCTGATAACAGATAGTCACTAACTATCTAAGTGATAGTTTGAGAGCTATACTAATAGCCCGTATACTCATGAAATAAAGTAGTTAATAATACCTAATATATGAAAGGAGCAAATTTCATGGCTTATACTTTACCTCCATTACCTTATGCTTATGATGCATTAGAACCTTATATTGATTCTGAAACTATGCATCTGCATCACGATAAACATCATCAAACCTATGTGAACAATGCAAATGCCATTCTTGAAACTTTGCCAGCTGAATTAAAAGAGTTTTGCCCCAGCACTTTGTTAAAAAATTTAGATAAAGTACCTGCTGACAAAATCACAGGTATTAAAAATAACGTAGGTGGTCATGTTAATCACACTCTTTTCTGGGAACTATTAAAAGTTGGTACTGAACTAAAAGGCGACCTAAAAGCGGTCATCGAAAAAGATTTTGGTTCAGTTGATGCATTTAAAGAAAAATTTGCAGCAGCGGCAGCAACTCGATTTGGTTCAGGTTGGGCTTGGTTAGTATTACAAAATGGTAAACTTGAAGTTGTTTCTACAGCCAATCAAGATTCACCGATAATGGGCGAAAAATTTGCTGGTGTTTCTGGTACGCCGATTTTAACACTAGATGTTTGGGAACATGCTTATTATTTGAAATATCAAAACCGCCGTGTTGATTACATTGGTGCATTTTGGAATGTAGTTAACTGGGATAAAGTTGCTGAGCTATACGCTGAAGCCAAAAAATAACTTGATTGTACTCATATTCTTTTCACCTTAAAAAGTGGCGCCTAGTGCGCCATCTTTTCTTTTCGAGCAATGCTTTATTTACTGAGTCAAAGTCAAAAATAGTAATTGGCAATTGCTAAATTATGCCCAAATCCGCTACAATGGACGCTTGTTTAATAAATCATAAAACAGAGCAACTCCATTTAAATCATGTTTGAAATTAATCCAGTTAAATCAAAGATAGCAGAACTTACCGAACGCACAGCCGTGATTCGGGGGTATCTTTGACTATGATCTAAAAAAAGAACGGCTCGAAGAAGTCAATGCCGAGCTAGAGCAATCCGAAGTATGGGCCGATCCAGAAAAAGCACAAGCGTTAGGTAAAGAACGCGTTGCACTTGATGAAATAATCAATACCATTCATTCATTAACTCAAGGTCTTGACGATGTTGAAGGCTTGCTTGAACTTGCTATTGAAGCTGAAGATCAAGATACTTTCGATGAAACTAATTTTGAACTTGAACAGTTAGAGAAAAAACTGGCTGAACTTGAATTCCGACGAATGTTTTCTGGTAAATATGATAGTGCAGATTGTTATTTAGATATCCAATCAGGCTCAGGGGGAACTGAAGCACAAGATTGGGCAGAAATGTTACTTAGGATGTATTTACGCTGGGCTGAATCAAAAGGTTTTGCAACTGAAGTGATGGAAGTATCGGATGGTGATGTTGCTGGTATCAAATCGGCAACGATTAAAGTATCGGGTGATTATGCTTACGGTTGGTTACGCACAGAAACTGGAGTACACCGCCTAGTTCGCAAAAGTCCATTTGACTCAGGCAATCGACGCCATACCTCGTTTGCTTCTGTATTTGTTTATCCTGAAATTGATGATGATATTGATATCGACATTAACCCTGCCGATCTCCGTATCGATGTATACCGTGCGTCAGGTGCTGGTGGTCAACATGTAAATAAAACTGAGTCTGCTGTACGAATCACTCATATTCCTACGGGTATTGTTACTCAATGTCAAAATAACCGTTCACAACACAGCAATAAAGATCAAGCAATGAAACAGTTAAAAGCAAAACTGTATGAGCTTGAGATGCAAAAAAAGAATGCTGAAAAACAACAAATGGAAGAGACTAAATCTGACATTGGTTGGGGGAGCCAAATTCGCTCTTACGTACTTGATGATTCGCGTATCAAGGATTTGCGTACTGGCGTTGAAACTCGTAATACACAGGCCGTATTAGATGGCGATTTAGATCAATTTATTGAAGAAAGCTTAAAAGCAGGTTTATAAACCGCTTGGTTATAAATAAAAGGTAAAACTATGTCAACAGAGCAGCAAGATCAACAAAACCAAATTGAAGAGTTAAATAATGAACTAAAAGTACGTCGCGAAAAGCTCGCTCATCTTCGCGAACAAGGTATTGCTTTTCCTAATGATTTTCGCCGTGATGCGATTTCTAGTGATCTCCATAAACAATATGGCGATAAAACTAACGAAGAACTGATTGAAAAGAAAATTATTGTAACTGTGGCTGGCCGTATGATGATGCGTCGTATTATGGGTAAAGCCTCGTTTGTTTCTCTACAAGATGTTGCTGGACAAATCCAACTTTATGTTACTCGTGATGATCTCCCTGAAGGTTTTTATAACGAGCAATTTAAAAAATGGGATTTGGGCGATATTGTCGGCGCTAAAGGTTACCTATTTAAGACTAAAACTGGTGAGCTTTCTATTCACTGTGAAGAAATTTGTTTATTAACTAAAGCTCTTCGCCCATTACCTGATAAGTTTCATGGACTTGCCGATCAAGAAATGCGTTACCGTCAACGTTACTTGGATCTTATCACAAATCAAGAGTCAAGAGAGACTTTTAAAGCGCGTTCCAAAGTTGTCAGTGAAATCCGCAACTTTATGATTGAAAACCACTTTATGGAAGTCGAAACGCCAATGATGCAGGTAATTCCGGGTGGTGCATCAGCTAAACCATTTATTACGCATCACAATGCGCTTGATTTAGATATGTATATGCGTATTGCGCCAGAACTTTATCTAAAACGATTAGTTGTAGGTGGCTTTGAGCGGGTATTTGAAATTAATCGCAACTTCCGAAATGAAGGCGTATCACCAAGACATAATCCAGAATTTACCATGATGGAAATGTATATGGCTTATGCTGATTACAAAGATCTGATCGTATTAACAGAAACATTATTCCGTCGTTTAGCTATTACGGTAACAGGTGATGCTGTTGTGCAATATGGTGAACATACGTTTGATTTTGGTAAACCATTTATCAAAATGACCATGCGTGAAGCCATTTGCCATTACCGCCCTGAAACCAATAATACTGATCTAGATGACTTTGATAAAGCTTGTGCCATAGCACAATCAATTGGCATTAAAATTGAAAAAGGTTGGGGACTTGGTCGTGTTGTGACTGAAATTTTTGAAGAAGTGGCTGAATCGAACTTAATTCAACCAACTTTTATTACCGAATACCCAGCAGAAGTATCACCGCTTGCTCGCCGTAACGACGAAAACCCATTTGTAACAGACCGATTCGAGTTTTTTATTGGTGGTCGTGAAATTGGCAATGGATTCTCAGAACTTAACGATGCTGAAGATCAAGCTCAACGCTTTGCTGATCAAGTATCACAAAAAGATGCGGGTGATGATGAAGCGATGTTTTATGATGAAGATTATATTACAGCGCTGGAGCACGGTTTACCGCCTACAGCAGGACTTGGGATTGGTATTGACCGTACGGTGATGCTATTTACCAACAGCCATACAATTCGTGACGTAATTTTATTCCCAACCATGCGTCCAATCAAATAAAACGGTTTATCATTAAAAACACACTTATTTTTTGATAAGTGTGTTTTTATACTGAAACGCATGTTTTACTGAAAGTTTTTAACAACAATTTGTATCGTAACCAATAAAAAACATACTAATTCATTTTACTTACTAATAGCCCATCTAGATTATTTATTGTTTAATACCCAGTTATCCAACATCAGCTTTAATGATTAACAAATAACATTGTAAGTTATTACTTACATACTTAGTAAGTACATATACCATCATAAATGGCAAAAAACACTATATAAGTTAATATTAAAAAGAAAACAATATTGCTAAAATTAGTTTATTGCATGTGAGAATAATCACAAAATAAAAAAGTGAGTAGTTATTCACTTTTATCTATTAATTTAAGATATCAAGCAATGCACAATGTATCAATAAATTAATCATGACATATCATAAAGAATCGTTGACTATCAATATAGCCAACGAAATATGAGTGAATTTAGTGGCTATCAATCGATTTGACTTGATGTGGCAAGATAAGATTTAACACAATAGCTAAAATACCACACAAACTAATACCTTGCAGTGTATAAGAGCCAAAATCAAAGATCATCCCTCCAATACCAAAAACTAAAACTAATGAAACAATACACATATTACGCGGTACAGATAGATCGACTTTATGTTTCACTAAGATATTAATGCCCACAGATGCAATAGAACCAAACAGTAACACCATAATCCCACCCATTACTACAGTTGGAATTGAACTTAAAAATGCACCAATTTTTCCGATAAAAGACATTAAAATTGCCCAAAAAGCTGCCCATGTCATTACTCGAGTTTTGAAATTGCGAGTTAGCGTTACTGCACCAATCACTTCTGCATAAGTAATACACGGTGGTCCACCAAAAAATCCTGCCATCGAAGTTGCTAGCCCATCACCAAGTAATGTACGCTGTAAACCAGGATCGCGTGTATAGTCTTTACCTGTTACGGCGCTAATAGCCATAATATCGCCAACATGTTCAATGGTTGGCGCAATGACAATTGGGATCATATACAAAATGGCTTGCCAGTGAAATTCAGGAAAAGTGAAATCGGGAACTTTAAACCATGGTGCGTCAATAATTGGCTGGAAATTGACAATACCAAACATGCAAGAGAGCGTATAACCAACTACAATACCCGAAATAATAGGTAATAATTTTAAAAAACCTTTTGTCCAAATGGCAACCACTAAAGTTGTTAATAATGATACCATTGAAATAATAATCAATTGATAATTTTCAGCTTGCAGTCCACTGTTTTTACCCATTGCCATACCTATAGTAACAGGCGCCAATGATAAACCAATAACCATAATAATTGGTCCAGTTACAACTGGCGGTAAGATACTATCAATAACATGTTTACCATTTATTTTTACTAAAAAAGAAAAAAACATAAATACAAATCCCGCAGCTATTAAACCGCCTAAAGTAGCAGGAATCCCCCATTGAGCAACACCAAATGAGATAGGAGCAATAAAAGCAAATGACGAAGCTAAAAATACAGGAACTTTACCTTTAGTTGTCAATTGAAATAATAAAGTACCTACTCCAGCAGTAAAAAGAGCTACATTCGGGTTTAACCCTGTTAATAGTGGAACTAACACCAATGCACCAAATGCGACAAATAACATTTGCGCTCCAGTAAAAATATCTTGCCAAGAATGTTTATGCAGTGATGTTATATTTTTTGTTTTATCTGTTGTGATATTGCTCACATCTCGCCTCTCTTACTTAACGAAATTTATTGTATAACTTGCCTGATTAACAGGCATAAAAAAACCGGATTAACCGGTCTAAATTTTGAGATTTTATTTTGTGCCGAAGATTTTGTCTCCAGCATCACCCAGTCCAGGTAGTATGTAGCCTTTTTCGTTCAACCTCTCATCAATCGATGCAGTATAAAGTTCAACATCAGGGTGAGCTTGTTCAAGCACTTTAATACCTTCTGGTGCAGCAACTAAAACTAATACTTTAATATTTTTACAACCTGCTTTTTTAAGCAAATCGATTGTCGCCACCATTGAGCCACCTGTAGCTAACATTGGATCAACAACTAAAGCCATTCGATCTTCAATATCCGAGGTTAGTTTTTGAAAATAAGGAACAGGTTCTAACGTTTCTTCGTTACGGTAAAAACCAACAACGCTAATACGGGCACTTGGCACATGCTCAAGCACACCATCCATCATACCTAAGCCAGCACGCAAAATAGGTACAACCGTAATTTTTTTACCCTTAATACGTTCTACTTGAACAGGTCCACACCAACCGTCTATTGTTACTGTTTCGGTAGGTAGATCAGCCGTTGCTTCATAAGTTAATAAACTGCCAACTTCGCTGGCAAGATTACGAAAGTCTTTGGTACTAATATCGTGTTCACGCATTAATCCAATTTTATGACGTACAAGAGGGTGTTTTACTTCAACTATTTTCATGGAGGGCCTCAGTGTTATTTTCTATAATCTGTTAGCTGGTATAAATAACCACTGAGCGGTAATTCTAACATAGTTATCACTTTATGAAAACCTGAAATCAACAGCCTTATAGGCAATGTAAATATTGATAAAAAATAAAAATAAAAAAATTTAACGATAAAAATCAGTTTTATTTTCGTTTTTTTTTCATTAAAATAGCCGTCCCAAATAATTTATTTCAGTAATTAATTTAAAAAAGGAATATAGGAAAGAATTGGTTTATTGATTGTATTACAATAAATTATGCAAATTTTAATGGACGAGCTTGCCGTGAAGAATATTGGATGTTCTCTTCGATCTATATTGTTCTAATTATTTTGATGATAATTATTGATAATATGATGAAAAATAACCTCGTTTTAACTTTGAGCTTGACATTGACTTTATTTGTTCCTAATTGCGCAGTTACAGTACGCCGTTTGCATGATGTTGATAAACCGGGTTGGTACTTTTTGACTGCAATACCTTATACGCTATTAAAGCTTATGTGTACCGATTCAACTCTTGGTCCTAACCAATATGGCGAAAACCTGATTGGTTAAAGAAGGGAACACAATGCCAATGGCATTACTTTTAGCGTTAGGCAGCATATCGGGAGCTTTATTGGGAATATATCCTAGCTTATCTATTGCGGCTGAAATTTGTAATTGAAGTGGTTTTGATACAAGATTGGGATCACGTAAGAAACGACTCACAGTCATTTTACTAATCCCGATTAGATTTGCAATTTCCTGCAAACTTGTTCGACGTCTTTTATTATTACTCATGTTTGTTTTTCCGATAGTCTTGGTTGCCAATCTATTGCTTTTTTACCTTGTTGCATAATAAGATCATTCGCTTTGGAAAAGTGCTTACAGCCAAAAAATCCACGATGAGCTGATAACGGTGATGGATGCACCGATGTTAATACATGATGTTTTTGGCGATTAATAAACTGCCCTTTTTTTTGTGCAGGAGATCCCCACAATAAAAAAACCACACCTTCAAGATACTCATCGATTGCCGCTATCACATTATCAGTAAAAGTTTCCCAACCTATTTTTGCATGAGAATGCGCTTGCCCCGCTTCAACAGTCAACACATTATTTAATAGTAATACACCTTGAGCAGCCCAAGAAGCTAAATAGCCATGAGAAGGAATTGTAAAACCATCAATATCGGTTGCCAGTTCTTTATAAATATTAACTAACGATGGTGGTGTCTTAACTCCGGGTAAAACAGAAAAAGAAAGACCGTGAGCTTGATTAGGACCATGATAAGGATCTTGCCCTAAAATCACCGCTTTGATTTGATCAAACGGTGTAAAACGAAATGCATTAAACACATCATGCTGTGGTGGGTACACAATCTTACCATTAGTACGTTCAGATGCTACAAATTGCATTATATTCTGAAAATAGGGCTTTTCTTTTTCATTGCCTATAACATCATGCCATGTTAATTGATTACTCATACAATACCTATATTATTATTTCATATGACTCAACAACATTATTTGCTGATTAAATAATTATACCTAAAAAAAATAATAAACCTAATGTTAATCAGCTTGGCTTTCGCTAAACCAATATTCTTAAATGTTTACTTAGATATAAAATGGAAACTGATTATTCAAACTTTCAATGTTTAACTGATATTTTTATAATATTTTAGGGCTCCTATCGACATTGTACTAAATAAAATATTTGGTTAAGTTCTTTTAATTTTAAATAAAGTGATAAATTCAAAATAATTAATATAAATAACTTTTATAGCCATAACTAAAATAGCAATCAAAGGTATTGATTATTGAATTGATAGTTTTTTTTGACTTTAATCAAATTTTGAAAGTGCTATATTATCCTTAATAATTTTAGGGTAATAAAACCCCGTAGGAGGGCTCAAAATGATTACAGGTATTCAAATTACTAAAGCTGACAATGCTGCATTACTTAATTCTTTTTGGTTATTAGATGACTCAACAAAAGAAGCTCGTTGTGTAGCCGCTAAATCAGTTTATAAAGAAGATCAGGTTATTCCAACAGCTGAATTGGGTCAATTCGAATATCGTGAGATTCCATTAGATGTAGCACCAACAATCAAAGTTGAAGGTGGTCAACATTTAAATGTAAACGTTCTTCGACGCGAAACTTTAGAAGATGCTGTTCAACATCCTGAAAAATACCCACAATTAACCATTCGAGTTTCTGGTTATGCAGTTCGCTTTAACTCGTTAACTGCTGAACAACAACGTGATGTTATCGCACGTACATTTACGACAAAAATGTAATTTGTATACTAATAATTTTATTCGAACACTCTGTTTTTTCTGAGTGTTCGAAAGTATTGTTTTGATGTCATATTAATTTTTAATTCATCCTTTTCATTTTCTTTTCACTTAATAGGTTGTATATATTTTTATACTTTGAATCATTTCTCTTTTTAATGCATCTAATTATGTAAGGAAAATAATTTTTACCTTATCTAGTGATAATAAAAAGCGAGATTGATAATACCTATCTCGCTTAATTAATTTTTTATATTACCCAAAAAATTTCTTTACTTTATCAAAAAAGCTTTTTTCTTTTGGACTGTGTTTTGAATTTTTATCTGCTTTAAAACTTTCGCCTAATTCTTTCAGTAGATCTTTTTGCTTACTAGTTAAATTAACCGGTGTTTCCACCACAACATGACAGTAAAGATCACCCATAGTGCTAGTGCGTAATGATTTAACGCCTTTACCACGTAGCCTAAACATTTTACCTGTTTGTGTTTCGGCAGGAATTGTTAAGCTGACCTTGCCATTAAGTGTTGGCACTTCAACTTCGCCACCAAGTGATGCTAATGCAATATTAATCGGGATTTCGCAATGCAGATTTATGCCATCTCGCTCAAAAATAGCATGCTGTTTAACTTGCACTTGTACATATAAATCACCAGCAGGAGCTCCATTTAAGCCCGCTTCACCTTCACCAGAAAGTCGAATTCGGTTTCCTGTATCAACACCAGCAGGAATAGTGACAGACAATGTTTTTGTTTTTTGTATTCGACCTTCACCATGACATTTTTTACATGGATTTTTAACGACTTTACCACGACCATGACAAGTTGGACACTCTTGTTGTACGGCAAAAAAGCCTTGGCGCATTTGTACAACACCAGCACCATGACATGTATTACACGTTACCACATCAGAAGACTTTTCAGTTCCTTGCCCATGGCAAATATCACAACTTACCCAAGTTGGTACCTTAATTTCTTTACTTACACCTGCGGCAGCTTCTTCTAATGTTAGTGTGATATTGTATTGTAAGTCATTGCCACGAGATACAGTTTGTCCACGTCCACGACCACCACCAAAGAAATCACTGAATATATCATCAAATGCAGAACCACCACCAAATCCACTAAAACCACTAGCACCAGCTCCACCATAGCCTTGTTCAAAAGCAGCATGTCCATATTGATCATAAGCCGCTTTCTTTTGTGTATCAGTTAAAATTTCATAAGCTTCTTTGACTTCTTTAAATTTTGCTTCTGCTTCTGCTTTATTATCCTGATTTTTATCGGGATGATATTTCATGGCTAGTCGTTTATAGGCTTTTTTTATCTCGCTTTCACTGGCACTTTTACTTACGCCTAATATTTCATAATAATCTTTCTTCGCCATAATTAACCTTTATTTTTATCATTGTATAAACAACTAAACGGGCTTGAGTTACCTCACGCCCGTTTAATGTGTTACATGTTTAAAACTTGTTGAAATAACGCATTAAAAAACATACTAATTAATGATTATTTTTTATCATCATCAACTTCTTTAAAATCGGCATCAACAACATCATCTTGCGCACCAGTGGCATTATTTGATTGTCCCGCACTTTGAGCTGCTTGGGCTTGTTGTTGCGCTAATTCAAGTAATTTTTTAGAAGCATCCATTAATGCATTAATTTTAGCTTCAATTTCTGCTTTATCTTCACCACGAGTGGCAACTTCTAAAGCATTGACTGCATCTTCAATGGCTTTTTTATCATCAGCTGATAACTGATCACCCGCTTCAGTTATTTGTTTACGAGTTGAATGAACAAGATGATCTGCTTGGTTACGTATTTGTGCTAACTCTTCAAATTTACGGTCAGCATCGGCATTTGCTTCAGCATCGTTTACCATTTTCTGAATTTCTTCTTCACTTAGACCCGAAGAAGCTTTAATGGTGATATTTTGTTCACGACCTGTATTTTTATCTTTTGCCGATACATGTAAGATACCGTCAGCATCAATATCAAAAGTAACTTCAATTTGTGGCATACCGCGAGGTGCAGCTTGAATACCATCAAGATTAAATTGCCCTAGTGATTTATTATCACTTGCACGTTTACGTTCACCTTGTAAAACATGAATAGTTACGGCTGATTGGTTATCCTCAGCGGTTGAAAACACTTGGCTATGTTTAGTTGGGATTGTAGTATTCTTTTCAATTAACGCTGTCATAACTCCACCCATAGTCTCAATACCTAAAGACAATGGTGTAACATCAAGTAATAAAACATCTTTAACATCACCACCAAGTACACCACCTTGAACAGCAGCACCAACAGCAACCGCTTCATCAGGGTTTACATCTTTACGGGGTTCTTTACCAAAGAAGTCAGCAACCGCTTTTTGAACCATTGGCATACGAGTTTGTCCACCAACAAGAATAACGTCTTTAATGTCAGAAACAGAAAGACCTGCATCTTGTAAGGCTGTTTTTACTGGATCCATAGAACGTTTAACTAAATCTTCAACTAAAGACTCAAGTTTTGCACGTGTTACTTTAATATTTAAATGTTTTGGACCTGTTGCATCAGCAGTAATGTACGGTAAATTAATATCTGTTTGTTGAGCTGATGATAATTCAATTTTCGCTTTTTCTGCTGCTTCTTTCAAACGTTGCATTGCTAATGGATCGTTTTTTAAATCAAAGTTTTGTTCACGTTTAAATTCATCAACTAAATAATTGATTAAACGTGAGTCAAAGTCTTCACCACCTAAGTGAGTATCACCATTTGTTGCTAATACTTCAAAGGTTTTTTCGCCATCAACGTCGTCGATTTCGATAATGGAGATATCAAATGTACCACCACCAAGGTCATAAACAGCTATAGTTCGGTTACCTACATCTTTATCTAAACCATAGGCAAGCGCTGCAGCTGTAGGTTCGTTGATGATACGTTTTACATCAAGTCCTGCAATACGACCAGCATCTTTAGTTGCTTGACGTTGCGCATCGTTAAAATAAGCAGGTACAGTAATAACCGCTTCAGTCACTGCTTCCCCAAGATAATCTTCTGCTGTTTTTTTCATTTTTTTCAATACTTCAGCAGAAATTTGTGGTGGTGCAATTTTTTGACCTTTAACATCAACCCATGCATCGCCATTGTCAGCTTTTACGATCTTATATGGCATGATGCTAACGTCGCGTTGTACTTCGGCATCTTCAAAACGACGACCAATTAAACGTTTAATTGCAAATAGTGTATTTTGTGGATTGGTTACTGCTTGACGTTTTGCAGGTTGACCAACTAAGATTTCTCCATCTTGTGTGTAAGCAATAATAGAAGGGGTTGTACGATCGCCTTCAGCGTTTTCTAATACTTTTGCTTGACCATTGTCCATTACTGCAATACATGAATTTGTTGTACCTAAATCGATACCAATAATTTTACCCATAATCTTTTCTCCTCAAAACCTGTTTATTATTTATTGTATATAGGTCTTAAATCTGTAATTTCAAGCCCTTAATTTACACAATGAAATGTTTTTGTTTCCACATAAAATGGGAACATTCTTGGCAATATCAAGGGGTAAAAAAAAATAATTTTGCTTAAATCTTGATTGTAAAGTTTTCTACACTTATTATTGCTGCTCTTTTTAATCATCATATTTAATTTATAGGATTTTTATGGAACAAACTAAACTTGCAAATCCAGGCCCACTTGGGCTAATGGGATTTGGTATGACAACAATTTTATTAAATATCCATAATGCAGGATTTTTTCCTGTTATGACAGTAATAGTTTCAATGGGTATTTTTTACGGTGGACTTGCACAAGTCATTGCTGGCATTTTAGAATTTAGAAAAGGTAATACGTTTGGTACTACTGCATTTACTTCTTATGGTTTCTTTTGGATTGCGTTAGTGGGTATTTGGTATTTACCAACTTCACCAGCGACAGTGCCATCTGATGCGACTTTTGTTGGTATTTTCCTTGCGTTATGGGGGATTTTTACTGGCTTTATGTTTATTGGTACATTAAAAGGTAACCGCGCATTACAATTTGTTTTTGCTAGTTTAACCATTTTATTTGCTTTATTAGCTATTGGTAATATTTCAGGTAATCATAGTATTATTCATATTGCTGGTTTTGAAGGCATTATTTGTGGAGCAAGTGCCGTTTATTTGGCAATGGCAGAAGTGATTAATGAGCAATTTGGTCGTACTATTTTACCGATTGGTGCACCAAAAGGCGTTGCGCATTAATAATTTAATTTAGTCTATCGTTAATAAAAAAACGGGAAATATTTCCCGTTTTTTATCAAATAATTATCGCTAAAACCAATTATTTTTTATAAGCGTCGTTATGAACACCAACCGCTGCACGCCCAGATGGATCATTTAAGTTCTTAAATGATTCATCCCATTCAATTGCTTTAGCAGTTGAACATGCAACAGTTGGACCGCCAGGTACACAATGAGCCGCACTTTCAACTGGAAATAGTTCATTGAAAATTTCACGGTACATATAAGCTTCTTTCGAAGTTGGCGTATTATATGGGAAGCGGAATTTTGCATTTTCTAATTGCTGATCAGTAATTTTACTTTCTGCAATTTCTTTTAATGTATCAATCCAACTATAACCAACACCATCAGAGAATTGTTCTTTTTGACGCCAAACAACCGATGCTGGTAAGTAAGACTCAAATGCTTCACGGACAATATGTTTTTCCATTTTGCCATTGCTACCACACATTTTATCATTTGGATTGATGCGCATTGCGACATCTAAGAATTTTTTATCAAGGAATGGTACTCGAGCTTCAACGCCCCAAGCCGCCATTGCTTTATTCGCACGTGCACAATCATACATATGTAGTGCAGCTAATTTACGTACAGTTTCTTCATGGAATTCTTTAGCATTTGGCGCTTTGTGGAAATAGAGGTAACCGCCGAACACTTCATCAGCACCTTCACCAGAAAGTACCATTTTTATTCCCATTGCTTTGATTTTACGTGCCATTAAATACATTGGTGTTGATGCACGGATTGTGGTTACATCATAAGTTTCAATGAAATAAATTACGTCACGAATCGCATCAATACCTTCTTGAATGGTAAAGTTAATTTCATGGTGAACTGTACCTAGATGATCAGCAACCGCTTGTGCAGCTTTAAGATCTGGAGCACCTTTTAAACCTACAGCAAATGAGTGCAACTGTGGCCACCATGCTTCTGATTTTTCGTGATCTTCAACACGACGTGCTGAAAATTTTTTAGTGATCGCTGAAATGACGGAAGAATCAAGTCCACCTGACAATAAAACACCATATGGCACGTCAGACATTAAATGACTTTTTACAGACTCTTCTAATGCAACACGCAGTGCATTAATATCCGTCTTATTGTCTTTCACATTTTCGTAATCCATCCAGTCACGTTTGTAATACGTTTTGATTTCACCTTCGGTACTAGATAGATAGCATCCCGGAGGGAAAGCCTCAATTGTTTTACAAACAGGAACTAATGCTTTCATTTCAGAGGCAACATAAAATGTGCCATTTTCATCATGACCTGTATACATTGGAATAATACCAATATGGTCACGGCCAATAAAATAGCTCCCTTTATTGATATCATAAAGGATAAAAGCAAACATACCTTGTAATTCATCAAGGCAATCAATACCTTTTTCTTGATATAAAGCAAGAATCACTTCACAGTCAGAGCCTGTTTGAAACTCATAACGATCTTTGTACTGATTTCGGAGTTCTTGATGATTATAAATTTCGCCATTTACTGCTAAAACTAATGTTTTATCTTTATTATAAAGCGGCTGAGATCCTGTATTAACATCTACAATTGATAAACGTTCATGAGCAAGAATTGCTTTATCAGAAGCAAAAATACCAGACCAATCAGGACCACGATGACGTTGTAGGCATGATAGTTCTAATGCTTTTGTTCGTAGTTGTTCTGGATCTGATTTAATATCAAGAATACCTAAAATCGAACACATTGATTTTCTCCATTTTAAATCGCATAAGCGATACTGTTACAAGTAAAAACTAACTAGATAAAAAAATAATAATATTTTTATTTAATATAAAAAATATTATTAATAAATAGCATACACACTATTAATACACAATTAAAGCGTTAATTATTTTTTTAACCATTGACCTTGTTGCTTGATATATTGCCCTGTTGGGGTTTTTTCTTGTGCTTTAGTGCCTGCTTTTTTTTCTACTTCACTTAAAGGAATATTACTTTCGGCTGATACTTTTTGATATTGCTCTTTACGAGCCTGATTAATTAATTGCGCAATTTCAGAAGCATTACCTTCGTTTTTCACTACACCTAAATAACCATCAGCCTGTTCACCGACAATACCTTGCGTTTTAGCTTGGTTTAATGAATTAATTGCTTGCTCTAAATTTAATGCAAAAGCAGAAAAAGATAAAGCAGTTGATAACAATGCTATTATTGCTTTTTTACAGATAGTCATAATAAGCTCCTTAATGGGTATATCATATTTCATTAATTTAAATATGAATAACAAAAATTTTTAATATCTAGCATTTTGCGTTACACAATCAAATCTACTAATTTAATATAATCCAGATTTATTAATAATATTATCCAATGCTTTATCGACTTTAATATTAATTTCATGGTCTATTTTAACATTCAAATTGATATTAATCGGTTCGTTCGGTGCTTGAACTTTGACAGTAGGTGAACATCCGATTAATGTTCCAACTAATACCATAATTACCATAACATTTCGTACCATAAAATAACCTCTTATTTTGAAGATTTCTTTTTTAAATATGCTTCAATACGTTTACGAATAGGCTCACTAACTTCATCAGATAGCTGTAAACTCATAAGTAATTTAGTGATATTTTCTTCAAGATTGATATTTAAATTAACTGCTTTGCCATTTTCAACATTTAAATTGTTACCTTGAATATTTAATCCTAGTCTGGCAATTTCATTGGCATAGTCAACAGTACCTGTTAGCTTAGTATAATGAAAATTTTTAATAATATCAGCGAGTATTTTCATATTCGGGTTACTTTGGACATAACTTTTAAGCGCTGAATTTTCAAATTGTAAATATCCATCTTGAGTGGTAATTAATTGGCCTTTTTTTATAATTGGTTCGATTACCGTGCCACTTTTTTTCTTGTTAGCTAATAATGTAATCGGTAAGTTACCATCGATTGCCCCACTGCCAGCTACCCCTTCTGCTGGGTATTGAGTAAGAATATCTTTTAGCTGTATCTGTTTTATCTTTAAATTTAATTGTTGAGGTAATTTCGCTAAATTAAGCTTGTTTTTATCAAGAAAAATAATTCCAGAAAAAATATTTGCTTGTGCTTTAGTCCAACTGATGATTCCTTTATCGGGGGCATTAATTGAAGCAAAATACTCTCCAGTTAATTTGATCTTTTCAAGAGATAGTCCCATATTGACTTCTTGTATACTCAGTGCTGGACTTGAAAGAGTAAACTGATTATTCTTGACAACAAGATTAATATTACCTGTCACAGATTTTATTTCGCTATTTTTATAAATACCATTGAGTTTATTAATAGCAAGCTGTGTTGTGGCAGATAATTGATTATTGTCAAATGGAATGGCAGACTCAACTTGAAATATTAAATTACCAACTGAATCCGCTAACATTAGATCATCAGAAAGGTTAGCTTTAGTTAAACTAATAGAAGCATTACTTAAACTGAATAAATTTAGCTGGTTACGAGTAACCCAACCATTGAACGGCAAAGTTAGTTGCCCATTTTCAATACCAAATTGGTTTACCGTTGTGGTAAAAAGCCCATTTTGTATATCGATACGTGAATCAGTTGTATTAAATTGCAAATTAGCCGACAGTTTCGCAATATATTGGCTATTGGTTGACATGGCCAACTGTATTGCTTCTTGCTGTTTGGTGATATCAACTTTTACGTTAAATTGTTCGTTATTTTGTGCATAAAATCTTAACGAATTAATATAAATTTTTGATGGTAACCAGTAAAGTATTGTTGAAAGGAATGACGAATCAATATCGGATTTGCTAGTGTCTTGATTGAAATTTTGATCAAGCGTTTCAACCATTTCCTTTTGAGCTACATCTATTACTTTTTTGTCGCCTGATTGCCAATGAATATCGAGTTCATCAACCGATAACTGCGACAATGAGATCAGTAATTTTTTTGCTATTAGTGAGTATTGCGATGTTTGAGAGACAGTTATTTCATCAATAGCTAAGCCATTAAAGTTCACACTGACGCCATGGCAATCTGCTGATAGGTGATATTTATCTTTAAATGATAGCCAATATTGTCGCACACCTAAGCTCAATAGCATAATGATTAGTGCAATACTAAGTAAAACCCAATAGCATTTTTTTAAGCGAGCCATATCTAAACTCTCAACTAATCAAAGGAAAGATATTGCCAGATTACAATATCATCCGGCAATAAAATGATACTGTTCTTATTATGCTTGTTCTCGTTGAGCAATATAAACTAGTGCTTTATCAATTCGATCAAGAGTACGGGTTTTACCAACCGCAAAAATAGTAGCATCAACCGATGGCGATTGCCCGATACCTGTTACAGCAACGCGTAATGGCATACCAACTTTACCCATACCAACATTAAGTTCGGTTGCAGTTGCTTCAATCGCATGGTGAATTTTATCAATTTGCCAATCAAAGTCAGCAATAGCTTCAATTTTTGCTTTAATTGTTTCTAATGGCTCTTTGGCGACTGGGCGCAAATGTTTTTTAGCCGCATCGACATCAAAATCTTCAAAATCTCGATAGCAATAAGCACATGATTCAGCCATCTCTTTAAGCGTTTTACAACGTTCACCAAATAACTTAATAATAGTGATAAGATCTGGACCTTTTGATAAATCATATCTTTGTTGGTTCATATGCCAAATTAAATGTTGAGCAACATAATCCGCATCAAGATGATTGATATAATGGTGATTTAACCAAAGTAATTTTTCAGTATTAAAGGCACTGGCTGATTTGCTAACCGCATCTAATGAAAAATAGCTAATCATTTCAGGAACAGAGAATATCTCTTGATCACCGTGTGACCAACCAAGACGCACTAAATAGTTAAGTAATGCTTCGGGCAAGTAACCATCATCACGATATTGCATGACACTAACCGCTCCGTGACGTTTAGATAGTTTTTGTCCATCATCTCCTAAAATCATCGATACATGACCATATTTAGGAATTGGTGCACCTAATGCTTCTAGGATATTGATCTGGCGAGGTGTGTTGTTAATGTGATCTTCACCACGAATAACATGGGTAATTTCCATATCCCAATCATCGACAACAACACAGAAATTATAAGTTGGTGAACCATCAGTGCGGCGAATAATAAGATCATCAAGCTCTTTATTAGCAATCTCAATTGGACCACGGATTAAATCATTAAAAATAACAGTGCCATCAGTAGGGTTAGCAAAACGAACAACATGTGGCTCATCATGAGTATGCTCTTGTTGTACTGAAGCACAACGGCAATGCCCATCGTAGCGCGCTTTTTCACCTTTGGCCATTTGCTCTTCACGCAATTTTTCAAGACGTTCTTTAGAACAGTAGCAGCGATAAGCTGTACCTTTGGCTAACATTTCATCAATGACTTGATTATAACGATCAAAACGTTTAGTTTGATAATAAGGACCTTCGTCCCATGATAATTTTAACCAATTCATACCTTCCATTATTGCTTCAATCGCTTCAGGCGTTGAGCGCTCAAGATCGGTATCTTCTATGCGCAGTACAAACGAGCCTTTTGCATGACGAGTATATAGCCAAGAATAAAGTGCTGTTCGTGCACCACCTACATGCAAATAGCCAGTTGGGCTTGGAGCAAAACGGGTTTTAATTTTCATGAAATAATCCTAATAAAAACAGAAACGAAGCTGATACCACAAAGCGGTGATTTGCGCTCTTTTTTAATTCGAAAATATCAATCAATAGGATAACATTTTGATATTCACTCATTTTAGTTGCCTATTCTAACACGCCTAAAGGTTTCGGCAATAGTTCGATTCATGTTAGAAAGTTAATATATAATTTGTAAAAAGTTTTATTAAAGCAATTGGTTAAGCATAAAATCAGCCTTTAGTTATTTTTTAAGGCTGATTTATTTGGCACGGGTTTAGTATGATTAATGCGCTTCATCCCAATTATTACCCACACCGACATCCACTTTTAATGGTACAGATAGGTGATAGCAATTTTCCATGATTGATTTTATCTGAGCTTTATATTGCTCAACTAATTCTTCTTTTACTTCAAATACTAACTCATCGTGTACTTGCATAACCATTCTAATATTACCTACAGGTAAGCTTTTTATCCATTCGCTTACCTTAATCATGGCTGTTTTAATAATATCGGCTGCAGTTCCTTGCATTGGTGCATTAATAGCTGCTCGCTCAGCGCTACGTTTTTCAATATTATTTGTTGAAGTAATTTTTGGAAGATATAAACGTCGACCTGATAAAGTTTCAACATAACCTTGTTCCGCTGCACATTGGCGAGTTTCTTCCATATATTTCTGAACACCGGGGTAACGCTCAAAATAACGATCAATATAAAACTGCGCTTCTTTACGGGCTATATTAATCTGTTTTGATAAGCCAAAAGCACTCATTCCATAAATCAAACCAAAATTAACCGCTTTAGCACGCCGCCTCTCTTCAGAGCTGATTTCTGATTCTGGTTTGCTTAATATTTCACTAGCGGTTACGCGGTGAACGTCTTTATCATGGGCAAAAGCGTTAAGTAAGCTTTTATCTTGTGATAGATGTGCCATGATACGTAGTTCAATTTGTGAATAATCAGCTGAAATAATTTTATAACCTTTTGGCGCAATAAATGCTTGGCGAATTCGCCGTCCTTCTTCATTACGAACTGGAATATTTTGTAAATTCGGATCATTCGACGATAACCTTCCAGTTACTGTACCAATTTGATTATAATTAGTATGAATACGATGATCGATTGGACTTATCATCAATGGTAATTTATCGGTATAAGTATTTTTTAATTTGGCTAGTCCACGATAAAACAGAATCATGCGTGGGAGTTCGTACTGATTAGCCAGTTCACTTAATACTTCTTCACTGGTTGAAGGATCTCCTTTTGGCGTCTTTTTCAAGATCGGTAAATTGTGTTTATCAAATAGAATAGTTTGTATCTGTTTAGGTGAGGCAGGATTAAATTTTTCACCAGCTAGAAACTGTAATTCTGCTTCAATTTGCAATAGCTTTTTAGCTAATTCATTAGAATAGTCATTTAGTTGTTTAGCATCGACCAGTACACCGGTTCTTTCCATTTCGGCAAGCACAATCGCAAGTGGCATTTCAATATCAGAAAATAACTTTGTTAATTCTTGGTATTTTTCTAGCTCTGGCCATAATTTTTCATGCAATTGCAAAGTAATATCAGCATCTTCAGCTGCATATTGCGTGGTTTTTTCCACATCAATCTCGTCAATAGTGAGTTGTTTTTTATCTAACTTAGTCAATTCATTAAAGGTAATTGTTTTATAATTTAAGTAATGGTTTGCCATACTGTCCATATCGTGACGTTCTGTGCTATTTAGTACGTAAGATTCAAGCATAGTGTCAAAAGCAATCCCTTGTACTTTAATACCATAATTCGCCAATACACTATAATCGTACTTGGCATTTTGGGCGATTTTTTTGATTTTGGGATTTTCAAATACTGGTTTTAATTTAGCTAATACTTGATCTAACGATAGCTGCTTGGGTGCACCTAAGTATTGGTGTGCAAGTGGAATATAAGCTGCTTGATGAGGTATAACACTTAGTGATATGCCAACTAATTTAGCATGCACATGATCTATACTATCGGTCTCGGTATCAAAAGAAAATTGCTTACAATTAGTTAATTTTGTAACCCATTCATCTAACCGTTCATTAGTTAATATACATTGATAATCAGCCTCTTTGTTTTTCTGAAAAGCTAGCTGTTCATCTACCGAAAATAGTGATAAATTATCGGTGGTATTTACTACGGCATTTTTCTGCTGTTTTAAAAAAGTACCTGTAGTTAACTCTTTTCGCCAACGATGAAATCCATAATTATCAAATAATTCAGCAAGTGCATTAATATCAATATTACTCACCATCAGTTGGTCATTAGTAAAATCTAATTTAACATCAGTTTTTATCGTTGCTAGTAAATAAGAAAGTTCAGCTTCTTTATGATTATCAATTAATTTTTGTTTTAATGATTTCGCACCTCGGATCGATAATTTTTCAATATCATCTAATCGATTATAAATATCTTTTATACTATCAAACTCAGCTAATAAACTCTGAGCAGTTTTTTCACCGACACCAGGTACACCTGGAATGTTATCGGATGAATCGCCTCTTAAAGCTAAATAATCAATAATCTTTTCAGGAGGAACACCAAATTTATTTATCACCCCTTGTGGATCAAGTACCACATTATTCATAGTATTAATTAGTGTAATTTTATCACTGACCAATTGCGCCATATCTTTATCACCAGTGCTAATTAATACTTCTAAATTCTCTTTTTCTGCTTGCCTAGCTAATGTCCCAATTACATCATCAGCTTCAACTCCTTCAATACAAAGTAGAGGTAAGCCCATAGCTTTTAATATAGTATGAATGGGCTCAATTTGAGGGCGAAGGTTTTCAGGCATTGCTTCACGCGTTGCTTTATACTCAGAATAAATCTCGTTACGGAAGGAGCCACCTTTAGCGTCAAAAACCACGGCAATATGCGTAGGGTTGTATTGGTTAAGCAAGCTACGAATCATATTAATCACACCAAAAATAGCCCCTGTTGGTTCACCTTTGGCATTAGTTAACGGTGGGCATGCAAAAAAAGCACGGTAAAGATAAGAAGATCCATCAATTAAGATAATCGGCGTTTTGTTTGACATCATAGTTACTCAATCATTATTCAACACGATAGTGAACAGTATAACCTATATTTAGCCATAATATTCTTATCATCACTAATAATATAGTGTAAAAAAGTTTCAGATTACTATACGTTCCAATATAAAACCACAAGTAAAAACTATATCTTGCCCTATAACTGTTATATAATATTCCATCTATTTTTGCTTGAGTATTTAATAAATGACAGAATTAAGTCTTGCTGCGCAAAAAGTCAAAGAAGCACTCGCTGATAAAAATCTTGAAACTCCATCCTGCCGTTTAGTAATGGATAGTCATGAGCGTAAAAGCAAAATTGAAGCTCATTTTCGTGAAATTATGAAGCTCATGGAACTTGATTTGAATGATGACAGCTTGGCAGAAACCCCGCATCGAGTATCCAAAATGTATGTTGATGAGATCTTTTCAGGTCTTTATTATGAAAATTTCCCAAAAATCACGTTAATCGAAAATAAAATGCAAGTAGACGAAATGATAACCGTTCGTGACATCACTTTAACCAGTGTTTGTGAGCATCATTTTGTCACAATTGATGGTAAAGCAACGGTTTCTTATATTCCGAAAGATAAAGTGATTGGATTGTCTAAAATTAATCGTATTGTTGAGTTCTTTTCACAACGACCACAAGTACAAGAAAGGTTAACTCAGCAAATTTTAATTGCACTACAAACTTTACTCGGAACAGTTAATGTTGCTGTTTCAATTGACGCAACTCACTATTGTGTAAAAGCACGTGGTATTAAGGATTCTAGCAGTATTACCACCACAACAGCCCTTGGTGGCGGATTTAAAACTAATCCAAGTACCCGACAAGAATTCTTACGAGCTTTAAATCATTATTAAGCAGTTAACGATTGTTTACCTGTTGTAATTATGGCACTTTTTAAAACTAGATATATTTTTATAACAAAAGTAAAACATTAATATAAACTATCTTTATAGTACGTGCATCTTCAAGAAAGATTGGTATAATTCTCGGCTATTTAAGATAAATATAACCATTGATAAACAGCACTTTTTTCATGAAGATTATCCGAGGCATTGCAAATTTAAAAAATCAATTTACTCAATGTGTACTGACACTGGGCAATTTTGATGGCATACATTTAGGACATCAGCAATTAATTCATCATCTTATTAAACAAGGGAAAAAATTAAATTTACCCTCAGTTGTGATGTTATTTGAGCCGCAGCCACTAGAGTTTTTTGCCCAAGATAATGCGCCGTCACGCTTAACTTCATTTTATGAAAAAGTTATTTTTATTGAAAAATTAGGTATTGACTATATTATTGCTATTCCATTTACCCAAACTTTTGCCAATATGTCTGCCGATCATTTTATTCAAGATTGGTTGATTAATAAGTTAAAAGCTAAATATATTACAATTGGAGATGATTTTCGGTTCGGATCTGAACGTAAAGGGGATATCAATCTTCTCGAACAATATTCTCGTAATCATGATTTTGTAGTAGAAAGCATACCAACATTTGTTTGGAATAATTTTCGTATAAGTAGTACTGCTGTTCGTCAAGCACTTTTGAATAGTGATTTTGAATTGGCTCATTGCCTATTAGGCCGCAATTATACAATTCAAGGTCGTGTAGTCCATGGCAATGCTTTAGCAAGGGAATTGGGATTTCCAACGGCAAATATTCACTTGCATCGAAAAAAGCCTGCACTGCAAGGAGTCTATTTCGTTAAAGTCAAAAATATCTGCAATAATCAGCATTATCACGGTATTGCCAATATTGGGATAAGACCAACTATTAACGGAAAAACCGCAATACTTGAAGTAAACCTTTTTGACTTTTCGGGTAATATATATGGACAATATTTAGACATAACGTTCATCAAAAAATTACGCGATGAGAAAAAATTTGACTCATTAGCAGAATTAAAACAACAAATTGCACTAGATGTTTGCACTGCGAAAAAGATCAGTGCACAATTAACTAATTAAAAACTAGTATCAACAAAATTAACTGGAATAAATCAGCATGACAGACTATAAAAATACATTGAATTTACCGGAAACTGGATTCCCGATGCGAGGTGACCTTGCTAAACGTGAACCAGTTATGTTGCAAAATTGGTACGATAAAGAGCTTTATCAAAGGATTCGACAAGTGAAAAAAGGCAAAAAAGCGTTTATTTTACATGATGGTCCTCCTTATGCAAACGGAAAACTTCATATAGGTCATGCAGTTAATAAAATAATTAAAGATATTATTATCAAATCAAAAAGTTTAAGTGGTTATGATTCTCCGTATATTCCAGGATGGGATTGTCATGGTTTACCAATTGAGCAAAAAGTAGAAGAGCAAGTTGGCAAACCAGGCGTAAAGGTAACACCTGCTGAATTTCGTCAAATCTGCCGCGATTATGCCGCTTCACAAGTTGAACTGCAAAAAGCCGATTTTATTCGCATGGGTGTTCTTGGTGATTGGCAAAACCCTTACCTTACAATGAATTATGATACCGAAGCCAATATTATTCGTGCTTTAGGTAAAGTAATTAAAAATGGTCATTTAGTTAAAGGTGCCAAACCTGTCTATTGGTGTACCGATTGTATGTCATCATTGGCTGAAGCAGAAGTTGAATATTATGATAAATCATCGCCAGCCATTGATGTAAAATTTAAAGCGGTTGATAATCAAGCCGTAGCAAGTAAATTTGATATCAATACTGATTTAACCATTTATGTTGTTATCTGGACAACCACGCCTTGGACGTTACCAGCTAGCCGAGGGATAGCTTTAAATGCTGATTTTGAATATCAATTAGTTCAAATCAATGATAAAGAGTGTTTAATTTTAGCTGCTGATTTAGTTGAAGCTGTGATGAAACGAGCAAATATCATCGATTGGAAAATCTTAGGCGCTTGCCGAGGTAATGCGCTTGAATTATTACGCTTTAAACACCCATTCCTTGATTTTGATGAGCCTATTGTACTTGGCGAACACGTTACAATTGATGCGGGTACAGGGGCTGTGCATACCGCACCGGGCCATGGTACAGAAGACTTTATGGTCGGTCAAAAATATGGTCTTGAAGTGGCAAATCCAGTTGGTGGTAATGGCTGTTATTTACCAGGAACAGGGGCAGGGCTAGATGGTCTATTTGTGTTCAAAGCAAATAAAGTGGTTGTTGAAATATTAAAAGAACATGATGCACTATTACACTTTGAAAATATTGAACATAGCTATCCATGTTGTTGGCGCCATAAAACACCTGTTATTTATCGTGCAACACCACAATGGTTTATTAGCATGGATAAACAAGGTCTGCGAACCCAATCATTAAAAGAAATTAAACAAGTTCGTTGGATCCCTGATTGGGGACAAGCACGCATTGAAACTATGGTTGCTAATCGCCCTGATTGGTGTATTTCTCGCCAACGCACATGGGGTGTACCTATGACGTTGTTTGTTCACAAAGAGACCGAAGAACTTCATCCAGATACACTAGCATTAGTGGAAAAAGTCGCACAGTTAGTTGAAAAAGATGGCATTCAAGCTTGGTGGGATGCTGATATTAAAGATCTTTTAGGTCCTGATGCTGATGATTATCGTAAAGTACCTGATACGTTAGATGTTTGGTTTGATTCAGGATCTACTTTTTCATCAGTGGTTCGCACTCGACCAGAATTTGAAGGGCATGAAGCTGATATGTACTTAGAAGGCTCAGATCAACATCGTGGTTGGTTTATGTCTTCATTAATGTTATCAACAGCAATTGATAATAAAGCACCTTACAAACAAGTGTTAACGCATGGTTTTGTTGTCGATGGACAAGGACGTAAAATGTCAAAATCGCTTGGTAATATTGTTACTCCACAAGATGTAATGAATAAACTTGGTGCCGATATTTTACGTTTATGGATTGCTTCAACAGATTATTCTGGAGAAATGAACTATTCTGATGAAATCATCAAACGAGCTGCCGATAGTTATCGCCGTATTCGTAATACCGCACGTTTTTTACTAGCAAATTTAAATGGTTTTGATCCAGTTAAAAATATGGTAAAACCAGAGGATATGGTCGTTCTTGATCGCTGGGCAGTTAGTATGGCAAAAGAAGCACAAGAACAAATTATCCAGGCTTATGAAAATTATGATTTCCATAAAGTCGTACAACGTATTATGCAATTTTGCTCAATCGAAATGGGATCATTTTATTTAGATATTATTAAAGATCGCCAGTACACAGCGAAAAGTGATAGTATTGCCCGTCACAGTTGCCAAACCGCTTTATATCATATTGCGCAAGCAATGGTTCGTTGGATTGCACCTATTTTATCATTCACTGCTGATGAAATTTGGCAATATTTACCAATGGCTGATAAACAAGAATTTGTTTTTGAAGATGAGTGGTATACAGCACTATTTACATTGCCAGAAAGCGAAGCATTAAATAGTGAATATTGGGCTCAGATTTTAGCCATTCGTAGTGAAGTGAATAAAGTGCTTGAACAAGGCCGTAATGATAAAGTGATTGGTGGTGCGCTTGAAGCAGCTGTTACGCTTTATGCTGATGAAGCGATCGCTACCGCATTAACTAAGTTGGACAATGAATTGCGTTTTGTTTTACTCACTTCACAAGCGAGTGTAAAACCTTTACAAGCAGCGTCAGCAAATGCCGTTCAAAGTGATATTCAAGGTCTTAAAATTGAATTAGCTAAAGCGCAAGGTGATAAATGTCCTCGTTGCTGGCATTATACAACAGACAATGAGCCAACAACGCATTTATGTAAACGTTGTGAACAAAACATTCACGGTAATGGTGAAGTTAGACATTTTGCATAATAAAAATCAAAACAGATAATAGTGCTAAGATTTAGCGCTGTAAGAAATATCCCTATTTTCCGCCGGCAATTCGTCGGCGGAAATATAATAATGAGCAGACTATATGAAAAAAGATAATGGGCTTTACTGGTTACTTGTTACAATTGTGATTTTTGTGATTGATATTGCAAGCAAATTTTTAATTATAGATCAATTCTCACTATTTGAATCATTAAACCTTTTACCCTTCTTCTCTATCACTTATGTACGTAACATTGGTGCGGCATTTAGTATTTTTGAAGGGCAACGTGAGATGCTTGTTACTATTGCCTTAATTATTAGTACCGCAATTATACATATGCTATATCGTAATTCGTGTAGCAAAAAATTGGAAAATTTTTCATTATCACTTATTTTAGGTGGTGCATTAGGTAATCTATTCGATCGCCTGTATCATGGCTTTGTAATTGACTTTTTTGATGTCAATTTTGGTCATTGGCATTATCCAACTTTTAATATTGCAGACTGTGCAATTTGTATTGGTATTGGATTATTTATCCTTAGTAGTTTTAGAAAAAACAAAAAGACTGAGTAATATGAAAATTATTTTAGCTAATCCGCGTGGTTTTTGTGCCGGTGTTGATCGTGCTATTACTATCGTTGAGCGAGCATTAGAACTCTTTGGGGCCCCGGTTTATGTCCGCCATGAAGTTGTACATAACCGCTATGTGGTCAATCGCTTAAAAAAATTAGGGGCGATTTTTATCGAGGATATTAGTGAAGTTCCTGATGATACTATTCTTATCTTCTCAGCGCATGGTGTTTCTAAAGCGGTCCGAGACGATGCCAAACAACGTAAACTCCGTGTTTTTGATGCCACGTGTCCCCTTGTAACCAAAGTACATATGGAAGTGGCTAGATCCAGTTATCGTGGTGAGGAGGTTATTTTAATCGGTCATGCTGGTCATATCGAGGTTGATGGCACCATGGGACAATATAACAATCCTGAAGGAGGCATCTATTTAATTGAATCAATTGATGATGTACAAAATCTACAGGTAAAAAACGAAAATAACCTTTGCTTTACCACTCAAACCACGTTATCAGTTGATGATACAGCCGAAATCATTACTGCTTTAAAAAAGCGTTTTCCTAATATTCGCAGTCCCCGTAAAAATGATATCTGTTATGCCACAACTAATCGCCAGCAGGCAGTTAAACAGCTTTCAACACAAGCTGATATTGTACTTGTTGTGGGTTCAAAAAACTCTTCGAATTCTAATCGCTTAGCTGAGCTGGCAAGGCGAAATAGTAAACAAGCTTACCTAATTGATTTTGCATCTGATATTCAAGAAGAGTGGCTAATTAACGCACATATTGTGGGTGTTACGGCAGGAGCTTCAGCTCCGGATATTTTAGTACAACAAGTTATTACTCATTTAAAAAGCTTAGGTTGTACTACATTAATTGAAACGAATGGCAGTTTAGAAAATATAACATTTGAAATTCCGAAAGAGCTACGGGTTGAAGTGAAATCAATTTAATGTATTTTCAAGAATTTTTTAGTACTTTAAATTTAGCTAACAATTGTTCATGTGTTTCAATATGTTCAGGATCTGCAATAATAGCATTTTGAATTGGGCAAACTCGTTGACAAGTTGAGTGATCATAATAACCAACACACTCTGTACATTTATTGTAATCAATTTCGTATATATCAAAGCCCATTGAAATAGCTTCATTAGGGCACTCTGGTTCACACATGTCACAATTAATACACTTGTTAGTTATTTTTAATGCCATTTCTGTATTATCTTTATCAACTTAGTAAAAATTTGTGCCATTATAGCGCAATACAAAATAAATCCGAATAAAGATTGTTTAATCATTGATTAAATAGATAATAATTTAATAGTTTGAATGTGGATTTTCAGATAAATTTTAAATAAATTGTGCTAGTTAATTTTCGTAATTATTACAATTTATTAAGAATAGTTATCAATGCCAACTAATTTATTACTATACAATGCTAACATAATAGCAAAAAAATTAAAGGATGAAAAAGGTTGTTAAAATTTATTAAATTTAAATATATAGTTGTGGCAATCATTATTATTGCAATCATACATTTTGCATATTTAATTATTTCCCCTTCAGAATCGACGATTAATTATATTACCTCACCGGTTACCAAAGGTAATATTGAGAAAACGGTATTAGCCGATGGTACTATTAGTGCTTTTAAACAAGTTAGCGTAGGGGCACAAGTTTCTGGACAAATTAAAAAACTTTATGTTGAGTTGGGCGATGAAGTTAAACAAGGCGATATGATTGCTGAGATTGACGATCTTAAACAAAGCAATGATTTAAAACAATCTGAAGCTTCACTTAATAGTTTAGAGGCACAACGTCAAGCAAAAAAAGCGAGATTAGTTAACTATCAGTTAACCTATGATCGCCAGTACAAACTCGTTCATAAAGGCGTTGGCATTCAATCGGATTTAGATGCGGCAAAAGCCGAACTTGATGCAATCAAAGCCGATATTGCAGCACTTGATGCTGATATTGTTAAAGCACAAATTGCTGTCGATACCGCCAAGGTTAATTTGGGATATACTAAAATTCGCTCTCCCATTGATGGAGTGATTGTTGCAATTCCAGTCAATGAAGGGCAAACGGTTAACTCTGTTCAAAGTGCACCAACTATTGTTAAAGTCGCACAGCTTGATAAAATGACTATTGAAGCGCAAATTTCTGAAGCCGATGTGATCAATGTAAAAAAAGGAATGCCTGTTTACTTTACCATTTTAGGTCAACCTAATAGACGTTTTGATGGTTTAACACTAAGGGCTATAGAGCCTGCACCTGACTCAATTAATACCGAAACAACCTCGTCAAGCTCATTATCAACAACAAAAAGCGCAATTTATTATAATGGACTATTTGATGTAGATAATCCTGACCATGTTTTAAGAATTTCAATGACAGCGCAAGTTTATATTGTCTTGTCTGAGGCAAAAGATGTACTAACCATTCCATCTCAAGCAATTCAAAAAAAATTAGGTAATAATAAAGCCATTATTTACCTATTAAATAAACATAATGATATCGAAGAACACGAAGTTACTTTGGGTATCGATAATAATGTCAATGTTGAAATAAAATCGGGGATTAAAGAGGGTGATATGGTTGTGGTCAGTGGCACTAATGGTGCTTCACTAGGTGTTAATAATGCAAGAGCCCCAAGGATTCGATTCTAATATGGTCAATAATATACCTCTTATTAAGCTTGAGAATATTGTTCGTGAATTTCCAGCAGGCGATTCAACCATACAGGTTCTTAAAAGCATAAATCTGACAATTAATGCGGGTGAAATGGTGGCGATTATTGGCGCATCAGGATCGGGTAAATCCACTTTGATGAATATTCTAGGCTGTTTAGATAAACCGACCTTAGGCACTTATTCCATTGGAGGGCGCACAACAAGTCAATTGTCACCTGATGAGTTAGCTCAATTACGCCGTGAGCATTTTGGTTTTATCTTTCAACGTTACCATTTATTAAATGCATTAACCGCACAAGGCAATGTAGAAATCCCTGCTATTTATGCTGGTGTTACCAATGAACAACGTCAAAAAAGAGCGAACGAAATTTTAACACGATTAGGTCTTGCCGAAAAAATAGACAGCAAACCTAACCAGTTATCTGGAGGGCAACAACAGCGAGTCAGTATTGCTAGAGCTTTAATTAACGGTGGACAAATCATTTTAGCTGATGAACCAACAGGAGCACTCGACCGCAAAAGTGGTTTAGAAGTAATGGCTATATTACAAGAATTACATCAACAAGGTCACACAGTTATTATTGTTACCCACGATTCAAATATTGCCCAAAGTGCCCAAAGGATTGTTGAAATTAGTGACGGTAATATCATTTCTGATTCTATTAACCTTAATTATCAATCTGAACAAAATGATAATCGGCAAGTTAAGCAAATCGAAGCAACCAGAACTCAAGATAATCTACTGGCAAAATATTACCGTTTTCGAGATGCTTTTAAAATGGCTATGTTATCAATGCGTTCGCAGCGATTACGGACCTTTTTAACCATGTTAGGCATAATTATTGGTATTGCCTCGGTAGTCTCTGTTGTTGCATTAGGACAAGGTACAAAGCAAAAAATTTTATCTAACATTAACTCGTTAGGAACTAGCACGTTAGAAATCTATGCAGGATCGGGATTTGGTGATCGTAATGCGGATAAAATTACTACATTACGCTCATCTGATGCCGATTTTTTGGCTCAACAAAGTTTTGTTCACAGCACCACGCCAAACCTTTCTATGGGTGTTTATTTTCGAATTAACAATTTAGCTGTGACAGGAACAGTAAATGGTGTTGGAGAGCAATTCTTTGCAGTTCGTGGTTATACGATTTCTCAAGGAAAATCGTTTGATGCAACAAGTATTATTACTTCAGCACAAGATGCAGTAATTGATGAAAATACCGTTAAGCGACTATTTGCAGATCAAAACCCTATTGGAAAAATTTTAATGGCCGGTCAATTACCCGTAAGAATCATTGGCGTTGCCACTAAACAACAACAAGGGTTTGGTAGTAATGAAAACTTGAATATTTGGTTACCTTATACCACTGTGATTAATCGTATGGTGGGTCAAACTTCGTTAAAAAGCATCACAGTACGGGTTAAAGATAATGTCGATTTATCAATTGCAGAACAAGCTATCAATCAAATTATGTTAAAACGACATGGAACAAAAGATTTTTTTATTTTTAACTCAGACAATATACGAGAAACCATTAACTCATCAGCTTGGGTTATGACACTCTTGGTTTCGGCTATTGCACTCATTTCACTTATTGTTGGTGGCATCGGGGTAATGAATATTATGCTAGTATCGGTCGCAGAAAGAACACGAGAAATTGGCGTACGTATGGCTGTTGGTGCTCGGTCAAGTGACATATTACAGCAATTTTTAATTGAAGCTGTATTAGTATGTTTAATTGGCGGAACAATAGGTATTATACTCTCGTTTGCTATTGGATTTATTTTTAATTCTGTTGTTACATCATTTGCAATGAATTTCTCTGCAACAGCTATTGTAGCGGCATTTAGTTTCTCAAGTATAATTGGTATTATTTTTGGTTATTTCCCTGCTAGACGCGCAGCACAATTAGATCCTATTTATGCCTTAGAACGTGAATGATAGCTTAATAAAATTTAAATCCCTTTGTATTATATGATTGTATAAAGGGATTTAAATTTTTAATGAAATAAATATTAATGTTATCATTGGATAATGAGTTTTTCTAATATGAGCATGGCTTTCAAGAACAGCTCAATATCAAGGATAATCATTAACAAAGTAAACTATTTTTGTTTTGAATATTCTTTTATTTTTTATTTGGATCTAAGCCAATAAGAAACGATGTTACTCTAGCGTAATCTTTTATAAATGCTTCCTCACTTGAAGAATCAAGCCCTTGTGTGTTAATGTAAAACTTACGGTTTACAATAACTGTCGGAATGCTCTTTGGTTGTAGCTCTTTAATAGCAGTAGCCTGCTGTGCCATAAAAGCTTTTACTAAAAAGCTGTTTTTAGTTTTATCATAAGTTTCACCGTCAATCCCTAACTTAGCAAAAACAGTTTTGATATCATCAGCCGTTTTTATTGAATGATCTTTCTGGATTGCATAATAGAGGGCTTGTGATGCTTTATCTTCAATACCAAGTATATTTGAAATCGCCCATGCTTGAGCAAGATCTTTTGCCAGTGGACCAAAATCTTCTAAATGATAACGTTTAATTTTTATACCCTCAGGTAAACTATCATCAATAATTTTGGTAGCATGATATTGTGTTTCAAATCTAAAACAACTAGGGCAATTAAATGAAAAAAACTCGATCACTTCTTTATCGGGTGATGGGGAAGTAGGTAATGTAATATATTGTTTACCTGCTTCAATTGGTGCTGATGAAGTTGTAATGGCTACTGTTTGTAATGCTTCAGATTTTAATTCTTTTTTTGTTTCTTCTGCAAAACTACTTGCAGATGATAGTAATATTCCCATAACAATGAGCGTTTTTTTCATATAACAATTCTCCTTATTCTTTAATAATCCCGCGAGCTTTTAAAAGCGCGGTTTTAAAATCATCTTCATAATCTTTTTTCAATCCCGGGATAACTTCATTTTTATCCGAACCGCGCATTTTTAAATGATAAATTAAAACTTCATCACTAAGATCTTTTAATTCGCCTTCAAAACCAGCTTCTTGCCCAAGCTTATCTAAAAACTGTAATAAGTTAAAATCAGAATCATTTTCCCAAGCTGGCTGTAATAGCTCCATTACTTCATCAATACGATGACATTTCATAATCAATACCTTTTTTAAGCCTTTAACAGTGTTGAAGGTGATAATTTACTTTAGACATATATTTAAAAAAAAATTATTTTCTGCAACTTGAAATAACTTTGTTATATAGTAATGTTATTTTGTTTTTTCGCAATGTAAAAAGAGAAATAATTCATGAAAAAATTGTCCATTACTGCGATCATTTTAGCCGGAGGAAGAAGTACAAGAATGCGGGGGGAAGATAAAGGCTTATTGTTATTAAAGGGAAAACCACTTTATCAGCACGTAATTGACCGTATAAAACCTCAAGTTGATTTGATTATGATTAACTGTAATCGACATTTTACACAATACCAACTTGCTGGTTATCCTATATTTTCTGATGATTTATCGGGTAATTTAGGGCCACTCGCAGGTATCTATAGTGGGTTATTGCATAGTACAACTGATTGGAATTTATTTGTTAGTTGTGATACCCCTTATTTACCCAATGATTTAATCCTACGTTTAGGAAAACATATAGATACTCATAAAGCTATTTATCCATTTGATAATGAATATAACCACCCAACCATTTTATTGATTCATAAAGTAGTATTAGCCCCGCTTAAAGCTTTCTTAGAAAAAGGTGAGCGTAAACTAATGTTGTTTCTAGAAGAAATCAATGCTATTGCGGTTGATTTTAGTGATAATTCTACTTGTTTTATCAATATCAATACGCCACAAATGCTTGAAAAGGTAAATCAAATAGACGTATTGATAAGTTAATAGATTAAATATTACAATTTTATTTAATCCATTTTTTCATCTGTTTAGCGAAATTATCTATTTCTGCATCTTGGGTTGCCCATGAAGTACAAAATCTTAAACAAATATGTTTATTGTCTGTTTGCCCAAGATTATCGACTGAGTAATAATCCAATATTTTTTTCGCAACTTTATTAGGAAAATTGACAAACAACTGGTTAGTTTGTGGTTTAGCTTTAAAAGTCAAACCTGCATTTTCAAATAGTGTTTTTAGCTTATCGGCCATGTCATTACTTTGTTTGCCAAGTTTAATATATAGATTATTTTGCATCAGGGTATTCATTTGTACACCAACAATCCAACTTTTAGCAAGAATTGCTCCTTTTTGTTTCATACTAAATCGGAAGCCTTGATTAATCGACAGGTTATTAAATACCAGCGCTTCACCAGCAAAAGCCCCTACTTTAGTACCGCCTATATAAAATACATCTGTATATTTAGCTAAATCAGGAAAGGTTATATCGTTATCCTTTGACGCTAATGCCATTGCTAACCGTGCTCCATCTAAATAAAGATAGAGATGGTTATTTTGACAAAACTGATATAACTTTTTGAGTTCTTGTTTGCTATAAATTGTGCCAAGTTCTGTCGTATTTGAGATATAAATTAACTTAGGTTGTACCATATGCTCATCACTATGGTGTTTTAAAATTGGCTTAATTAATTCAGGTGTTAATTTTCCATCTTCTGTTTTTACAGTAAGTACTTTATGCCCTGTTGCCTCGATTGCACCTGCCTCGTGCACATTAATATGTCCACTTTCAGTTGAAATTACAGCTTGATAGGGTCTTAAAATATGAGAAATTACCGTTAAATTAGTAATAGTTCCACCATGCATAAAATGAATGTCTGCATAAGGTGATTTTAATGTTTTTTTTATATTATCTTTTGCTTGTTCACAGTAATAATCTAACCCATAGCCACTTAATTTTTTATGAGTAATATCAATAAAGCCTTTAAGTAAATCTGGATGCACAGTTTGGTTATAATCATTCAAAAAATCATACATATCATTACCTTTATTCAAACCATTTTGTATAAAATAATGTAATATCAATTTTACTACAATATAACATGTTAAGGCAGAGCGTTTATGAACAATAGAAAAATTATTGGAATTAGTGGTTACAGTGGTAGCGGTAAGACAACATTACTAAAGAAAATCATCCCATTATTGATTAAACAAGGTTTCAAAGTTGGTATATTAAAGCATGCTCACCACAATATTGAAGTAGATATTCCGGGTAAAGATAGCTATGAACTGCGTAAAGCAGGGGCATCACAAACAATTATTGCATGTGATAATCGTTATGCATTAATTGAAGAGACACCCAATAATCCAACCGATTTACAAATGCTGATTAATCAGTTTACTAATGTTGATATTATATTAGTGGAAGGATTTAAAGAAGAAAATATACCCAAAATTATCTGCCATAGAAGCATAATTCAAAAGCCACTTTATATGGATCAGTTTACGATAGCTATTGCATGTGACGAACCATTAAATTCTTCCATTAAAGAACTTGATCTGAATCAGCCAATTAAAGTTGTAGAGTTTTTAAAGAACTTTTTATATCTTAATTGAGATTTTTAATAACGTCATTAATCCTAACTATATTAAAGACATTTTGCGTTTAATTTATCTGACAAAGAAAGATGTTTAAGCCTGTTTTATGTTCAGCAAATAAAAAATTAATTTAATAAAATATAAAATATTATAATTTAATTTTTTCTTGATTTTGCAAAAAAAATTAAGGTAAGTTACTTTCAATTTTTTAATACAGCTATTTTTCTTTGCTATCAAAGGGATAAGCTAAAAATAGCTTAATTGTATGTTATATTTTTAATATCAACTCTTAATTTATGCTGTTTACATGACTTTATTATTTAAAAAGATTTTAAATTTTGCAAAAAAAACGGTAATTGGATTTATGCTATTATCTGTTGTTTTGATTGTAGTAATGCGTTGGGTTGATCCATTGAGTTCAATGATAATGATACAAAGAAAAATAAGTAATTGGGAGGTTAAGCAACAGCGAATTTGGAAAAGTTGGGATGAGATATCTGATAATATCAAATTAGCCGTTATTGCATCAGAAGATCAAAACTTTCCTAATCATTGGGGATTTGATTTTAATGCCATCAATCTAGCACTTATCTATAATCAAAAACAGAAAAAAATCCGAGGTGCGAGCACCATTACCCAACAAGTAGCTAAAAATATTTTTTTATGGTCATCTCGTAGTTGGATACGTAAAGGAATTGAAACTTGGCTCACACTGTGGATTGAGCTTATTTGGCCAAAACAACGTATCTTGGAAATCTACTTAAACAGTGTTGAATGGGGAGATGGTATATTTGGTATTGAAGCTGCTTCGTATCACTATTTTAATGTGAATGCTAAGCAATTAACTCCTACTCAAGCGAGCTTGCTTGCAGCAACACTTCCTAATCCGAGGAAATGGAATCCAGCCAAACCTTCAGTCAATATACAAAAAAAGGCTCAATGGATTCGCATGCAAATAAATAACCTTGGTGGTAAACAATATTTGAATCAGATAAAAAAAACTAAAAATTAAATTAATGTTGCTAAAAAATTCGGTACTATTTTACTTGCAACGCCATAAATTTTAGTTTGAAAAAGGCTTTGATCTAAGCTTGGTTCTAAATTAAGCTCAATAGTTTTAGCACTCATTTGGTTAGCAATTTGTACAAACCCAGCAGCAGGATAGACATTGCCTGATGTGCCAATGGATATAAAATAATCAACTTGTGAAAGCGCATCATAAATTTGTTCCATTTGTAGCGGAATTTCACCAAACCAGACTATATGTGGGCGAATGAATTTGTTTTGTTGATAATTTACATCGTTAAAGTAATCAATTATTTGTCCTGTTTTTTCATTACGCACTTTTAATAATTCACCATGCATGTGAATAATATTTTTAGAACCAGCTTGTTCATGTAAGTTATCCACATTTTGTGTTATAATTAAAACGTGCTCACTGCCTAATTTCTGTTCTAATTCAGCCAGTGCAAAGTGAGCTGCGTTAGGTTTTACGTTTGGATTTTGTAATTTACGGCGTAACATATTATAAAAATCATGTACCGCTGTTGGGTTTCGTATATAGCCTTCGTAAGTTGCCACGTCATTAACATCATAACCTTCCCATAATCCATTTTGGGCACGAAAGGTTGATAAACCCGATTCGGCCGAAATACCAGCACCGGTTAGAATAACTATTTTTGGTATTGTCATAATTCATTACACCTTTACAATTTAACTAAGGTTATTGAAAACAAAATATTAGCCAGTTATTGGCTGTATTCTGTGGTAAAAATATGCAAAGCAGGCTTGCTGAGTTTTTGATATTGACTGTAGGTGCTTGCCACTTTTAATCGAATATCAGCCTTTGATTCACCATTTAACCAACTGTTAATCATTGCGTGCACATTATAAGCTTCTGGTGCCATACGGTGCAAAGTCAAAATAAGGGGAGTAATACCTAGGCGCGATAGTGGTGGTGTAAAATATTGTTGGCTTTTGCAAGCAAATACTGCAGCATAACGTGATTTTTGTTTTTCTTGTTGTTCTTTTGATAACGTTTCCCAGCGCCAGCTATCGGGTAAATATTTTTTCCATGACCATTCCATTAGTGAATCATGACCAATATAGACAACCAGATCTGCACTTCCCCCTGCCATCACCGTTTTATTAGCTAATTTAAACGGCATTGCCTTTTTGCCCGCTGAATAATCAATAAAATCATCAACCGTATCATTAATATATTTGCCATTATACGCCTGTGCAATTAGATAAATATCTTTGTCTTGGTGTTTGTAAATTATTTCTTCTAATATTTTTCCTGACTTTGGTTGATTAATTTGTACAACTTGCCACTCTTTTTGCTTAGTAAAATAGGTTTTAAAGCCATAAGCCGCCCCCCAATAAAGGTTGTTTTTGGGATCTTGACCGTTACCTATCGCCTTTGGAACAGGTGCTATCTTTTGATATTTGTTATCACAAAGCGCCACTAAAACATGAACCACTTTGGGATCGGCAAAGCAGGGCAAGGAAAGTATGAAATAAATAATCAATGCAAGCCATAACTGTGTTTTTCTTTTCTTCATTTGAGATTGTTACCTTAAAGGCCGTATTTATAACTACATTATTTTTTATATAGAGTTTATAACATAGCTATTCTACTATTTAGTAAAACGAGTTAACAAAAAATAAATAAATTTTATATAGATATATGAAAAATGAAAACTATTGCCAAATCATTAGGTGGCCTGCATTCAGCAAAGATAATTTTATATAGCGTTGATTTTCAAGCGATTGAAAGTTGCCAAACCAATAATGAGTGGAACAAAAGCGCAGAAATTTTAATTGATGCGGCTAAAAGAGTTGAATTAGCTGGTGCAGATTTTCTTGTTATTTGTACCAATACTATGCATAACGTTGCAGATCAAATCCAAAAAGCAATTAATATTCCAATTATTCATATTGCCGATGTGACAGCTAAACATTTACTAGCACAAAATATTAAATCGGTCGCTTTGTTAGGTACTAAATATACAATGGAGCAGGACTTTTATAAATCTAAACTGATCGATAAAAATTTAAATGTGCTTATTCCAGAATCTCAAGACAGAAATATTATTAATGAGATCATTTATAATGAACTTTGCAAAGGTATTATTCAGCCTGATTCTAAGCAAGCCTGTCTTAATATTATTGATAAACTCGTTAAAAATGGCGCAGAAGGTGTTATTTTAGACTGTACGGAAATTGGGTTATTAATCTCTCAATCCGATCGTAATATACCTTTTTTTGACACAGCCTTAATTCACGCGCAAGAGGCAGCATTACTTGCAATAAGTTAATAAGTTATTCTTCATTCGTATATTCTAGTATATCACCCGGTTGGCAATCTAGATGTTTGCAGATTGCCTTGAGTGTTGCTAATTTAAAATTTTTATAATTGGCACATTAAGATCCTATTAAATCAATTCTTAAGTAATATATTTGATGAATTAACGAGTTGCAGCTCGTAAAGCTATATAAGCTAAGTTGCATTTTCTTTTGGTCGACTCTAGGTGCTTCTCGTAGCCGTTCTTTGAAGATCTCGATAATAGCTCTAAATTTTTTCAGAATCAGTTGAAACTTTGGATTGTGCTTGTAATTTATTTATTAGCGGTAGATATTTATCATATTCGATTGAACCAGTAGATATGGTTATAGCATTCTTTTTGTCGTTTTTATTACAAGGAAAAAGATAAAAAGAGACTAAATACCTGCTGTGAATTTTTTAACATGTTAAATCCTCTATAAAACTAACACACAAATTCACCTGTTTAATTTATTTAGATTATAAAAAAACCTCACTTTTTTAAAAGTAAGGCTTAGGAAATTTAATATTAATAAAAAATTATGCTTCAATAGCAACTCTTAACTTTTTCATTGCATTTTTTTCAAGTTGGCGAATACGCTCTGCTGAAACACTGTATTTATCAGCTAATACTTGCAATGTTGATTTGCTATTATCAGAATCTAACCAACGTGCCTTAATAATATCTTGGCTGCGTTCGTCTAATTGTGATAGTGCGTCATGTAGTTTATCTGTTGCATCATTTTCCCAGTTGTCATTTTCAATTGATTTTGAAAAATCAGAGTTACTATCTTCTAAGTATAACGCCGGTGCAACAATTGAGTTATCATCGTCATCACTATCAATATCAAACGACATGTCTTGCGCTGACATGCGTGATTCCATTTCAAGTACATCTTTACGGCTTACACCTAACTCATTAGCCACCATATCCACTTCAGCATTACTAAACCAACCTAAACGTTGTTTGTTTTTTCTTAAGTTAAAGAATAATTTTCTTTGAGCTTTAGTTGTCGCTACTTTAACAATACGCCAATTTTTTAATACATACTCATGAATTTCAGCTTTTATCCAGTGTACCGCAAATGATACAAGGCGAACTCCCATTTCTGGATTAAAACGGCGCACAGCTTTCATTAAGCCAATATTACCTTCTTGTATTAAGTCTGCTTGTGGTAGACCATAGCCAGAATAGCCTCTAGCAATGTGTGCAACAAAACGTAAATGAGACAAAATTAATTGTCTTGCAGCATCAACATCATCATTATAATAGAGTCTTTCACCTAATGATTTTTCTTCTTCAACGGTTAGCATCGGATAAGTATTAATCATACGAAGATATGACTCAATGTTTCCTTGTGGGATTAAAGCACCTACATGCATTTTTAAATCAGTACTCATTTAATACCCCCTTTGATTAAACTAATTTGTTGTATCAATCATCTATGTACAACAATCTAAAACTTTTAATAATTTTATCTTATATGGTTAGACATTTAACATGTGATTAAGTTCACATTTGATAGTTAAAATTAATAAAATTTTCATAAAAAGTCTAACTACATATAGTTCTAAAAATGGTTTTTATTTTGAACAGTTGAAAATAGTATATCTAATCTATTTTCTGAAATTTTAAATATTTCTTAGTTGCAATAAATGATGAAAACCATCCAATAATTATGGTTAACAATACAATTAGTACACCTTCTTCCCATGATAAGCCTTCAATAGCAAATTTTGTTCCAAACTCATCGGAAAAGTTCAATATAATAGATTCTATATGAAAAATAAATAGTTGCGATAATGCTATTGAAACTAAAGCGCCCATCAACCCAATAAAAACACCACTATACAGGAAAGGGCGTAAAATGAAACCTGCTGTAGCGCCTATTAATTGCATAACTATTATTGTTTGTTTTCGGGCATATATATTTAAGCGTATACTGTTGCCAATAACTAGTGATACCGCTATGATCATAAATATCGAAATAGTAATAGCAACGGATTTAACCATATTTGTCAGTGCAGTTAATCGAGTGAACCAACTATCATCTAATTTAATATCATCAATACCATCAATATGAAGTAATTCAGTTTGCAATTTATGTAGCTCTATGGTCTTTTTAACTTCCTCTTTAGGAATGATAATTACAACTGCGGGTAATGGGTTTTCTTCTAATAGTTCTAAAGCGCTGCTAAATCCAGACCATGTAATGAACTCTTCTTTAGCTTCTTCTTTTGATAGATAATTTATTTTATCGACTTCTGGATAGGCTCTAAGCTTGTTAAGTAATATTGTAGTTTGCTCTAAAGTCAATGATTTATTTAGATATGCGGTCAAATTTGGAGTTGGATACCACTGATGTGCAGCTTGATTAGCATTTTTCCATAATAGATAGCCAATAGTAGGTAAGGTGATTGAAATCGCAATAACTAACGTAGTCAACAATGAGGCAAATATATTCAACCTTAAATCATTAAAAACATTATACCAAGCATATCCAATTTGCCTCTTCCAGCGACCCAAAAAGCTATTTTTTACTTTTGATTTAGCTGATTTAGCATTAGCATTTATCATCAATGTTATTCCTTTAAACGTCCTTGATTTAAGTGTAATATGCGGTGATGTTTACGACGAATAAGCCCTAAATTATGAGTTGCCATTAATACCGTAACACCTGCATGATTAAATTCTTCAAACAATTTTAAAATATCTTTAGAAAGTTTGTCATCTAAATTACCCGTCGGTTCATCAGCAAGTAATACAGTAGGGCGATTAACAATGGCACGAGCTATACCAACTCGTTGCTGCTCACCACCAGATAACTGAATAGGATAAAATTTCATTTTGCCAATTAATCCAACTTTATCAAGCGCAGCTGAGACTCGTCGGCGAATTTCTTCTATTGGTTTACCTAAAATAATTAATGGAATAGCAACATTGTCATAGACAGTGTGATCCATAAGAAGTTGGTGATCTTGAAAAATCATACCTATTTTTCGACGTAAAAAGGGCATATCTTGCTTTCGTAACGTTGAAATATCAATGTTATTCAGCAATACTTTACCATCATTGGCTCTTTCTAGACCACAAATAAGCCTCATTAAGGTGCTTTTACCTGCACCAGAATGCCCAGTTAAAAATGCCATTTCACCTGATGCTAATGTAAAGTTTATGTTTTGCAATGCAGGTTTTCCACCAGAATAAACTTTGCTAACATGTTGAAATTGAATCATAACTTGTCTCTATTCATCAGTTTCATCAAATAGTGCGTTAATAAAATCATCAGTGACAAAAGGTCTTAAATCGTCGATTTTTTCGCCGACACCGATATATCGAATAGGAATATTGAACTGATCGGCAATACTAAAAATAATCCCACCTTTAGCTGTACCATCTAATTTCGTTAATGTCATTCCTGTTACACCAACAGCCTCGTTAAATAATTTAGTTTGGCTAATTGCATTTTGACCAGTACCAGCATCGATAGTTAACATAATTTCATGTGGTGCCGTTTCATCTTGTTTTTTAATAACACGAACAATTTTTTTTAATTCATCCATTAAATGTGATTTGTTTTGTAATCTTCCTGCCGTATCGGCTATTAATACATCGATTTTCTTGGCTTTTGCCGCTTGTATGGCATCAAAAATAACAGAAGCTGAATCAGCATTAGTATGCTGTGCAATTACAGGAATATGATTGCGTTCGCCCCAAACCTGTAGTTGCTCAACAGCAGCAGCACGGAATGTATCACCAGCCGCAAGCATAACGGATTTACCTTGTTGTTGAAATTGATGGGCTAATTTACCAATTGTAGTTGTTTTACCAACGCCATTAACACCAACCATTAATATTACAAATGGTTTATGAGTTTCTATATTAAGTGATTTATCTACACTCTCTAAAATAGATTTCATTTCTTGTTTTAGAAGTGCGTGTAATACATCTGCATCTTTTAGTTCATTTCTTGAAGCATGTTTCGTTAAAGTATCAATAATCTTCTGTGTTGTATCAAAACCAACATCAGCTATAAGTAATTTTTCTTCAAGTTCTTCAAATAAGGCATCATCAATTTTTTTTCCCCTAAATAAACTAAGGAAGCCCGAACCAATATTTTGCTTTGTTTTAAAAAGTCCTTTTTTTAAACGAGAGAAAAATCCCTCTTTTTTTTGTTCAACCATAAATAATTTTTCCTATGATTACTATAAAGCTCATTTTATCTTATTTTAATATAAAGCCCAATTTATTCAGCATACAGAAATAAATATTATTCACCTATCTGATGATCTTAGAAAATAAAAGCGTTTTAAACTAGATTTGCTTATAATTTGCAAGATATTGAAGCTCTCCATTTGGGGTAATGGCTGCTTGTGGATGATTGTTGAATTGGTTAATGTTTACCGTTTTGTTCTTGAAAATATTCCTAAATTTCAGGTAGTTCATTGGTTTTTTGTATCTCGGTGACAATATGGTCATTGACATTATTGATTTACAATGTGGTTATGGCTAAATAAATATGAGATTCAATGGCAATGGAATGGTTATGGATGTATTGAGCCACGCCAATGGTATTCAATTTCTCGTTAAGTTCACCGATTTATCGGCGGTAATATCGGTACCAGACAGACGAATATCCTCACCGGCCCACAAATTGACATTACCCTTAGCACTGGTAATCTCACTGCGAATATTACTTTGGGTGGACTTGTTTTCCAAATTTTTATAGCGGGATTCTTGCCAGCCCACAGTACCACTGTAGCCGTCACCACCGAGTTCACCGACTTGTTTATGATAGCCTTTTTCTTCAATACGAGACGCATCTTTACTTGTATTGACGGTAATATTGCCTTTATTGGCTTTAATGTTGATGTCTTTTTCCGCAGCAATTTGGCTACTGGTGATATTAACATGACCTTCTTTACTGTTAATGTAAATATTATTCGCCGTTAATGAAGACGGATTTTGCGCTGTGGCATCGGCATGATGTTGTTCACCGTTACGTTGGTCACCATACGGTAACATGCCCACTCCATGATTTGGGCTGCCATTAATAAAGCGAATACTTGAGCCAGCAGTAGGTACCCCTAAGGTGATATTGGTCTGTTTACTGCTGGATTTATTGTGCTCGTTTTGCTTATCGGTTGAGGTGGTAATATTGACATCACGATTGGCTTCAATAATGATATTTTCACCGGCGGCTAACTGCGCACCACTTATCATTACATCGCCATGCGTTAAATTGCCTTGAGCATCACGAGCTTGACTTTTAGTGGCATGCAGTTGAATGTTACCCGCAGCGGTTAAGCTGCTGCCATTTTGATATTCACCGTAGAGGCTGGATTTTTGTTTACTGCTTGAATGATTAAGCGTAATAGGTAGCTGGGTTGGGTTAGCTATGTCTGCCCCAAAAGCCGGGAGTTCACTTTCAAATAATTTTTTGTGTTTATCGACCTTACTACCATGAGACTGAAAAATGTCATGAATATTACGTACACTGTCTATCAACGGGTTACTTATTGATATTCCAATCCCTGAGGATTTGGATTGATAACTGTTTTGTATATTAAGGGTGTCTTTACTTGGAATAATGGC
>NZ_LZHG01000055.1 GCF_001690355.1 Gilliamella sp. Choc4-2
GGATCGATTTCAACGATTTCCTGTCCATCATAAATTTCGCGATAGTACAATACTGAAAATTCGATAGACCGATCCTGGCTCTCACCAGGTACAAATTTACCGACAGTGTTCGTTTTGGGAATAGCCCGATATATTAGTTTATGTTGTTTAACAACTAACTGACCCGTTTTGGGATCAGTATCCTGAATAGCACCCCATAGTTCCAGATGATGAGCCTCCTGTGTCAGAATTGTGTGAGTTTGAGGAGTAACATCGCGCAAGTTTAGCATCATGCTCATCGGTTGAACTAACCCTTTAACGGGTACTTCAACCGAACCTCCAATACCCGCTCCCTTCATTTCTTCAACAACAGAGGAAATTGCGGGCGCATCATGCTGAGTTGTGCCAACAAAATCTTTTCCATCTTTGTATATTTTATAATTAACTACTGACATGTTTGATTATCCGAATAAATTTGATAAATAGTCCGGGTCGTACTCAAGACTGAATTTAATTCGTTCAGCCGGTGATTGCGTCCCCCAGTTGATGTGAAATTGTACAATTCCATCCATAAGGTCTAGTGTGCTATTTTCGCTCTCTAAAAACTCAATACGACCACCTAGAATGTATCCTTTGGCTGTATAGCTATTCAGATTAATTTGCTCGCTGTTCATTATTGTTTGAGCTAAACGATGGCCTATTGGTTCGTCGATTTTTTGCCACCAAGTCAAAATCAATTGATTTCCGTACCAGCCGAACATTCGCCGATTTGAAATAATGGTATCTTTGACATCGGTAACATCGGGATAACATGCTGTTCGATTTCCCCACAATTTCCATCCACCAATAAAATTTAGGGCAGTGACAATACCGTTTGAATGTGCTCTTCCGATCTCTCGTCTAAACCGAGCCAGATCGAATCATCTCCATTCGTTGTTGCAGCCTGCATTTGTAATAATTTATTAGACGGACTCGCATACGGAACATCATCATGATCTGCGTCTGTATGAGCAATAACGCCAGCTGTTAGCGTAGACAATCGCATAATCTGACCATTGAAAACAGCTCGGGGCCAACAAACTATCAAATCCGCCTGTACTAGATTATTCTGAGTTTTATACTCAGTGACACGAGAATAATCAGTTAATGTTTTAGGCAAATCTGCAACGGCAACAGCTCTAAAAATGCCATTTATCGAACTGGATTTTGTAGCCATAATTGCTGCCACTGATGGATTATCACTGAAACCTGGCGCACAAATTACGCCGGGTAAAACACGGTATTTTGGAAAAACGAGGTCAACGAGTTGTATTCCTGTTGTTTTTCCAGAGTTAAAATCAACGCCACCAATGCATTCATTTACTGTCACTAGCTCGGGAGCTGCATATGTGTATGTAGCGGAGACGTGTGTAGCATTTTTTAATAATCCGGTGTTTGAAATGCTAATTTCGCCAGTAATTTTATTCAATGAATAATCAACGCCGTCTGTACACTCCATATCGTTAAACGTTAAAACACATTGAATTAAATCGTTATTTTCTAATTTTGCTGTGAGGTTTTTAATTGTTACCAATTCAGCTGTAATGGTTTTTTTATGCACCTCGGGATCAAACACATTAATAAAAACAACTGGAGCGCATGCGTATAAAACAAACATAGTATACGCAGCTTCTGATAATCCCCATTTTTCGAAATCGTCGTTTTGTGTATAACCGAGTGATTTCACTGCAGATGCGTTATTGTGACATAAAATAACATCGCCGTTTTTTGCTGCACGAGATTGATCTGATAGACGATGAATCGGAGCGCAACCAATAAAAACTGGAATTGATGCCGAAATTTGACGAGCTGGAATAATTGAAGTTGGAATTTGTTTAACTTCAACGCCGTGATAAAATGCCATTAATTAGCTCCTTACTACTAATATAATTCTGATAAACATTTTTATAGCACTCCGCTAAAAATGTATTACCGTTACGAATACCCGTTCTGGCCTCTGCAACTTCGTCAACATCAACAAATAATGCTGCAAAATTTGCATCAGTTTGTTGACGTTGCTCTATCTCTGACGGAAATTTGCCGTTAAAAATAGAACCTGTGGTTATCGTAATGCCCTGCCCAGACATGGTTGGTCCGAGATAAATTTTTTGAGACATAA
>NZ_LZHG01000056.1 GCF_001690355.1 Gilliamella sp. Choc4-2
AGTTACCGGATGATTCAGTGATTATTTCGGTGTTGAATGCTATCACGGAAAGGCATTTACGCTGGGGTTTTCCTAAATGTTTTAATCGTATCAGAAAGCTCGGCTATAAATGGAATCATAAACGGGTATATCGGGTGTATTGTGAATTAAAGCTTAACCTCAGGGTAAAGCGTAAAAAACGTATTCCTCTACGATGCCCGGAAAGGTTATTAGTCCCCAATAAACAAGGTGAATGTTGGTCAATGGATTTTATGAGTGACAGTAGCCGTAATCAACGTCGCTTTAGGACATTCAATGTCATCGATGACTTTAATCGTGAGGCGTTAGGGATTGATATTGCAGTAAGCTTACCAGCAGGAAGGATTACCCGTTACTTAGATAAACTGGCTGAATATCATGGGTATCCATTAAAAATACGAGTAGATAATGGACCAGAATTCACCGGAAAAACCTTTATAAACTGGGCTAAATCACATGATATAGCCATTGATTATATAAAGCCCGGTAGCCCTTATCAAAATGGTTACATTGAACGATTTAACCGGACTTATCGAACTGAAGTGTTAGATTTATATCTTTTTAACAACCTAGCGCAAGCAA
>NZ_LZHG01000057.1 GCF_001690355.1 Gilliamella sp. Choc4-2
TAGTTATTTATTAGATCATAAGCAAAGGTGCCCGCTACCCAGGTTATTACCGTTAGGTGACTTTCTGGCTGGTTAGGAGCTGGCTCTTTTACTTCGATTTTTTCAATATCGGTAAAATTAGATTGCCATACCGCTTTGCCCTGAGTGAGGGTTTTAAAGGTTTTTGCTTCATAATGGTCGATAAAATAGTTTTTATCGGTGGTGACATATTCGGTGATTTTTAGGGTTTCTTTGGCTTTATCTTCGTTTAGGTGGATTGGGGAGTGCGCCACTACTGAGTGGTTATTTACCCCTGTTGAACTGATATTAAAGCGAGATTCAATCATATCCTCATCACGTTGCCCATTCTTGCCAAATAATGTAACCGTGGCCTGCAACGGCAGGTGGGCGATGGTTGCATTATTCGGGTATGTTAAATAAAAATAGAGGTGGCGGTGATGTAGCTTCATCCCACTAAATGAACTTGGTTTTTTAAAGATCATAAAGGTGTCAATGCCCGACACCGCAACCAAATAGTCATTTACCGACTGCCCAAAACCCACAAATGCCTCTTGCTCTTCGTGATAAGCGCCATACCCTAAATAGGCAAACTCTTCTTGCACCCCAAAATAACAGCGGTTTAACCAGTGATCGATAGGCGTAAAATTATCGTATTTTTTGCTATAAGCAATTAAGTATAAACTTGAAACTAATAAAAGGACACCAATCCCTATAGCCAATTCACTTCCCAATAATAATAGGGCTGCACCAACGCCTAAGGCAAAAGCACCAAACAATCTAGCTCTAAAATAATCTTTATCCTCCATATTCCACATCCCCAAGGCACTTTTTAACTCGCCTAAGGCTTCAAAAATAGTTATAGCCGCAAAAGCTTTGGCTACGGTTTTAGAAATCAAGGTATTTAACATCTGTTTAGCTTTAATTTCAGGTACTAATGTGCCCGAAACTGTTGAACGCATCGCTTTAACTAGCTGCATTTTTAATTTGATGTCACGGTATAAAGCCACGCTATCAACACTTAATAACGCTAACGAGCCTAAGTCAATCGCCAGTTGGTGCATTTTTTTATCTTGGCTTTCACCTTCTTTAACGGTGTCCCACGCTTTTAGGTTATCGTGAATATTTAACATGCTGATAACGCCCATTATTGCATTGACACCATAGCTAAGTTTAACTGCTTTAGCACTTTGGCGGGTATCTTTTATTTGTTCTTGTATTTTAATTTTTTTCTCAATTTTCGCTTTTTCCATTTCGCTTTGATTCATCGCTTCGATTTCGCGATTTATCTCACGCTGTTTGATTTTGTCTTCTCGTTTATTCTCATTCGACTGGTGAATCGCTTCGTCGTTGCGGGATTTTTGTTGATTGACCATGTCAATTTTGCGTTGTAATACGGTTGTACGATTGACCAAGGTGACATAACCCGCCATTTTGCTAGT
>NZ_LZHG01000058.1 GCF_001690355.1 Gilliamella sp. Choc4-2
CTGAATATCATGGGTATCCATTAAAAATACGAGTAGATAATGGACCAGAATTCACCGGAAAAACCTTTATAAACTGGGCTAAATCACATGATATAGCCATTGATTATATAAAGCCCGGTAGCCCTTATCAAAATGGTTACATTGAACGATTTAACCGGACTTATCGAACTGAAGTGTTAGATTTATATCTTTTTAACAACCTAGCGCAAGCAAGGAGAATAACCGAAGAATGGCTAACCATTTATAATACCGAAAGACCGCATGAGGCATTAAATAACATGACACCGATTGAGTATAAAACACTAAAACAAGCAGCTTAATTTTCTACGTGAGTTGTGTACTAAGTTTGGGGCATTTACAATTCCATGTACGAAAATCAATACCTTTAATTCCCTCTATTCCTATTACTCTTTTAAATGATTTATTGAAATTTTTGGCATGTACTTCTAATATGCCTTTGTTTGAAGATGTGTTGCCATTCCAACCATATTAAGTTTGAGCTTCTACAAGTGTAAACAACTCAATGTTTTCCTACACCATTATTTATTCTGAAGTAGCAAGATCTTTTATATTTATTTTATGAAAATCCAAACATTGATTAAATTTTATTTCTAACTCTTTGTTATAAATAACTTTAACTGGATTTAATTCATCATATGTAATATTTTCCATGCTTTTTCTTTTATAGTTGTATTTTACCCAACCTAATACAGCCAACACACCTCTATTTTTATTTTTTTCAGTATCAGAGTCATAGACTTTGAAAAAAATTGAATCATCATTGACTGAAATATCATATAAATCGATAAGTAAGTTTTTCCTTGATGTTACTTCTGGAAGAAAATCACTAGTTTTAAGCATTTCTTCAAAAATGGATACACAATCGTTCAATTTTGCATTTGCATTACATGTTACGCTTAAAATTATCAAAATTTGTAAAACAAATATTATTGGAACTTTAATTTTCTTTTGCATTTTCTTCCTCTATTTTATTAACAATTCTTGGAATAATTTTATTTAATATATTTTTATAAGCTTCTTGAACAGCAGAATTTGTCGAATGCCAACGAGCATAATTACCATTATATTTATTAATATAAAAAACTAAATACTCCATTGCAGCTAACACAGAAGGGAAAATTATAAACTCTTTAGGTCTATCTTTTATTTGAGCATTTCCTCCCTGCTTGCTCAATCCAACATTTTCAAATAAATGTGTAGTTCCTATAGGAGTATAATTTGGATTTAATAAAAAGAACTCTTTATCCCAGCCATAATATGGAGGATAACCAAAAGACTCCATTCCTCCTGTTCCTGTCTTCTTATATTGTAAAGATTTAAAATGTGCAGTTTCAGAACGATACATTCTTTCAATTATTATTGCCATATCCTTACCATACTTTTCGTATATAGCCCTTAAAGCAAGTTCTGCATTTTCTAGAGTATAATTTCTTATAAGATTAATTTCCTCATTAAAATAACTCACCATAGCCAGCGGATGAATAAACCATGCCTTACCATCAGCACTAAGTGCGGCAGGTGGGGTAGCGTCTGTTGGAGTGGCTTTGGTATCAGTTGTGTTGGTATTTTCTGGTTGTGTGCCGTTTGTTTGATTTAGCTTCGCTAAGCTTTTAGCAACATCATCCCACCATAACATTTTTTGATTTGTTCAGATATTATTCTTACATAGTCAAATTAATGTGCTTGTAAAGCCGAAGAATGAACCCATTTAACAATTAACTTCTGGGTTTTAGTTAAATATCGGATTTGATAAAAATCGTCTCGGTACTGTAATAATTCTACCTTGTCATCTTCAATTAAATACATTTTAGTTTTTGAGTTTTCCAAAGCATCATCATATAAATAAGCCTTTTTAATAGCTATCTTTTTAATTATTGGTTTTCTATCAAGAAGATTATGCTCATTTGTCACCAATAAATAATTTAAATTTTTATTATAAATTTTACGCTGCACCATATCACAACCAATACATTGATCTTCTAATATTATTTGATAATATTTCTCCTTTTCTTTATAAAGTTTTTCATACCACTTTCCTCCATCAAGAAAACGATTAATTAATTGATCATTGGTTTTCTTATAATCACATAACTGAGAACCATCGCTTAAAATTTGTTTCTCTTTAGCTTGAATAATATGATTTTTTATTTCATAAAGCGAATAACACTTATTTGGTGTAGAATTATATTTTAATGTCATCAATAAATAATTTTGACCAAAAAATTTGTCAATTGATAAGATTGACTCATCAATTTCATCATTCAACTCAATGGGTACTTTAATATGTTGACAATCAGAACTATTATCAAAACAATGATAAATTGATTGTTTTATTTTATTAAACTCTATACTTCCATATGAATGTGTCGCTAGGAAATAAAAAAATAACATTGATATTTTTAATAATTTCATGTTTTTAATCATTACTCTAATTCCCATTCTTCTTTTATTTTATTAAAAATTCTAATTCTATGCTCCAAACCGTTTCTACCGCCATTTACAGCCTTCGTTACCAATGTCACATTATCTTTTTCATTATCAATAAGTATATTAATATCTCCATTAGCATTATATTTTTTATATATATCTCCATTAAAACGCCAGAACCAACAAGATACATCAATTGAGTATTTCATATTTTGTGCTATTAAATCTGGATTTGCTACAAAATCAACACCTTCGTACTTGGAAAATTTAATATAATTATTCTTCCAAGTAAGTTGTATCAAACCTCTACCCTTGTATTTAGGTCCATCCCCTTTTTTTGTATTTCCATTCTTAATAGCATCTTTATGGACATCTGGCTCATAGTTAATTCCTGAGGAAAACTCCAATGTTGATTCAAATCCTGCCAATTCATGAAAACATTGTGCTAAAAAATGAGCTTTTTGATATGGAGTTGTAATATTAAATTTTTTCAATGAGCTATTTAATAGCGATACAAAAAGAGTTTTATCAATCTGATAAATATCTGGATAATTTAGAATAAAGTTTTCTTCAAAGGTTTTTCCTCCACCTTTTCCATTAAACCACTTCCCAGTTTTATTCATCACTTTTTCAAGAAAGTCTGTAGTTATTTGATATTTTTTATTAACAATACTTATAATTTGAACAGGATGAATAAACCATGCCTTACCATCAGCACTAAGTGTGGTAGGTGAGGCAGAGTCTATTGGGGTGACTTTGGTATCAGTTGTGTTGGTATTTTCTGGTTGTGTGCCGTTTGTTTGATTTAGCTTCGCTAAGCCTTTAGCGACATCATCCCACCATAACATTTTCTTGATTTTCTCTTTACTTTTTTCCCAATCCATGACCCTTTGTTCTAACTTTTGCACTTTTTCATGAATTTCAATTTGTCCTTGGGTCAACTTCTGCTTTGGATTGCTTTTTGTAGTCTTTTGGAAATCGATCAATTTTTATTTTTTATAATGTTATCAAAAAATTTTCTTATCGATGAAGCGTCTTTATACTTACATATTTGTTTGTTACCCAAATAATCAATACCACCATCAATACAGTTATCTAAACGGGCAATACTTATTCTATCTGTCTTAAAAGATTGTATATATAATCCTCCTTCTTCTTTTAAAACTGAAAATCGAATATTCGAATATAAAGTTTCCTCTCCCGATTTATTTTTTTGAAGAACAAAAATCATGGCATTTTCTTCATTAGGATTATAACTAAAAATTGATAATATCTCGTGGGTGAAAATAGTTCCAACTTCATTTAGTTTAAAATTACCTAAATTAAGATTATAAACAAGGTGATGGTTTCCCTTATCAGGATCTTTGGGATCTGCAGGAACAAATAACAATATTGATTTCAATCCATCGTAATTTACTAATACTGGAGGATGAACAGTACTAATTGCATTATAAAAATTAATCAAATAGACATGAGAATATTCTCCGCTATCATCTTCATCATCTTCTTCGTACTGCTGGGTAAAAGGAGAGAAAATTGGTAATATTTTTAATGATAACGGTTCTTTTTTTGCATGGCAAAAAAAAGAAAAGCTGCTTAGTACAATGAATATTATAAGATTAAAAGTTTTAAATATTTTGAAAGATTTTTTTGACATCATATATTTCCTTAAAATGATTATACCTATCTTTATAACTTTTAGTATATTGATTAATTTTTTCAGTTATCAGATTTACTGTTGACTCATCAGAACCTTGATCTGCAATATTGTATAATTTATATTTAAGCCAAAAATAAACACCAGAATGAACTATATATTTATAATTTGTATGTAATAAATCTGGATTATTAACAAAATCAATGTACTCCCCGCCCCAAATTTCCTGATATCCATTTGCAAAATCTACATAATTATTCCTACCCGTTAACTGCTTTAATCCTCTTCCTCTAAAATTCCAACCATCATCCGTATTTGCACCAAGATTTCCTAATCTATCTCCCATGGCTTTATTCGCAACAAATTTTTGGCTCTCCTTCGATACAATTCTTAAATTTTTCGGAGAGCCATCAGGATAACCATGTTTTATTGCATCTTCAGGATTATTTTTAAAATATTTATATGTTGTTTTTAATCCACTAACACTATAAGTAAAATTTTCTTCAGTTTTTAGTGATGAGCCAACTTCTTGTCTAATTTGAGCAAAAAAATGACTTAATCTGAGAGGTGTATTAAGTCTATATTCGTTCATATGAACGTTAATATCATTTACTATGAATTGTAATAAATCTAGCCGATTATTTGATACATAAGTGAAAATTTGTTTTAACATATCAACTGTTATACAAAATTTTGGGATGAAATTAAATAATGCTATAGGATGAATAAACCATGCCTTACCATCAGCACTAAGCGTGGCAGGTGAGGCAGAGTCTGTTGGGGTGGCTTTGGTATTAGTTGTGTTGGTATTTTCTGGTTGTGTGCCATTTGTTTGATTTAGCTTCGCTAAGCCTTTAGCGACATCATCCCACCATAACATTTTCTTGATTTTCTCTTTACTTTTTTCCCAATCCATGACCTTTTGTTCTAACTTTTGCACTTTTTCATGAATTTCAATTTGTCCTTGGCTCAACTTCTGCTTTGGATTGCTTTTGTAGTCTTTTGGGAATCGGTCAATTTTTCTTTTTAGCTCTTCAATCCCTTTTTTTACTGACTGTTGTTTGCTTGTTTCTAGCGTGTTGATATAAGCATCAAATTTTGCTTCATCTCCTTTAGTTAAATAATTCAGTACATTGTTGGCATCTTCTGTCATTTCACTATTTAACGCTTCCCATTTGGGCAATTTTCCTTCTGAGTTAACTTTGCCATACCATTCACTTTCATAATTGATTAATATGCGACTAAGAGCCGAGGCTAATACCGGCTTATCAATAAGCCCTTTAAAGCTGTCCGTTGTTATCATCGCATATTTTGGTGAGTTAGCACTGTATTGTTGGTCTAATAGTGTTAATGTCTCTTTTATTGTTGGCGGGTATTGTTCAAGTGATGCATTATCCTTATTTCTGCTTAAGGTTTTTTTAGCACTAAGATAAATTTCTTTCAGACTGGCATTTTCTTTAATTTGTTTAAAATCAAACCAATCCCAGCAACTTACTTTCTTTACACCTTCGCTATTGGTTGATAGCCAACTTGACGATATAGTGGTATTTTTATCGTCAAGTACTTTTTCTATTTGTATCCATAACGTATCTTGCTCATCCACCGCTCGATTATTTCTTGTTTTAACCTTATTATCTCTCATATCAAGTAGTAGTGCTCTGCCAATATTATGATTGCTGCTCGTTAATTGGCTTGCTTGTAAGGGGTGTTTGCTCCATGCCGCTGTATTTGTAGCTAATTCAATTTCACCATTAGATTTTGCTTTTTTTGCTATCTCCTGCGTATTTTCAATCCATAATGTTTTTTTGTCTGTTGCAGAGGTTTTAATTTCTATTTGTAACCAGTTTATATTGGTTTCTTTACTTAGCACTTTTATTTTAGTGCCTTTAAGTGGTGTTCCAACGGTTGTGTCTGCTTGACTTGGTAGTGTCAGTACTTTAACGCCTTTTGATATAGCTAATAGTGTTTTATCTTCATCGGCTAGTTTTCTCGCCTCTTCTTGAGTTTGGCTAATGTACTTTGGTAAGTCTTCACAGGTAAAACACTCAACATGTAAATTCGGTTGAAATTCGCTCCCTTTCATACCTTGTGCAAGCGGTAGGGTTTCTATATCAATATAATTCCCCTCTTTATCTTTTTTTTTTATCAATCGCCTTATCTTGATTATGACCAATATGCCCAACTAAATCACCTGCTACAATTGGAAAAGGTTTATCTAATACCACAACCTCATTATATTTTTTACCTCTAATTATATTTTCAAGACAATCAAAATAAACGTATTTTTTCCCTGCTGGTAAAGGAATAGTGGGGTTTCCATCTCGAATCACTTCGATTAATTCAACAAAATTTTTCGGTTTTTTGGTACCGGATATTTTAATTTGAGTACCTTCGGGTAGCATGGAGATAATATTTTTTTTATCTTTATCCCTTACTCTTAGCCCTTTTGATTTGGCTAATTTGCTATCTTTTCCTGTTATTTCAACTATCGGGTCTGTGAGTGGTTTTTTAGTCTGATTGTAAATCCAACCGATAATTTTATTTCCCTTATAGTCAACAGGTTTTAATTCCGGAATTGAGAAATACCCTTCCTCTAAAGACGTAACTGCATACCACTTATAATCTTTTTCATGTAAATCAAGATTTAAATTTACTTTCGTGCCAGTTTGTAATACCGCTAAAATATTTGTGCTGGTTGAACTATCAGGTGTCCCTCGTATATTTAATCCTTCTACATAATCTAATTTATCTTTATGTTTAATGCGATAAATATCCTGCTCCCAAAATGCGGGTGCTGGCTCTTTTGGATTATCATGGTAATATTGCGTATCCGCCAGATGCATATACAAACTATAAAAATAAAGACGATGCCCTGGTTGTTTTTCTTTTTTAGGCGTAATTATTTCACTGGTTGACGGCTCATTGGGCGGCGCTGAGGTATTCGCTTTAGCTGTCTCTGTAGTTGGATTTGTTGTAGTACTCGATAATTGAGTTGAATCAGCTGTGGTTTCTGATGTTTGCGCAGCACTGTTATTGGTTGGCAGATTGCTTTTTGCCTGAGCGACGTCTTCTATACGCTCCATTTCCAGCAGGTGCCTAACCAAAACAAAACCTGTTGAGAAAAAGTCAATTTTTTCACCATAATCAACTTTTTGATAATAATCATTAACTCGATAAGCGATAACTTCACCAGTGGCGATACAATGCACTTTTCGTATTTTGGGGTCACCTAATTTCCCAAGGACCTTCTCATCAAAATGGATCCCTCCATGCACCTGTTTGTTTACACTGACAGGATAAAAGCCATTAGATGCCGACATTAATGCTGTATAATAACCATTAGTGCTTAATTGTTTTTGTTGATTTATAATAACTGGATATTTCCATTTTTTTATTGGTATTAGTGTCATTTTGTTTATACCTTTAACCTGAAAAGTTGATATATTCACTATTTATTAATCTTGTAAGCGCTATGTCTACATCACTTTTCAAGTTGTTATCTGTATTATTTTCTATACTAGCCGCCCCCATTTTTTGCATGACTTTACCTTTAAAATAGATATTGCCAGCGGTGCCTAGTTCAATGCCTTCTTCGCTAATTTTAATATACGAGCCGCCACAGATTAACGTTAGTTGTTTACTGGCTGCGATAGTTACCTCACCATCTACACTATCGACTTTGATATCTTGCTTCGCTGCCATATTGAGGTTAGCATTTTGGGCTTGCAGGTCGATATCACCTTGATTGGCAAAGAGTTTTATACCTGATTTATGGGCAAAGAGACCTATTGCTTCGGATGAGGAGACGGTAATATTGTTTAATGCGGTAATGTCAGTTTGGTTTTCAGCGGTTAACGTTAGGCTATTGCCTGTTGTCAGTTGGATGTTTTGAGGGCTGGTTAAGGCTATCCCCTCTTGTGCATAGGCAAGCAGACCACTTTGGGTTAGTTGGCTGAGCGAGGCATTAAGTTGTTGTTGGCTGTCGATATCAGCGCTATGTGCTTGGGACTGGGTCGCTGCATTTTGTAGCGCTTTGGCAATCGATAAGGCGTTTTCAAGCTGCGTAATCGCGGCTTGCATATCTAGCTGTTTGCCTTGTGCCTTGGGTTCGGTTTCGGTGGTAAGGTATAGCCCTTTATTGGCTGCAATTGCTCCCCATTCGTCAGTTCTCAGTTCAAACCCTTCTCCACGTCCCTCTTTATTTTGGTTGACAAGGTGCCCCATGTTTAATTGGGTTTTACCGTATTCGGTTGCCAGCTTTATATGCTCTTGCCCCCGTTTGTCATCCATACGCAACTTATTGTTAGCCGCACTGCGAATCACATTGCGGTGTTTGTTGGCTGTCGTGACAAGGTCAGGGTGGCTGCTGTCGTGCATCGCGTGGGCAATATAGGGTCTGTCTGGGTTACCGCCCATAAAGGCAATCGCAACGTCGGTGCCATCAATCAGTGGAAAGTGAAAACCATAACGGTCACCCGCATACGGTCTAGCCAACCTTATCCATAGGCTTTCGTTGCCTTTTTTCCACGCTTTTAAGTCAAAATTGAATTTTACACGGTATCGCCCTTGGGTGTCGATATAACCATAAGTGTCGTTATCTGGACTGGTTACCCTTGCTGGCAAGGTGCCGCTAATTTGCGGCCAAGCAATAGGGGCTGGGCGATACGGTTTTAAACTATTAAAGGGAATGGCGGTAAAGCTGAGCTGGTAAGCATCAGTGCGGTTGCCCTTACCGGTGACACTTAAAATAACAAGACCGTCATCAATATGGGTGAGAGGATGACCATTAAGGTAAATCCGTTGCCCTGGTGCTAGGTTATACTGATTAGTTTTACCTTTGATGAGAGTTTGATGGCTAATAGCGTGCTCATGGCGGATTCGTGCATACCAGTTACCGCTTTCAATTGTGTTATCATCACTGTCTGAGGTCGCTTCTTGGTTATCTAGGTTATGGTTTACTCGATTACTGTCTAAGCCTTTATAATGCTCTCCATAAAGGTAATGGGTGCCGTGGGTAGTGGTGTCTTTGGGCTGGGTATTGACTTGTCCTAGTAAACTCGCTTTGGCATCACGGTAGTTGTAATCTTGCACTTTGAACGCCGATTCCACCGTTTGGCTGTGCACGCTGATATCCCAAATACTTGGCTTGCCCCCATCTAGAGTGCCGCTGGGTAATTGGTACGCCAGTTTGGCAAGCTGTCCATACCCTTGTTCGTCATCGCTAATAACCATTACCTCACAATCATGCTCGGCATCACTTTCAAAGCGAAACCAGATACCTACATCGGCCATTAATCTTTGTATAAATTCAAAATCGCTTTCTTGCCATTGGGTAATAAATTCCCTGGCTGGGTAGTGCTCTTTAAGTTCAAGGCGGTAGTCTATGCCATTAAGTCCGTGGCTTCTAAGTATTTGTTCAACCACGCTTACTACGCTTTGGTTCTGGAATATGGCACAGTTGCGGTTTAACGTTAGTCTAGCCAGTCGTGGCGATAAGACCACTTGATAATGCGCTTCCTCTTTATTCACCGATAATTGGCTAAACTCGGTGATAATGCCATAAACCTTGCGGGTGCTTTTATCATTGGTAAAATCACCCAAGGCACGGATTGCAGAACTGAGCGCATCGCTTACAACAGAATTA
>NZ_LZHG01000059.1 GCF_001690355.1 Gilliamella sp. Choc4-2
TACGCTTTGGTTCTGGAATATGGCACAGTTGCGGTTTAACGTTAGTCTAGCCAGTCGTGGCGATAAGACCACTTGATAATGCGCTTCCTCTTTATTCACCGATAATTGGCTAAACTCGGTGATAATGCCATAAACCTTGCGGGTGCTTTTATCATTGGTAAAATCACCCAAGGCACGGATTGCAGAACTGAGCGCATCGCTTACAACAGAATTAAATGAGAAAGTAGCCGGTTGGTTTAAAAAAGCATCGGTAGATAGGGTTTTATTGGCGCTGGTAAAAGTAATGGTGTAATGCCACAGCTGGTTTAAGGCATCTTCGCCTTTGACGTTTAACACCGATATAGGAGTGCTGAGTTCATCAATGGTTAGTGTGTAACGGTTGTGACTAACTTTATTTGTTAATTGGCTAAGCAAGTCTTTCCCTGCTTGTTCGATGATTTTGTCTAAATGTTTTACCATTTTTTTTCCTTTACTACCTTGCTACTTATTTTTATTTAGTTTTGTCATATTTATCTATTTTTATCGGTAATTTTAATAATCAGTAATGATAACTAAAATCACGCATAAAATTACACGATTTTTACATAATTTGCAATATTTAACTGAAGTTAATTTATTGAAATTTAAGATAAGCTTAGTGAGTCATGTTTTTTTAGGTTGCTGCTTTTAAGCCCACTTAAAATTTTATCAATTAACTGGGGTTAGGGTTTTAGCATTAAGATAAAGAGGGGGATCCCTGTGTATACAGGGAACACGCAATAACCATACTATCCCGCCAACGTTCAGGCGGTTTATCCCTGTGTATACAGGGAACACGGGCGGATCGAGTGGGACGAGGAGCAAAAAACCGGTTTATCCCTGTGTATACAGGGAACACGATTTAATATAAAACCCGTCAACTAAATTAATACGGTTTATCCCTGTGTATACAGGGAACACGTGCTTTGTCTGAAAATAATCTTTCTGCGCATCGGTTTATCCCTGTGTATACAGGGAACACTCTAATTGTAGATATCTGTTTTATTTACAGTTATAGCGACCAACAAATTCTACCAGATTTTTTAAATTTTTAAAGATTTTTAACTTATTGATTTTAAAAAATAAAAAAACAAGCTCAATTCAATTTATGTCGCCCTACCAAAATGACTCTATTTTTAATATAAATTCATCAAGATACGAAAATTACATCTCCCTAAATAAAAACAAATATTAATTTTACCCAGTTTTATGTTATAATTTTCGATATTTTTAACATTATGCGGATAAATAGTCTTTGTACTCTCAAGGCTTAAAAAACCCAAACCCCACAAAAAATTGAAAATGGGCTATACTAGCGATAATATGACGCCAAAAGAAGCCCAAAGACTATACTCAAGAATCCGTCAATAATAACTTCAAACCAATAAAATCTTCCTATGCCTATAACGATCGATATTTAGAGATTAGTAGTGGTATGTTTGCAAATTTTAGGAATATTCTAACTTGTATTAGTTTACTTATATTTTTGATTCCTTACAGTGCAGGCTATTTGAATTAAGGTAGTATATTAGATTTATGTATCTGTTATTTCCGCTATATTTATCGCTTTGAACTATTTACCATCCACCATTTTCGGATACGGTTTAATCGAATCACAAAGCAAGTATATATTCAACGCTCTAAATATTGCAGTGGCACTGTGGTATTTAAGTGGGAACATATTATGCCGACCAACTTTGGCGAAATAGGCTCAAACATGGGTGATACCAATATGGTCAACTTATCCCTTGGCTTATAAAATTGGATTTCCCATTGTTCAATCAGTCGGCATTGGCAAAAATAATTATAAGGATCAAGACGATAAATATGAACGGGAATTTATCCGCTGTTATATGGAGCACGGACCTAAAAGCTTGCCTCCATTACCCATGTCCTTTCATGGCTTTGGCGGTCATATCAACCCCATAATTTATGCTTCAAAAAATGCCCCAATTGCATGGATTACTTTATTTTTGGGTGCCTGTGCTGGCAACATCTAGGGCCGAAAGTCATTCGCTATGCAAGTAAAGTGAGCAAGCCTATTTCGAAAGAAAACACCTTAGCGGACTATTCCCTAAGATACAACAAGCTCTATTAGATAGCTATTTAGCATGAATCGTACGAGACGTAAAGCAGGAAAACAGGAAAACAGGAAAACAGGAAAACAGGAAAACAGGTTGATTATGGGAATTCATAACATTAATGTGGGTTTTAAAAAAGTAAAACTTTTGTTGAAACAGGCAAAAAAACCAAAAACCAATCATTTATATAAATTTCTTTTCACCCAATGAATTTTGTGAGCAAATCCCATAAGATTATCTGTCATTTTTATTCGCTGTAATTCAAGCGACCAAATAGGTGCTTTTATTATTCTGGCAAAAGGGAATTTTTGATAATAAAGTGAGTAGGCTTGCTTTGCCTTATTGCCTATTAGTTGCAATGCTATTGCTTGAAATTGTATTCCTTGTATTTTTGCCACCGTTTTCGGGGTAAGGCTTATTGTACCTGCTACTTGCGCATGATTTAACATAGCATTACCATGATCAGTTGTTAATTCAGTAAGAATATATAAACACATCAAATCTTCATTAAACACATAAAAAGCATTACATGCCCAAAGGTTAGCATCAGGTAAGATAACACTGAGTGACAACACATGATGTTTTTGTATAAAGGTGATGATTTTTTTATCTGCTTTCATATTAAATTATAGTAATAACGCTATTAAGGCTGTTTAGTGTTTAAAGGTATATCTTCACCCCAGCGAGGTAACGAAGAAATATTAAGATCAAATAGATCAAGCGCTCTAGCTACACTATGCGTAATCATATCATCAAGACTTTCAATATGCTGATATAATGCTGGCACTGGAGGAAATATAACCCCTCCCATAAGTGTAACTGCTTCCATATTTTTAATATGCCCTAAATGCAATGGCGACTCTCTTGTCATTAATACCAACCGACGACGCTCTTTTAACACTACATCAGCCGCTCGAGTGAGCAAATTATCCGATAAACCATGTGCAATTGCAGCAAGAGAACGCATTGAGCAAGGTGCAATGAGCATTCCCATAGTTTTAAATGAACCACTGGCAATCGCTACACCAATATTGTTGATAGAGTAAACTTTATCTGCCAGTGATTTTACCTGAGCTAGGCTTATATTTGGTACTTCGTGAGAATGTGTAAGTTGTGCCGCTTTTGAAATCACTAAATGAGTTTCAATATCCAACGGTTTTAATAGTTCTAACGCTTTTATGCCATAAGCAAAACCTGTTGCACCACTGATACCAATTATCATTCGCCTAGTTGTCATTTTAGTTCCTTTATTTAAAATATAACAAGCCATTTTACATCGACTTCTTTAAAATATGCTCGTTTAAATTAATTTTTTTAGAGTATAAAATATTGTCCAATTAAAAATCATTCTAAGCTTACTGCTTAGTAAAAAAAGCCTATATTCAGGTCGTTATTAAAGATTAAGTGGATGACATCTTATACTTGAAATTATGGAAATATCTATATCACTGTAACGCCGTGTTTATTATCTATAATACATTGCTATGTATCATAAATATTTATATATTCATCAACCAATATTATCTGTTTTAATTCAGAAAATGCAGAAAAACGAAAATTGCCCTTGTTTGCTAGCAATAGAGAAAATTGGGTAATTCATGATACTTTTAAGTAAAAGCTTTAGTCTATCAGGCTCTTTCAAATCAATTTATAGAGGATAAATTAATTTTTATCCTGGTATAAAAATAATTGATAGGCAAATATAAATATGATTTTTACTAGTATGGTGTGTTCATAATTTGTGTACATAATGTCAACCTACAGCTAACTTCCTTGTTAGTTGTAAGATTCAATCTTATTCTTTAGCCATGGGTTGTTCAATAATTTTTGTTTCTTGATCACCTTGAATCGCTTCGATTTGATTTGCATATTTGGCTACTGCATTTTTATCTGTTAGTAAACTATATGTTAAGGTAAACTGCGCACTTTGCCCTGGTCCTAATTGGCGAACGCGTTTTTGTTCTCGTTCAATTGTGACAGGATAAGCAAAACTTGTTCCAGGTTCTAATCCTGTCACATAACCTTGTTTTAACGTATCGGTATTTTTCCATAATGACAATACAGGGAGTTCTTTAATGTTGAAAGCAATTCCTGCTGCTTTATCCCCTGCTTTATTGGTTATCATAACTTGAGTTTGACCGTTTGTATCAGCAAAAGGATAAACATTAAACACCATTTCATCAAAGCCTTTCGTTGGACCTAAATAAGTTTGCCATGTTTTCAAACCAGTTTTGGCATAATCATTAAATGGTGAAATTTCTTTAACTGGTGCAATAAATTTAGCGCCTTCTTCAAGAATTGGTGTGCCAAAGTTACTATGATAGATGATTTGGTAGTCTCGGGCATAATCACTTTTATTGGTGACTACATCATGCACTGTAAATTGCTTGCTACCAGGAACATAACTTAGTGATACCCAAGTTTCTAGATGACTTTTTTTGAAGGTGTTTTCCTTAATCAAGCCTTTAATGGTTATGGTATATGGTTTTTTTTCAGAGACATCAATAATTAATTTTGATACAGGGGTGTTTTGCGCACGCCCATGAAGCGTATACATCATGCCATCCGTTTTTACTGCATGCCCTGTCCATTCAAAACCACAACGCACCATTGTTTCATTAAAACCATCTAGCCAACCTAATCCACCACGACTTTCTAAATTAATAAATTTTGGATTGACAATTTCATCAACGGGTGAATCCCACCCCATGCGAACACCATCACCGATAACAGAAATAATACCTAATCCACGCGTTGGGCTTAATTTAATTGTAAAATCATTGCTGTCTATAGTCAGTAATTCACTGCCTTCTTGTTTGCCACCTTTAAGAACCGTATTTTGAATAGCAAAGCGCTGTTCTTTTATACCCAAATCTTTGCTTGCTATAGACCAATTGCCTTTAGCGATGCCTTTTTCATTATCAATTAATACAAACTCTTTCGCATTGGCTGTGTACGCAGTTAAACTCAACAATACTGCTAATGAAATAGTTTTAAATTTCATGTTGATTCCTCAAGATTTATTAATATACCCGAAACTATATCGTTTCAGGCAATATGACATAAAGCAGACAAAATCAACAAAAAGAAAATATTAAAAATGCGAACTTATTCACACTTTTTATCATGATAAATCATAACAAGAATGGTAACTCACATCTTTAGATAAGAATAAAATATTAAATTATTAAAGGCTCGGTCTTATTTGTCCTACCTTCCAGTGTTTTCGGCATACTGAGTGGTATTCACTGTCTCCTAAATGTATGGAATTACCAAATTTAACAATTTGACCGTCTTGTCCTTCTAATAAGATCATAGTTGCCTTTTTACCACACCAACAAACCGTTTTTAACTCTCTAAAATTATCTGCAATTTCTAAAAGAGTTTTAGAACCTTCAAATAAATGCCCCATGTAATCCGTTTTTATGCCAAAAAACATGATTGGCACACCATAATCATCACAAACATCGGATAATTTCCATATTGTATTTTTAGATAAAAACTGGCTTTCATCAATAAGAATACAAGCGTAATCATTTTGTTTAATGTGTTCAATGATGGCATCAACCGTGTTGTCGTCAAGAAGCAATGCTTTTTTACGTAATCCTAAACGAGAAACAATTTCAATAGCCGAATCACGGGTATCGACTGATGATTTAAGTAATAACGTCTTCATATTATTACTTAAATAATTATGATCAATTTGTAAAAGTTCTGTAGATTTTCCGGCATTCATTACGCCATATATATAATAGATTTTAGACAAAATTAAGTTCTCAAAATTAGATTAAATCAATAAAAGTGGTTAAATAAAATGATAATTTAGATAATAAAAAAGGTAAGTTAAATAACCTACCTCTTTAATAGCTTATTGAATAATTATTTTGCTTTACCTTGGTTGGCAACAGCAGCTTGTTTTGCAGCGATTTCGTCAGCATTGCCTAGGTAGTAATGTTTAATGACTTTCATATTGTCGTCAAATTCATACACTAATGGCACACCAGTTGGGATGTTTAGTTCGATAATATCATCATCGCTGATGTTGTCTAAATGTTTTACCAATGCACGAAGTGAGTTGCCATGAGCAGCAATAATAACACGTTCACCTTTAGCTACACGTGGGGCTATTGTTGATTCCCAGTAAGGTAGTACACGTTTAATGGTTAATGCTAAGCTTTCGGTTAATGGTAATTCTGATTCAGGTAATTTGCTGTAACGCGAATCGTGACCAGGAAAACGTTCATCTGATTTTTCAAGCGCAGGAGGTGTGATTGCAAAACCACGACGCCATAATTTCACTTGTTCATCACCATATTTCGCTGCGGTTTCGGCTTTGTTTAAACCTTGTAATGCACCATAATGACGTTCGTTTAATTTCCAAGATTTTTCAACAGGTAACCAAGCTTGGTCAACTTCATCAAGCACATGCCATAAAGTGTGAATAGCGCGCTTTAATACTGACGTATAAGCATAATCAAATTGGAAGCCCTCTTGTTTAAGTAGCTTGCCTGCTTCGGCTGCTTCTTTACTGCCTTTGTCAGATAAGTCAACATCAGTCCAACCGCAAAAACGGTTTTCTTGGTTCCAAACACTTTCTCCATGTCGAATTAATACTAATTTTTTAACTGCCATGAATATAACTCCTTTGTTACGTAGAATAAATTTTATTATATATCTTGTATTTATTGGTATACACATAAACATTCTTGCATACCCATAGTATTGAGTTAATCATGTTTAACTCGATACTTATAATTTTGGTAAGTATTTTATAGGATCAACAGACTGTGCTTTGTATCGGATTTCAAAGTGTAATCTTACTGATGTAGTGCCTGTTGCTCCCATAGTTGCAATTTGTTCTCCTGCACGCACAACTTGCTGCTCTTTCACTAAAATCGATTGGTTATGTGCATATGCGGTTAAATAATCATCATTATGCTTAACGATAATTAAATTACCATATCCTGGTAAAGCATTACCAGAATACACAACACGACCATCTGCCGCTGCAACAACTTTATCACCTAAAGATCCTGCAATATCTATACCTTTACTTGCATTTGAAAATTTCTCGATTATTTTACCTTTCGTTGGCCATTTCCATGAAATATTAGCGATATTCGAAGCTGGCATACCTGGACTCATCGATTCGCTATTTGAGGCATTAACCGATTGCGTTACTGTCTCAGTAGTTTGCGTTGTTTTAGGTGGATGAGATTTATTATTCGTTGTTGTCGTTGTGGTGGTTGTCGTTGTCACTACAGGCTTAGCATTAGAAGCCCCAACTGTAGTAGGGACAGCAATAGAATTATTTTTCGAGGTCGTCGTTTTTTGGGTAACAACTACTGTAGTTCCACCACTTACATCTAATACTTGACCTACATTAACAGCATAAGGTTCTTTAATATTATTTTTAGCGGCCAATGAACGATAGTCGTTACCTGTCACCCAAGCAATATAAAATAGTGTATCACCTCGTTTAACCGTATAAGTATCGCCTTGATATCCCCCTTTAGGAATATCGTCATAATTACGATTATAAACAATACGTTGATTAGTAATAACCGTACCATTATTACTGTATGTATTTGTATCCACTGTAGTATTGGATGAAGTTGTTTTTGTGTCTGGTGATTTTGTGACCTTGCTATTTGTTGAAATATTTTTAGGTGGTTTAGCATAAGTGGTTGATGTTGAACCAACGGAAGATGTGGTTATATTTTCAATTTTAGCTGGGTTAGTTTGAGTACATGCAGCAATTGTCAAACTTAAACAACTTAATACAAGAATTTTTTTCAAAGCAACACCTTTCATTCATAGCTATTTTTAATTTACACATTTTATCGCTTTTACAACAAAAAGCTATTATATTAATCCTCTTTATGCTAATTCAATAAAATGGGGTTAAAAATAAGCCATCCTGCTTTAAAGCATTAATCGAAATAGCATTAAAATTAATTAAATGAACTAACTGTTAGTTAAGTTCTATATTATGTGTCATTCACTGTTGAAATAAACCCTTTTGTATATAAATTCTAATCATTTATGCATTTTTACAACTACTGAAATAAAGATTATTCGGATTTATTTTGAAAGCGGTGAGTATATACAATAAAATAGGCTTTCGTACAGTCTCTTTATCTATTTTCTACAAAAATTTAATGTGATTTAAAATAATGACTTTATATATTGTTGCAACACCAATTGGTAATTTGGATGATATCTCTCTTAGAGCAATTGAAATACTCAAAAATGTCGATCTTATAGCTGCGGAAGATACTCGTCATAGTGGCTTGCTGTTACAGCATCTAGGCATTAAAGCTAAGCTTTTTGCTTTGCACGATCATAATGAGCAAGAAAAATCAAAAATTTTAATCGAAAAGCTTCAATCTGGATTATCCATTGCTTTGATTTCAGATGCTGGCACACCATTAATTAATGATCCAGGATATCATCTGGTTAAAACTTGCCGAGAAAATAATATCAACGTTGTACCAATTCCGGGAGCTTGTGCTGCAATTGCTGCATTATCTGTTGCGGGATTACCCTCTGACAAGTTCATTTATGAAGGTTTTTTACCCGCAAAAAGCAAGGCTCGACAAGATAGTTTAGCTAAATTAATTAATGAGCCACGTACAATGATTTTTTATGAATCAACACATCGATTATTAGATACACTCAATGATATGTTATCCATTTTTGGCGAAAATAAACAAATTGTATTAGCGAAAGAATTAACCAAAACATGGGAAACGATTGTTAGCTATCCTATAAATGAATTAATCAATTGGTTAAATGAAGATGCAGCTCGTCAAAAAGGTGAATTTGTTTTAATCGTTGAAGGTAATTTTAAACGTGATAATAATATTGATCCTAATGTGATTCATACACTAAAGTTATTACAAAAAGAACTTCCATTAAAAAAAGCCGCAGCAATAACAGCTGAAATTTACGGTCTTAAAAAAAACCAGCTTTATCAAATTGGTTTACATATTGAACAATAAACTTTTATTAAGACCTAATTTACCGCAAGTTGCGCTTTGCAATACATTTGCTACATATAAGAAAAATATGATTACTTTGTTCAGTCAATCACAAACTCATTAATAAGAACATTGGCACAAATAGTACGAACTAGTATATAATCATCCCTTATTTTTTAGATATTTTATGACAAAAGGTAACAAACAATATGGGATTCAAATGTGGCATCGTAGGACTACCGAATGTAGGTAAATCAACGCTTTTTAATGCACTAACCAAGGCAGGAATTGAAGCAGCTAACTTTCCATTTTGTACTATTGAACCAAATACGGGCGTGGTACCTATGCCCGATCCACGTTTAGATCAACTTGCGGAAATTGTCAAACCACAACGCACTTTGCCAACTACAATGGAGTTTGTCGATATTGCTGGTTTAGTAAAAGGCGCATCAAAAGGTGAAGGTTTAGGCAATCAATTTTTAGCTAATATACGTGAAACAGAAGCAATCGGTCATGTTGTACGTTGCTTTGAAAATGAGAATATTATCCACGTGGCAGGTAAAATCGATCCTGCTGAAGATATCGAAATCATCAATACTGAACTTGCATTGTCAGACCTTGAAGCTTGTGAACGAGCTATGACACGTTTGCAAAAACGAGCCAAAGGAGGAGATAAAGAAGCTAAATTTGAACTTGAAATTCTGGAAAAATGTTTACCGCACCTTGAACAAGGTAAAAAATTATTGTTATTAGAGTTGAGTAAAGAAGAACTTAATGCCATTAAATACCTAAGTTTTCTAACATTGAAGCCAACCATGTATATTGCTAATGTGAATGAGGATGGTTTTGAAAATAACCCTTATTTAGATAAAGTTAAAACCATTGCAGCACAAGAAAAAGCAATAGTTGTACCAGTATGTGCAGCTATCGAAGCAGAACTTGCCGAGCTTGATGATGCAGATCGTGATGAGTTTATGCAAGATTTAGGCTTAACTGAGCCAGGATTAAATCGTGTTATCCGTGCAGGATACAGTTTACTAAATTTACAAACTTATTTTACTGCTGGAGTGAAAGAAGTCCGCGCATGGACAATTTCAGTGGGCGATACAGCCCCTCAAGCAGCAGGGAAAATTCATACCGATTTTGAAAAAGGCTTTATTCGCGCACAAACTATCGCTTTTGATGATTTTATTAAATATGGTGGTGAACAAGGTGCAAAAGAGGCCGGCAAGATGCGTTCTGAAGGTAAAGATTATATTGTTCAAGACGGTGATATTATGAACTTTTTATTTAATGTTTAGTGATATGCTTACGTCGCTTTATGGCGACGTAATAATGTAAAGCATTAATAATAATCAATTAATAGTTTTAATCTTATGTAGATAGAAAATCATTTAATTTAATACCTAAATTATCAATAAACCATAATGAGCAATTAACTATAAAGAAAATATATATGTTACTGACTTTCGAACAAGCAAAATGCAAAATTCTACAAGCTGCATTATTAACTAAACCACTTGAAAGTGAAACCGTGCAATTATTCGATGCATTAGAAAGAATCACTGCAGAGCCTGTTATTTCACCAATTAATGTACCTGGATTTGATAATTCGGCAATGGATGGTTATGTGGTTCGATTATCTGATATCAAGCAATCAAAACTATTACCACTATCAAAAACTATTTTTGCAGGCGATGATATCACCAATCTTTACTGGCCAGAACATACCTGTATACGTATCATGACAGGTGCACCGGTTCCACATGGCGCAGACGCTGTTATCATGCAAGAAGATACTGAAAAATCAGATGCAGGCATTGCTTTTTTAGCTGATGTGAAGTTGGGTAATAATATTCGTCGTGCAGGCGAAGATGTAAAAAAAGGTACTGTAACCGTTCCTAAAGGTGAACGTCTTAGTATACCTATTCTATCAACACTTGCGACATTAGGCATTAGCAAACTTGCTGTGTTTAAAAAATTAAAAGTCGCCATTTTTTCCACAGGCAATGAATTGACACCTATTGGCGAACCATTATCTAGTTTTGCTTCAATTTATGACAGTAACCGCTTTACCCTTAATTTATTATTGACCAAGCTCAATTGTGAAATTATTGATTTAGGAATCATTGCTGACGACCCTACAAAAATTAAGCAAGCATTAGAGACAGCTTCACAACAAGCTGATTTGGTAATAACTAGTGGTGGCGTTTCTGTTGGTGATGCAGATTTTACCAAAACAGCGCTTGAACAATTAGGTAACATTAATTTTTGGAAAATTGCCATGAAACCAGGTAAACCTTTTGCATTTGGTCAAATAAATAATGCATTATTTTGTGGTTTACCGGGTAACCCTGTTTCGACATTAGTCACTTTTTATCAATTGGTTCAACCATTGATTTTGGCTCTTTCAGGAATAGAAAACTTATCAAGTGATTCAACATTACGTGTTAAAACTGCAACAAATCTTAAGAAAAGCATAGGTCGAACCGATTTTCAAAGAGGAATACTGCAAATCAATGCTCAAGGTGAGTTAGAAGTTATCACAACAGGTCAGCAAGGTTCTCATATCACACAGTCGTTCAATCAAGCTAACTGTTTTATCATACTTGAGCAAAATCGTGGTAATGTTAATAAAGGGGAACTAGTTTCTGTTGAGCTTTTTAATGAACTACTAAAATAGTGCAACTAATATCGCACCAGCAGAAATCATCACCACACCAATGCCCGCTAACAACGATATTTTTTCACCAAATAAAATAGTGGCAAAGATAACAGCAATGACAACGCTTAGCTTATCAATAGGCGCAACTTGCGATACTTTACCTTCTTTAATTGCCATAAAGTAAAATAACCAAGACAAGGCACCGGCAATACCGCTTAATGCAATAATAAATAACGCCTTTTTGTCATTAATAAACGTATTAATAAGATTAAGTTTTCCTTGAACAATAACAACACCGACTAAAAAAACTGCCATTACAATCGCTCGAATAGCCGTTGCTGTGTTCACATCAAGATGTTGTAAACCAATCTTACCTAAAATAGCTACTAATGCAGCAGTTATTGCTGAAAGTAAAGCATAAATAAGCCATGCACTCATATTAGTTTCTATCGATTTGAATCATAAATTGTTGGTTAGATGAATTTTTTTGGCATTGCTGTGAATTACTCATTACACCACTACAATCTTCAAGAACACCATGAGGCTTTGACCAATGAGATTCTTTACCTTTGCTATTACCACCACAACCAATTAATGCCATGCTTAGTACTACACAAGATAATGGAATAATTTTTACTTTCATGCTTTTCTCCCATCTGATTAAAGGAATGTATGACTCAATTTTATCTTGAACTACTAAAAATCATTCTAATTCGGAATTTAATGATGTATAGGCTAGCACTTATTTTTAATAAATAAAAGACACTTTTTACTCGATAACCGCATAGTAATCGCAGTATTTGATCTGCCAGTTTATTGACCAATTCAAATTCCCATCAATGAATAGCCACTGTAGCATTGCATTTTATCCCTTCAAAAAGAGGTAAGGTTTATTTAATTAACTAAGCAAAACGTTCAATTACTACGGCAACATTATTGGCATTAGCGATCGCTCGTGGTTTTGATATTTTGACTTTTAACCATTGAACAGCAAATTTTTCTATAATTAATTTCGCTATTTGTTCAGCTACACATTCAATTAATTCAAATTGGGTTGATTGAATAAAATTAGTTATTAATTGGCTTACCAAAAAATAATCTAGACATAAAGTGACATCATCAGTCTGCCCTGCTGGCTGATTATCCCATGCCATTTCAAGATCGATGATTAATTTTTGTTTAATCGTTTTTTCCCATTCATATACACCAATAGTTGTATAAACGGTAAGACCTTCAATTAAAACTCGATCGGTATTATTTTTTGTCATATTTTAATTCCAATGCTTTATTTATATTAAATAGAAGATTACCGAATATAAATAAATTACGCTATAATTTATTTTAATTATGATGAAATAATATTTATTCTTTATGACCCGAATCTATCAACCTATTCCCATTGTTCAAAATAGTATTTTTACCCTTGATGATAATGCATTTAATCATCTTATTCGTGTATTACGTATGAAAATAGGCGAAAATATTGTCTTATTTGACGGCTCAAATAACATTACTCCTGCAGTAATACATGAAATTACTAAAAAATCTGTTACCGTAAAAACAGCAATAACGGTTTTAGATAATAAAGAATCCCCACTAAATATCCATTTAGGTCAAGTAATATCGCGTGGTGAAAAAATGGAGTTTACGATTCAAAAATCGGTGGAACTAGGTGTTACGTGCATTACTCCCCTGCTTTCTGAACGTTGTGGAGTTAAACTTGATGTCGCAAGATTAGATAAAAAAGTCCAACAATGGCAAAAAATCGTAATTTCGGCTTGTGAGCAATGTGGACGAAACATTGTACCCGTTATTAATCCTGTGATGAAATTAGAAAACTGGTGCGAAAGTTTAACAAGTGATTTAAGATTAAATGTTCATCCTAAAGCTAAACATGGCATTAAGCATTTACCAAATGATAAACAGAATATCAGTTTGTTAATTGGTCCTGAAGGCGGACTATCAGATACTGAAATCAACAAAACACATAAATATCAATTTACAGATATTTTATTAGGACCAAGGATATTACGGACTGAAACAGCAGCACTTACTGCTTTATCCGCTTTACAAGCCTATTTTGGTGATTTAAGTTGATAAATAGAATCATGACAATTGCATAAGGTTTACATTGCATCTTAAACTGTAACGAGTATGATAGTTTTCATTTGTAGTAATTAAAACACTATCTATTACAACGTTTCATGAAAAACGATAAACAAAAAGATAGAATATTACGTGTTACCACAACGTATACTTAATAAAACAATAAAAACCAGAAAGGAGTTACTATGATTAAACTTGGTATTGTTATGGATCCAATTAGTCATATTAAATTAAAAAAAGATACGAGTTTTGCCATGTTACTTGAAGCACAAAAACGTGGATATCAATTATTTTATATGGAAATGAATGATTTGTTCTTGCGTAATGGACAAGCTTATGCAACCTCACGAAATTTAACTGTTTATAACGATAAAGATCATTGGTTCGATATGGACAATGAGCAAATAATATCACTTAATGATCTCGATGTTATTTTAATGCGTAAAGATCCCCCTTTTGATGCTGAATATATTTATGCAACTTATATTTTAGAACGTGCAGAAGATAGCGGTGTATTGGTCGTGAATAAACCGCAGAGTTTGCGCGATTGTAATGAAAAATTATTCACAGCATGGTTTGCTCAGTTTACACCAGAAACAATTGTCACACGCCAAACACAACTGATTAAAGCTTTTCATCAAGAATTTGGTGACATTATTTTAAAGCCTTTAGATGGTATGGGAGGAGCATCAATTTTTAGAATCAAACAAGATGATCCCAATATATCGGTCATTATTGAAACATTAACAGATCATAACACCCGTTTTTGTATGGCGCAAAATTTTATTCCTGCAATAAAAGATGGTGATAAACGTATCTTGGTTGTGGATGGTGAGCCCGTACCATATTGTTTAGCTAGGATCCCACAAAAAGGAGAAACCCGTGGTAATCTTGCTGCAGGTGGACACGGAGAAGTAAGGGCGTTAAGTGATACAGATTGGCATATCGCTCACAGTGTTGCACCTATTTTAAAAGAAAAGGGATTGCTATTTGTAGGGTTAGATATTATTGGAGATAAATTAACCGAAATTAACGTCACTAGCCCAACTTGTGTCCGAGAAATTGAAGCTGCCAACCCTAGCCTTTCAATTACAGGGTTGTTAATGGATGCAATAGAACACAGACTAAATAAAAAGAGCTGAAATGATTAGAGAATACCAACCTGCGGATTTAGACAAGATCATGGAAATATGGTTGCAAGCTAACCAGCAAGCACATAATTTTATTAATCCGGAATTTTTTAAAAAAAATTATGAATTAGTTAAAATGTTGATCCCTATGTCCACCTTATATGTTCAAGACCTTAATGGTGTTAAAGGATTTATTGGTTTAACAGAAAATTATATCTCTGGATTGTTTGTTGATCATAAATTTCGCCACAAAGGATCGGGAAAAGCTTTGATTGAAAAAGCAAAACAACGACACAATGAGCTGTTTGTTCATGTTTATAGAAAAAATACAGATGCAATTAATTTTTACCTTTCTCAAAATTTTAATATTGTTTCAGAATCTATTAATGAAGAAACAAATGAAGATGAAGTTCTAATGTGTTGCCACGTAGAGCGTAAAGTGAAAATCGGTCTATGTGCATTATAAACTATACAAAAATGTGAGCATATGAATTTAAAAAATCATTTTATTATCGCTATGCCAACAATGAGTGACTCTATATTTTGTCGTTCAGTTGTGTATATTTGTGAACATAATCGTGATGGCGCTATGGGTATTATTATAAATAAACCTATAGAAGAACTAAATGTTGGATCAGTACTTACTCGGCTTGAGATTACCTCGTCTAAAAATTGTGCTGAACTAGAGTATCCTGTTTTTTGTGGTGGTCCTTTAGCTGATGAGCAAGGATTTATTTTGCATACACCACAACTAGGATTTTCCTCTAGTATTCAAATATCAGATGATGTAATGATCACTACTTCTCTTGACGCCTTGAAATCAATAGGTTCACCTCAACAGCCGAAAGATCTGCTGCTGTCATTAGGTTATTCAAGCTGGCGATCTCTACAACTTGAAACCGAAGTTGCTCGTAATGACTGGCTTGTTGCTGAAGCTAATCCGCAAATTATTTTTGAAGTAGCTATTAAAGATCGCTGGAAAAAAGCAGCAGAATCCTTAGGTATTAATATTAATACCATTTCACACCAGTTGGGAAATGCATAACAAATGGCTACCATTATTGCATTCGATTTTGGTACAGCAAGTATTGGAGCGGCAATTGGACAAGATATTACCAAAACGGCCAATCCTTTATGTTCATTTAAAGCTCGTGATGGCATTCCTAACTGGCAAGAAATTGATAAAATTTTAAAAGAATGGCAACCTGATTTTTTGCTAGTTGGTTTACCATTAAATATGGATGGCAGCGAACAGCCGCTCACAGTAAGAGCAAGAAAATTCGCAAATAGACTACATGGCATGTTTGGATACCAAGTGCATTTACAAGATGAAAGGTTATCAACGGTTGAAGCAAAATCTCATATTTTTTCATCATGCGGGTATCGTGCTCTTGAAAAGGGACATATTGATTCAACTTCAGCAATGATTATTTTAGAAAGTTGGTTCGAAAAAAATTAACTATGTTAATTTTCGTAAGTTTTTAAATAATTGTTAGCAAACAAATTTCTTCCTTGCTAAAATATAGCCAATTTTCTAATGTAAGGACTGCGCCTGTGTCAAATAAGAATTCTCTTAGCTATAAAGATGCTGGTGTCGATATCGATGCTGGTAATGAGCTTGTAAATCGAATTAAATCTGTTGTAAAAGAGACCAAACGACCAGAAGTTATGGGGGGATTAGGTGGATTTGGTGCTTTATGCTCTATTCCCCAAAGGTATAAAGAACCAATTTTAGTGTCAGGAACTGATGGCGTTGGCACAAAACTGCGTTTAGCAATGGATTTAAACCGACATGACTCAATTGGTATCGATTTAGTCGCCATGTGCGTTAATGATCTGATCGTCCAAGGTGCTGAACCACTTTTTTTCCTTGATTATTATGCAACAGGCAAACTCAATGTCGATATTGCTACAACCGTTATCACCGGCATTGCTGAAGGCTGTAAACAATCAGGGTGTGCCTTAATCGGCGGTGAGACTGCCGAAATGCCTGGTATGTATCAGGGCAATGACTATGATTTAGCAGGATTTTGTGTGGGTGTAGTTGAAAAATCAAACATGATTGATGGCAGTAAAGTTAAAGATGGTGATGCATTAATAGCGCTAGCATCTAGTGGTGCTCACTCTAATGGTTATTCCTTGATACGTAAAATTATTGAAAACAATGGTATTAAGCCTCAAAACGAGCAATTAGAAGGTAAATCGCTTGTTGAACACTTACTTGCACCAACAAAAATCTATGTTAAATCAGTGTTGGATTTAATCTCACAAACTAGCGTGCATGCCATAGCCCATATTACTGGGGGAGGATTTTGGGAAAATATACCTCGTGTGCTACCAGATAATACAAAAGCAATACTTAATGAAGCAAGTTGGCAATGGCCTACCATATTTAATTGGTTACAACATGCAGGTAATGTCAGCCGCCACGAAATGTATCGTACTTTTAATTGTGGGGTTGGCTTAATCATTATATTACCTAACCAGTTTGTAGATAAAGCTATTTCACTCTTAAATAGTAATGGGGAAAAAGCTTGGCTTATAGGTGAAATTAAACATACAATATCAGATGAGCGAGTAGTGATTAAATAAACCTAGTTTTTTATATTACCATTTTAATCCTAAATCAGATGAATAGTATAATTTTTAATCCTAACAGAAAATATTATCTCCACTTTTATCTAAAAAGCTGAATGAATTGATATGCAGCTATAGATTTAATGAATAAATCAGAGTTAAAACTTCTGTATTTAACTGCTAATTTAAAAGTGAGAACTGTTTACTTACTATCTCACAGACATCCAGTTTTTAATCCATGAAGCTAGCAATAAATCATGCAATTCATTGTTTAATATTGTTTTTTAACCAAGCCGTTTTGTCAATAACCAAGTGATATTTACATTTTTTTACTAAATAAATGCTTCAATTTTTAATTTGTTTTATAAATTTGATAAACAAACATTTAACTCATTAATAATTAATGTTAAACTGCTTACACTGAAATATAAGATAATGTAGTACTATGTTAATTCGTCATAAATTTTTATTATTAGTTGTCTTTACTATACCCTATTTAACGATTGCACAGGCAAAACCCAAATGTTTACCCACAAAAAGCAATAAGGAAAATATTTCTGCCTGCGCAAGCCTTGCCGAACAAGGCGATGTAAAAGCACAAAATACCCTCGGTGAAATTTATTATCAGACTGCGTTGGAAAACAAAGGCTATCATACTAAAGCAAGAATGCTGTTTGAGAAAGCTGCTAATCAAGGTCTTGCTCAAGCCCAATACAACTTAGGCTCCATGTATCGCGATGAATTTAATAACTTCCCAGTAGCCTTAAGTTGGTTCGAAAAAGCTGCTGCACAAGGAAATCTTGATGCTCAAAATAGTATTGGTTATATTTATGAAAATGGTTCTGGCGGTAAAGCACCTAGATTTTATTTTTTTGATGAAAATGGTGAAAATGATGCGCCAGAACTTACTGATTTATCAGATAAATTTGTACCATATGAATCCTCGTTTCCAATCCAGTCTTATCCTAGAACTATCTTTCCACTAAGTGAATATGGACAAGGTGTAGAACCCGATATGGCTAAAGCTATCGAATGGTATAGAAAGGCTGCCGATAAAGGCCATGCTCTTGCCCAAACTAATTTAGCTTATTTTTACTTAACAGGGATTGGAGTTAAAAAAGACGAAAAACAAGCTTTTGAACTTTATCAAAAAGCAGCTAAACAAAACTGTGTACCAGCATTAAAATCATTAGCTTTTATGCATATGCAAGGCTTAGGTACTAAAGAAGATATACATAAAGCCTTTACTACCTTAGAAAAAGCTTATCGCCTTTTACCTGATGATGAGTTATGGAAAATTATATCACGCATTGAAAATGATAAGAATTATAGAAAATATTCATTAAAAACGACCCTTAAATATCAACCAGAAGCTCATTATGGCAAATCCGAATATACAACTTTGAGCGATGAGGATTTTATTTTTGGGCAATTGAACTATCTTAAATCATTCTATCAATTAAATGTGATAAAAGGCGATGGAATCAAAAATTTTTATTTAAGAAATAGAAAAACATTTTCCATAATTCTAGGAGAGACTGTGGGGGAAGTTACTTCGTTAAAGAATCGTTTCTTACTTAAAAAGGCCATTCAAGGTTATTACAGTGCAATGACTTCACTCAGTCATTATTATAAAGATGAAGAGCAAAATATTGAATTAGCACAGCAATGGCGCCAATATGCAATAAAAATGGGAGAAGTAACTTATAAAAACTTTTGGCCGGGTTATCCTGATATTACGGAATAATGGGGTTTTTAATCCCATTTTCTCTATTTGCTAATGTTATTGAAATAGCTTACATACCTCTTATTTATCACCTTATTAACCTTAAATAAAATATAACATGACAAATAATAACGGAATGATAAGATAAATGTGATATAACAAAATAAACAAGAAAATAATGAAATTGTATTTTGAAAAAAATTACAAAATATGAAATAAAAAATTGCCTAAAAATTGATTAGTCGCCATTAAAATCAAACTGTGTTGATTGTTTTTCTTTTTTAAATTGAGTTAAGTGGTCATAAATATCGTTATAATAATTATTTAAATCTTGAGCAACACCTAATGCATCTTCTATTTCTAGGATCATTGGCGTGTCATCATAGCACTATAATTTTGTATATTTTTGTATAATGTATGCAGTATTGCTCGACTAAAATCGCTTTAATATCTGTCCCTGAAACTGTCATAAAAGATTTTTTTAAAAGGTTCGCATAATTGGTTTGTGCTGTTAAATTTTAGCTTTTCTTTTTTGAATGTATATTAGATAGAATATTCAGTGTTATTTTAAAAGAAGCTGAAGCTGGTATTCCCGTTAAAGAGCTGTGCCGTAAATATGGCATGGGTAATTCAACTTTCTATAAATGGCGAGAAAAATACGGCGGAATGGAAACTTCGGATATCAAACGCTTAAAGGAGCTGGAGGCTGAAAACCGTAAGCTTAAGCAGATGTTTGCCGAACTGAGCTTAAAATCCCAGCTTCAGGAAGAAATCATAAAAAAGCTTTAGTGCCCACAAAGGCACGTAAAACGGGGGCACAGCAACGACAACAAAATCATTCATGAGTTGTACCATTGTTGGCTTAAGCCGTTGTGCTTACTATTATAAACCTAAGTTATCGGATGATTCGGTGATTATTTCGGTGTTGAATGCTATCACAGACCGGTATTTACGCTGGGGCTTTCCTAAATGTTTTAATCGTATCAGAAAGCTCGGCTATCAATAGAACCATAAGCGTGTTTATCGGGTGTATTGTGAATTAAAGCTTAATCTCAGAGTAAAACGAAAAAAACGCATTCCTCCACGATGCCCAGAAAAGCTATTGGTGCCTAATAAACAAGGTGAATATTGGTCAATGGATTTTATGAGTGACAGTAGCCGTAATCAACGTCGCTTTAGAACATTCAATGTCATCGATGACTTTAATCGTGAGGCGTTAGGTATTGATATTACAGTAAGCTTACCAACAGGAAGGATTCCCCGTTACTTAGATAAACTGGGCTAAATCACATGATATAGCCATTGATTATATAAAGCCCGGTAGCCCTTATCAAAATGGCTATATTGAACGATTTAATTGTACCTATCGCACTAAAGTACTCTATTTATATCTTTTTAACAACTTAGCACAAGCAAGGAGAATAACCGGAGAATGGCTCACCATTTATAATACCGAAAGACCGCATGAGGCATTAAATAACATGACACCGATTGAGTATAAAACACTAAAACAAGCAGCTTAATTTTCTACGTGAGTTGTGTACTAAATTTGGGGTATTTACAGCTGTTGGAGCACTAAAAATGGAATACAGTAAAATCAGTTGACTTCATAAACAACCCAACTTTTATTAATACTTTTTTCTAAAGTGGTGATGATAAAAAATTTAGCATAAAAATAACGAAAAGCTATGTTAGTTTCTGATACAATAATACAAATTTATACTAAGTTAGTAATGTCATAACACTATAAAATACAAGGTTTTTTTAATGATAATATCAGACGCTAATAGTGCGGTGGCATCCGTCGCTTATCGAGCAAACGAAGTCATTGCTATTTACCCAATCACACCAAGCTCAACCATGGCTGAGCAAGCCAGTACTTGGGCAGAGTTTAATAAGCCAAATGTATTTGGTGATACCCCTAGAGTCATTGAAATGCAGTCGGAAGCAGGTGCAATTGCAACCGTTCATGGTTCATTAATGACTGGTGCACTAGCAACTTCGTTTACTTCATCACAAGGTTTGCTTTTAATGATCCCATCGCTGTACAAAATAGCGGGCGAACTGACTCCTTTTGTTTTGCATGTTGCCGCTCGCACTATTGCAACTCATGCACTTTCTATTTTTGGTGATCATTCTGATGTGATGGCAATTAGGCAAACGGGTTTTGCAATGCTTTGTTCAAGTTCAGTGCAAGAAGCTCAGGATTTTGCGTTAATTTCACAAATGGCAACCTTAAATAGCCGAGTTCCTTTCGTTCATTTTTTTGATGGATTTAGAACATCGCACGAAGTCAATAAAATCTATCCATTAAGCGATGACCAAATCCGTAATTTATTACCACATGAAGCTATTAAAACTTATCGCTCACGTGCTTTAACACCCGACAAACCAGTGACTCGAGGCACATCAGCCAATCCAGATACATACTTCCAGTGTCGAGAAGCGATAAATAGCTATTATGATAGTACCTATCAACATGTTGTTGATGCTATGGATGCCTTTGCTGCAGAAACAGGCAGAAAGTATCAACCTTTTGAATATTATGGAGCTTGTGATGCCGAACGTATTATTGTTATTATGGGCTCAGGAGCAAACACTACCAAAGAAGTTGTGGATGTTTTACTTAAACAAAACGAAAAAGTCGGGGTTGTAATCGTTCGATTATTCCGCCCTTTTTCGGCTAACCATTTACTAAGTGTTATACCTAGTACTGTTAACAAAATAGCCGTTCTTGATAGAACCAAAGAGCCGGGAGCTCAAGCCGAGCCGCTTTATTTAGATATTATAACCGCATTCGCTGAAAGTTTATCTCGTGGGGAACGCACAACTATTCCACTTATTATAGGTGGACGTTATGGGTTATCATCTAAAGAGTTTGATCCTAAGTGTGTACTTGCCATTTTTGCTGAGCTCAATTTAGCAAAACCAAAACCACGCTTTACTGTTGGTATTTATGATGATATTACAGGACTATCTTTACCATTGCCTGATCAATCTATTCCTCAAAAATCTTCACTCGAAGCGCTATTTTATGGGCTTGGTAGTGATGGCACTGTGTCAGCAACTAAAAATAATATTAAAATTATTGGCAATAGCTCGCCTTTTTATGTGCAAGGGTATTTTGTCTATGACTCTAAAAAGGCCGGTGGCTTAACCACTTCTCACTTAAGAGTCAGCTTAGATCCTATTGATTCGCCTTATTTGATAACAAGCGCGCATTTTATTGGCTGTCATCAAGATCAGTTTATCGATAAATATCAAATTGTTGATAAGTTAAAGGACGATGGTATCTTTTTGCTTAACACGCCGTATAGCAAAGATGAAGTTTGGCATCGTCTACCTAAAGAAGTGCAAGCACAATTAATACAAAAACGAGCACACTTTTACATTGTAAATGCAGCAAAAATAGCTCGTGAATGTAATTTAGGCGCAAGAATTAATACTGTTATGCAAGCAGCATTTTTTCATCTTTCTGAAATCTTTAAGAATGATTTTAGTATTACCCAATTAAAAGAAGTCATTGCTAAAAGTTATAGTAGTAAAGGGCAAGATTTGGTTGAAAACAACTGGAAAGCACTTGATTTATCTATTGAATCACTTGAACAAGTTCCACTTAGCTGCGTTGATCAAAGCAGCCCATCAATGCCACCAGTAGTACCTTATAATGCGCCTAATTTTGTTAAAACTGTGACAGCTACTATGTTAGCTGGTTTAGGTGATAATTTGCCAGTATCCGCTTTTCCGCCTGACGGCACATGGCCAATTGGTACAACAAAATGGGAAAAACGAAACATTGCAGAACAGATCCCAATTTGGAAAGCAGAACTTTGTACCCAGTGTAATCATTGTGCTGTTGCTTGCCCTCATGCAGCTATTCGAGCTAAAGTTGTTGATCCTGATGAAATGATCAATGCTCCTAATTCATTAAACTCGCTTGAAGTTAAAGCTCGTGATATGAAAGGTCAACGTTATGTATTGCAAGTTGCCCCAGAAGATTGTACTGGCTGTAACTTATGTGTCGAAGTGTGCCCTGCCCGCGATCGTAATAATTTTGAAATTAAAGCAATTAACATGCAATCACGTATCGATAATATTGAGACTCAACGCACTAACTTTGAGTACTTTACTGCATTGCCTGATCGTGATATCAGCACACTTGAACGCATTGATGTGCGTACATCGCAACTACTTACACCTCTATTTGAATATTCCGGTGCTTGCGCAGGTTGTGGTGAAACACCATACATCAAATTGTTAACCCAACTTTATGGCGACCATTTAGCCATTGCAAATGCCACTGGCTGTTCATCAATTTATGGTGGTAACCTGCCATCATCACCCTATACGATCGATCGCCATGGTCGTGGACCAGCTTGGGCAAATTCATTATTTGAAGATAATGCTGAGTTTGCTTTAGGTTATCGCATATCTTATAACCAACATAAAAAGCGTGCGTTACGATTACTAGAAAAAATGGGCGGTGAAATTTCTCCAGAAATTGCCATAGCTTTACAATCCACAAATATCACTATTGATGAAAAACGGCAACAAATTGCAAAATTACGCGAACAACTTGCTCATTTGGATTCAACTGAAGCTAAAGAATTAATTCAAAATGCAGATTACCTGGTTGATAAATCAGTCTGGGCAATTGGTGGCGATGGTTGGGCTTACGATATTGGGTTTGGTGGGCTCGATCATGTAATGAGCTTAACTGATAATGTGAATATATTGGTGTTAGACACCCAGTGTTATTCTAATACTGGAGGCCAGCAATCAAAAGCCACCCCTATGGGCGCTGTATCAAAATTTGCTGATTTAGGTAAGCATAAAGCACGTAAAGATCTTGGTGTTAGTGTAATGATGTATGGCCATGTCTATGTTGCGCAAATTGCATTGGGTTCACAACTTAACCAAACCCTTAAGGCTTTACAAGAAGCCGAAGCGTATAATGGACCATCTTTAGTTATTGCTTATAGCCCTTGTGAAGAACATGGTTATGACCTTGCTAAATCACATGAGCAGATGAAAGATTTAGTTAAATCTGGCTTCTGGCCTTTATATCGTTATGACCCACGCCGTATGGCAGAAGGCAAGCCAGCTTTAGTATTAGATTCAAAAGCACCAAACAGTGAGTTATTAACTGGTATATTACTAAAAGAACAGCGTTTCCGCCGTTTAGAAACACTTGAACCTATTATTGCCAATACCTTACATGAGCGTTCAACTAACATGGTGGATTCAAAATATAAGTTTTTGCAGATGCTGGCAACCATTTCGACTATCGAGACACCGGCAGATAGTTAACAATGATCACCTATGGTAAAAAAATCACCCATGGTAATTGACTAATCACTATAAGGACTGTATTAATGCAGTCCTTTTTATATGCCATTTTTGAGCAATAAAGCACCCAACAGGTGCGTATTTAGATTAATATAATCTAAATAACAACCATCTCCTCATTAATCTTTGATTATTTAATATAGTACAAGTCTATAATCTTAGTAATCTTTAAAAACTTGGTATTATTTTTGCTTAATTAATAATTGACCATATAAATATTAATTAAGTAAGAGGTAAATCATGATATCTAATTTAAATGTCAGTAGAAGAAAATTAATCACATTTTCCAGTGCGGCAATTGCAGGGCTATCTATTAATCAATTATTATCTAAAGCTCATGCAATAGAAATACAAAACTCGGTTTCATTCTCTATACCTATGCTTGAAAATGTAGCAACACCTAATATTAACAATCCAATAAGACTCAACTTTAACGAAAATGCGCTTGGTATGTCGCCACGTGCAAAACAAGCTGCAATTGATGCTGTACCAAAAGCGAATCGCTATGCCAAAGCCGAAATGCCATTGCTTAATAAACGATTAGCTAAACATCATAAAGTCGATGATACTCAAATTTTATTAACTGCAGGATCTTCAGAAGGTATTCGCAGTGCTATTGCTGCCTTTGTTAAGTCAGATGCTCAATTAGTCATTCCAGAGCTTACTTATGGTGATGGAGAACATTTTGCAAAGATCTTTAATCTAAAAATTACTAAAGTACCAAATTTGCCAGATTGGCAGATAGATATAAAAGGCATACAAAAAGCTGCTGAAAATTATAATGGATTTTCAATTGTATATTTGGTTAATCCAAATAATCCTACTTCAACAGTTTTTGCAACAAATGAAATAGAACCTTGGATAAAAAGCAAACCTAAAAATACGATCTTTATTATTGACGAAGCTTATGCTGAATTTGTTAATGATCCTGACTTTAAGTCAGTTGATGAATTTATTGCAAAAGGTTATGACAATATTATATTACTTAAAACTTTCTCAAAAATCCATGCTATGGCCGGATTACGAGTCGGTTATGCAGTCAGTTCAGTTGAAAATATTCAAAATATGGCTCAATATGTAGCTGGCGAGAAACTCAACTATTGTGGTGTTTGTGCAGCGCTTGCTTCTATCGATGATCAACCATTTTTAACTTATTCCAAAAAAGCGGTTGATGTATCACGTCAAATCATGGAAAAAGTATTATCAAATTTAGGTTTACACTATCTAAAATCACAAACTAATTTTATATTTCATCAAAGTCCGATTAATTTAAAGGATTATCGTGAACTCATGAAACAAAATTTTGTTTTAATTGGAAGAGATTTTGCACCTGCAACCAATTGGTGTCGAATATCATTGGGTACGCCAGGTGAAATGTTATATGTAGCGAATATTATGTATAATTTAAGAAAAAATCAATAAGTTAAAAGAATGATTTCTGTAGAAAAATGAATGTTTTTTAGACTCTCTAATTAAATACAATTAGAGAGCAATTTTTATTGTATCTAAATATCAGTTATACGTCTTGCCATCCAATAACGTTTTTTCCAATAATCTTCTTTTAAACTAGAATAAATAACACCCTTAGATGATGAAGCATGTAAGAATTTACCATCTGCATAATATATTCCTACATGTAAACCTCCGTTACTACGACCTGTTTTGAAAAACACTAAATCGCCGGCTTTAGGTTTACTAACTTTATAGCCTAATTGTGCTTGTTCTGCGGCACTTCTTGGAAGAGTTTTAGAAAGTTTATTCTTGAAAAAATTCATTACTAGCGCTGAGCAATCACTGCCAGCTAAAGTAGTTCCACCATAACGGTAAGGTGTATTTTGCCATTTTTTATAATGTGATTCTATTTTTGCTAGCATTAACAGATCAGATTTAGAATGACTTGTCAAAATCTGACTTTGACAAGATGTGCTACCAAATAATATAAGAAGTGAAAGAAGTAACGTGATAATAAAAGAGCATTTCTTTTCGCTAACACAATTGGTTAGCAACTTCCATGATAGTTGATTGTCTTCTTTTGTCATGTCTTTTCGTTCCCTTATTTAAAGTCGACCAATGCGAATAGCGTCTTGCTATTTTTAAGCTTTTGGGTAATACACCTTTTTCCCAATCGCTTTCATCTAATTTAGACAATTTGATTGGATTAGTATTCGCATGGCTACGATTATTTAAATTTTCTTTTAGACGTATTAAGCGTAATGATAGAAAACATATAATAACATCATCAACACTTAATTTGTTGTATCCAGTTAACTGATAACGTATTCTAGATCCATAATGCTTCGCTGTTTGCATTAAACTACCAACCGCTGCGCCAACAAGCGTTGCTGATCCAAGTGTTAATCCACCTGTTGCCAAATCAATACTTGCTCCTACAGTCGCGCCGGAAACAAATCCTTTAGTCAAATGAATACCCATCATCGTTAAAGCATCTATATTAAAAAGATCTGCTTTATAACGTCCTTTAATTAAAGGTAAATTTTGTTCACTTTCGTGATATACATCAAATTGATAAAGCTTTAGCAACTCATCTATTGCTTTTTGCTCACGATTTCTAACCTTGTTTTGCATATCAATAACAGCTTGCTTGTCATTTGATTTGACCATTTCATAACAAGCGGTAACATCAACCAATGTTTCAGCAATAATTAAATTAGCTGCCTGATTACGAGAGTCACGTTTTTGAGTGATTTTATCTAACCATTCAGCTAATATTCCTTTTGCTGGCTCAACCAATAAAGCAAGACTTTGATATAATCGTTCTTCACCATCCAATGGAGGGAATACAGCATCGAAGCTTATAGTAACATGAATCCCTATTCTAGAAATTAATTTTTTCCATTCATTTTCATTTTGTTCTTCTGATGAAGTAAAATTTAATACAGCCAAAATAGGTTTATCACTTTGAGATAAAATCGCTAATTCATCGCGAAACTTAGCAAGAACTGGTTCTCGCACATCTATAACATAGATAGCTGCATCACTATTCAATAGCTGTCGAATTACTTTTGCTTCTTGATAAAATAAGTTTTCAGCCTCAGGGCTTTTTAAAAAAGTCGTTAATTTATCGACGCCATCAAGCCTTGAGTCTATAGGAGTTAGTTGATTAATATAATCATATAATGCAATGCTGTCTTCTAATCCAGGTGTATCATAAAAAATGATCGACTTCTGTTTTTCCAGTGTTAACTTAATTGACTCCACATGTCTTGTTGTCCCCGGTTTATCCGAAACATCACCAAAATGGCTATTACGAATTAGTGCCCGTAGCAAGGAGGTTTTACCAACATTTGAATGACCAACCACTGCTAATTTTAAGGTTGTAAGCATATTTTCTATTCCTCATTTAACCATGTAGGTATAGATGATTTTAAGGATAGTGATTGCCAATTATGATATTGCTTGCCTTCGTTGATAAACCAAATACGATATTGTTGGGACTTAGTAGCTAGTTGATTGAGTAAGTTTAAAATGCCACGATCTGGCGCTCTATTTGCATCTATAGCAACCAATAATTTTTTAGCCGGTTTTAATTGTAAATAATCTAAAATGTCACGTCTTTGCTGCCGAGTATTAAGAAAACCTAAAAATGAGACAGAATCAGGAACAGGCCAATCTTCAGGAATATCAATTGCCACTAAATAAGCTCCTTGGCTATTTTCTAATAAATTCATAGCTGAATGAAAATGCATCTTTTTTCCCTGCAAATCGTTATCCACTATATCAATTAAAGCAGGTTGTAAATCGTTAGCTAGCAATTGATACTCAGGTAAAGCTAATTGCAGTTTAATTCCACGACAGCTTATTAGCCAACTAATTCCACAAATAATCATGCAAAAAAAGCGTATAGTTAAACCATAAACAATAAACACGCCAAGCAACCAAATAGCCCAAGAAGAACGAACATAACCGGCATTTAATGCTTGGTCGCTAATGCGGATAACATTATCTTGAGGTATAGAAAATCCAAATATGGATGGAATTAAGCCCAAATAATGAGTTAGTTGAATAATAGTATCAGAACTTAATAAAGTTGTTTTCCATTCAAAACTATAATGCTGCGTAGAAAATAAAACGATTAGAACTAACAATGCTGAACTTAGTATAATAGTCCAAAAAAGATTGAGAATAAAACCAATTAACCAGCGGATTTTTCCACCCAAAAGCTGTACAAATGCTGGTATAAGCTGTTGTACAGTTTTTCTTTGTGAAAGTTTTCTAGTTAGCCATAACCAGCAATGAATTAAAACACTACCACCAAAGCTCGAAAAAAAGAAAAAAGAGCAAAGCCAAATAAATAGAGTAATAAAATGAACACCCAATAAACTAAAAAGTGCCCAATAAAGATTAACTGGATTTTGGCTTAATGCACCGAAAGCTAAACTTATACCAATAAAAAAAGAAAAGAATAATAATAAAATAAATGAAAATTTTAAGGCATGTAATAAAGTAATTAATGCAGCGTAAAGCTCACTCTGCTTGGATAACATAACAGCCCGCGTAACAATACGATGAGCAAGTGGTGTTTTCGAAGCGCGTAATTCTCGATTGATATCTTGATCTGCAAACCGTCCAGATTCATTTTCAATCAATCGTATCGTTTCGGTTAGCCATAATGATATTAACTTTTCTCGCATTATACTTAAATCTTTAAAAAATTTTTGTAAAGTATAAATCAACCGCGCCTTTAGTCGCGGTTGCAAATAAGTTAAATAAACTATTGCGCAATTTCACCAATTTTACTTAATAAAGTTTGAATACGTTGTTGCCATAATTGCAGATCTTGTTTTAACTTTTCGTTTTCATCACGTAAAGCTTTCATCTCATCAGAACTGTCATTAATTAATTGTTCTAACTCTTGATTACCTTGTTTTAAGGTTGTAATTTCCTGTTGTAGTGTATTGATTGTATTAATAGTATGTTGAATTTTACTTTCTAATTGATTCAATATTTCTAATGACATATTTTTCCTCAGGCTTTATTTATTTGGTGTATAATACTTACTATTATAACGAATTCATTCTAAAATCAACACCTTTTTAAATCTTAAGTTGGAGAAAATTATGCGTAAACCTCTCGTGATGGGTAATTGGAAACTCAATGGCAGTCTTGATATGGCTAAAAATATAGTTGTAGAACTAAAAAAAGAGCTATCAACAGATGTCGCATGTGATGTTGCTATTGCACCACCCGTCGTTTATTTAGACTTTATTAAACACCAATTAGATAAATCAAATATTATTTTAGGTGCTCAAGATGTTGGAATCAACTTGTCTGGTGCTTACACAGGTGAAGTCTCTGTCAATATGCTAAAAGAAATTGGCGTAACGCATATTATTATTGGCCATTCAGAACGTCGTACCTACCATAAAGAATCAGATGAATTTATTGCAAAAAAATTCGCTATAATTAAAGAAGCAGGTCTAGTGCCAGTTCTTTGTATTGGTGAAACTGAAGCCGAGAATGAAGCTGGTCAAACTCATGCAGTATGTGCGCGCCAAATTGATGCTGTAATTGAAACCCTGGGGATTGAAGCATTTAATCACGCTGTTATCGCTTATGAGCCAGTTTGGGCTATTGGTACTGGTAAATCAGCAACACCTGAGCAAGCACAAGCTGTCCATAAATTTATTAGAGAGCACCTTGCTAAACAGGATGCAAAAGTTGCAGAACAAGTAATTATTCAATATGGGGGATCAGTTAACGATAAAAATGCGGCTGAACTATTTACTCAACCAGATATTGATGGAGCATTAGTTGGCGGAGCATCATTAAAAGCTAGTACATTTGCTATGATAATTAAAGCTGCGGAAAAAGCTAAAGCACAATAATATGTAAAAGACGCCTTATTAGGCGTCCTTTGCCTTAAGCTTGTCTAAATTATTGTTCAATAATTAATATTTCACTTTGTTAGCTTTAAGCTTATAACGAGTAGGCCAAATTTTTTCAGCTGGGACTTTTAAATAATCAGAAATAATTCGTTCATATTTAGGGCAATGACGGTAAAGTGCATTTCTTAGAGTATCAGCTTGCAAACCGCTTGCACGAGATAGACCTCTTAAATTTCCACCTCTAATTTTAATTTCTCCTACTACTCTTGATGGAGTCCAGTCTTGATCTTGTTCGCTCATTATGAGATCCTCTATAAGTTTATTTACTGCTATCGTAAAGATTATCGGTATACAACATCAGTTGATGTAAATTCCAAGCAGAGAATAACACATAAAAAAACGAATTAAAACAAAAAATATAAAAAAGCAATACAGAATGGATTATAAAAATGAAAGAAAGCAGCATAAAAACAACCGAAAACCAAGAAAAAACACGAACACTAACTGAAACTGGTGTTATCAATTTTAAAAATCGACTTACACTGGTATTGGAAGGCTTATCGGGAAATGCATTTGCCAAAAAAGTGGGAATGTCAGAAGCAGTAATTCGGGACTACTTATCAGGTAAAACCTATCCCTCACTCAATAGGCTGGCAATTATTGCTCAAAAATGTGATGTTCCAATTGAATGGCTAGTTACGGGTAAGGGGGAATGTAGATTACTTCCAGATACAGAACATAAAAGCTTTGTAGATATTCCTTTTCATCATTTAAATGAAGTAGGAAATTCTCATTTACAAATTGAATCAATACCATTTAATATCATGCTAATTAAACATCAAGAGTGTAATAATGATGATTTAAGCGCAGTATGGGCAAAAGGTGATAGTATGGAGCCTACTATATCTAATCATGATATTATTATTGTCAATACTTCTCATTGTAAATTGATTGACGGTTATCTGTATGCTGTTCAATATGATGATCAAATCAGTATTAAGCGTGTTCAAAATCAAGGGGCCAACATAGCATTATTGTGTGATAATCCAAAATATCCCACTATCATTATTGATAAAAATGCCCCTCAGGATTTTAAAATTATTGGTCATGTGGTGTATTTATTAAAAGATCTTTATTAAGAACTTTAATTAATATATTGATAAATATAAATAATTATTTATCTGACTTATATAAGTAACTCCATCGATAATTATCGCTGGAGTTGCTTTGCATAGATATTTAATTGTTCGTTTTTTTTCTTTAACGATTGTAAAGATTTATAAAGAAAAAAACGTGGAAATGTTTAACTTTAAGTCTATATTCCAATAAAAAAATTGTAGGCAATTGGAATTCTTATTAGCATTACTTTATGCTTTTTTGGGCATCTATGATAAAATCACCCATCATTTTTAATCTATTATTTAGTTATTATGCAAAAAATAAATGCTTCTCCAAAAGTTGTTGTCGGCATGTCTGGTGGCGTTGATTCTTCTGTTTCAGCTTATTTGTTACAACAACAAGGATACGATGTCATTGGATTATTTATGAAAAATTGGGAAGAAGATGATACAGACGAATACTGTTCAGCCGCAATTGACTTAGCGGATGCTCAAAAAGTATGTGACAAATTAAATATCAAATTACATACGATTAACTTTGCTACTGAATATTGGGATAATGTATTTGAACATTTCCTATCTGAATATAAAGCTGGTAGAACACCGAATCCTGATATTTTATGCAATAAAGAAATCAAATTTAAAGCTTTCTTAGACTATGCAGCCGAAGATTTAGGTGCCGACTATATAGCAACTGGCCATTATGTTCGCAAACGAGAAATCAATAACAAAATAGAATTGTTGAGAGGTATTGATAATAATAAAGATCAAAGTTATTTTCTGTATACCCTTAGTGAAGCACAGATAAGTCAAAGCTTATTTCCGGTTGGTGAACTTGAAAAAACAGAAGTTCGTAAAATTGCAAAACAGCTAGGATTAGCTACAGCTTCCAAAAAAGATTCAACCGGTATTTGTTTTATTGGTGAACGCAAATTTAATGAATTTTTGGCCCGTTATTTACCCGCTCAAACTGGTATTATTCGCACCGTTGAGGGTAAAGCAATTGGTAAACATCAAGGTCTTATGTACCACACACTAGGGCAACGTAAAGGACTTGGTATTGGAGGACTTAAACAAGCCAATGATACTCCTTGGTATGTTGTAGATAAAGATATAAAAAATAATGAATTGGTTGTAGCCCAAGGGCATGATCACCCAGCACTATTTTCAAATGGCCTAATTGCACAACAGTTACATTGGGTTGATCGACAAATAGTTACTAAGTCATTTAACTGCACGGTTAAAACTCGTTATCGGCAACAAGATATTGCCTGCCGAATTAACCCACTTTCAGAAGATAAGATAGAAGTCATTTTTGAACAGCCTGTTGCAGCTGTAACTCCAGGGCAATCAGCAGTTTTTTATCAAAATGATGTGTGTTTAGGCGGTGGAATTATTGAAGAAAGAATTATTGATGCTAAGGAGTTTTTGAGTGAGTAATAAATATTATCATATTGCCATTGCACTTGCAGGTGTTGTACAAAGTACTATGCTTATTCCGCAGCTTGCAAATACCGGCATTTGTAATCCCACTATTTATGAACAATCAATAAAAAGCGTATTTAAAACCTCCCCCCAAACCACCGCTGATGTTTATGATGGTATTAAAAATATTAAAACAGGCTTACTTGCTTTAAAGCAATTATTATCTTCAAATCAAAAAGATCAGGTTGAATTAATACGTTATCTTTTTGGGACACTAAGTATTACCAATAAGCTATTAAGAAATAATGATGTACTCAACAAAATTGATCAACGATTAAAACAAATTTCCGCACTTTATCCGGTTGTGAATGACGAAACGATTAACATCAATATAGATGAACTTTCATACTCGCTAGCTAACATTTATTCGGATATCGTCAGTCCTTTAACAAATAAGATTAAGGTGATAGGAAAAGCACAATTTTTACAAAATTCATTAGCTCAAGCTAAAATAAGAACATCCCTTTTTGGTAGTGTTCGTTCATCCATCTTATGGTATCAGGTTGGTGGAAGCCGGTTACAGCTTCTTTTTGGGCGTAAAGGCATCTATAATGCAATAAACGAATTACTCGATGAAATAAACCAAGTAAATTAATTTATATTTTTCTAAGTGATATTTCAAAATTATCAACGGAGTTAAACCTATGGAATTATCTTCCCTCACCGCCCTTTCACCTATTGATGGTCGTTATGGTGATAAAACAATAGAATTACGCACTATTTTTAGCGAATATGGCTTATTGAAATATCGAGTTCAAGTTGAGATCCGTTGGTTACAAAAATTAGCTTCGCAAGCAGAGATTCTTGAAGTTCCAGCATTAAGCCAATTAGCATTAGATCACCTTAATAAAATCATTGAACAATTTAATAAAAAAGATGCTTTGAGAATTAAAGAGATAGAAAAAACGACAAATCATGATGTAAAAGCTGTTGAGTACTTTTTAAAAGAAAAAGTTAGCACTAACGAAGAGCTACGTGCTATTAATGAGTTTATCCATTTTGCCTGCACATCAGAAGATATCAATAATTTATCTTATGCATTAATGTTAAAAACAGCAAAAGATACAATTTTAGTCCCTTATTGGAAAAAGGTGATTGATAAAATTGTATCGCAAGCTAAAGTCCATCGAGATATACCATTGCTTTCAAGAACACATGGACAACCAGCTACTCCGTCAACCGTTGGTAAAGAATTTGCCAATGTTGCCTATCGTTTACAGCGTCAATTAAACCAACTTGAGTCAATTGAAATTCTAGGTAAAGCAAATGGCGCAACAGGTAATTACAATGCACATATTGCTGCCTATCCAGAAGTAAATTGGCATAAGTTTAGTAAAGAGTTTGTCAATTCTTTGGGTTTAAAATGGAATCCTTATACAACACAAATTGAACCGCATGATTATATCGCCGAATTTTTTGATTGTGTTGCTCGCTTTAATACTATTATGATCGACTTCAATCGTGATGTTTGGGGTTATATTGCATTAAATCATTTCAAACAAAAAACCATCGCAGGTGAAATAGGTTCCTCAACAATGCCACATAAGGTTAATCCTATAGACTTTGAAAATTCTGAAGGTAATTTAGGGATTGCCAATGCAATTATGGGACATTTAGGAAGTAAACTACCGATATCTCGTTGGCAACGTGATTTAAGTGATTCAACAGTATTACGTAATCTTGGTGTGGGTATTGGCTATGCCATTATTGCTTATCAATCAACATTAAAAGGCTTAAATAAGCTTGAAGTAAACTACGATCATTTACTTGAAGAACTAAACTGTAACTGGGAAGTACTAGCAGAACCAATTCAAACGGTGATGCGTCGTTACAGTATTGAAAAGCCCTATGAAAAATTAAAAGAATTTACTCGAGGTAAACGCGTTAATGCAAAAGAAATAAAACAGTTTATAGATTCATTAGATTTACCTGAAATCGAAAAAACTCGATTAAAACAGTTAATGCCAGCGAACTATATAGGTTATGCTGCTAACTTTGTCGATAATTTGTAAAGAAAGACTAATAAGATTTAGCACTAAAAAAATTATAGTTAGAGCAAACTATATATTTTCAGTATCAAATAGGAAACCCGATTGAAAATCCGTATTGCAACACGAAAAAGCCCTTTAGCACTATGGCAAGCAAATTATGTTAAACAACAATTGCTATCGGTGCATCAAGGTTTAACAGTAGAATTAATGCCTATGGTAACCCGTGGTGATATTTTACTTGATAGCCCTCTCTCCAAAATTGGGGGCAAAGGTTTATTTGTCAAACAGCTTGAACAAGCTATATTAAATAATGAAGCTGATATTGCTGTTCATTCAATAAAAGATATTCCTGTTGAGTTTCCAGCGGGATTGATGTTAGCAACTATTTGTCAACGTGACGATGTACGTGATGCTTTTATTTCAAATCAATATAATAGGTTAGATGAATTACCCAATGGTGCTGTTATTGGCACATCAAGTTTACGGCGCCAGTGTCAGCTAAAAGCTAAATACCCACATTTAAGTGTTCAAGCTTTGAGAGGAAATGTTGGAACACGTTTAGCAAAATTAGATAACCAAGAATATGATGCAATTATTTTGGCTTCAGTTGGTTTGAAACGTTTAGAATTAACAGAACGCATTAAACAGTATATTGATACAGAGTTAATCTTGCCTGCAGTTGGACAAGGAGCAATTGGAATTGAAGCTAGAATTAACGATACTACTATCCTTAACTTACTTGCTCCACTTGATGATCTCAATACTCGCATTTGTATCCAAGCGGAAAGAGCAATGAATCAAGCATTACAAGGTGGTTGCCAAGTACCCATTGCAAGTTATTGTTGTTTAAGAAACAACCAAATAAATTTACAAGGTTTGGTTGGTCGTGTTGATGGTTCTCAAATAATCAAAGGGGAAATTGTTGGTAGCGTGACTCAATCTCAAGATTTAGGTTATAAATTGGCTAACCAACTATTGGAGCAAGGTGCTAACAAAATATTACAGGAATTAAATGGTCAATGATTTTTGTAACTAGACCATCTCCTGAAGGTGAAATATTAACCGAATGGCTTAATAACTCGAATTTATCAGCAAAACACCTTCCGTTATTTTCGATTTCTGCAGGAGATGATCTTCAAAATTTACAATATCAATTTAATAATCTTTTACCTAACGATATTGTGATAATAGTTTCGCCACAAGTAATACATACTATAAAAACAAATCTGCCAAATTTTTTATTCCCTACAAATATCAATTATTTTGCAATCGGTAAAAAAACAGCTAAATTATTGAATCAATTTACACCAAATCAAGTGATCTATCCGGCCCAGGAAAATAGTGAAGGATTATTAGCATTATTAACTTATGAATCGGTGAAAAATCGCACAGTTTTAATTCTACGAGGTAACGTTGGAAGGCCGCTATTAATGGAGTCCCTGACTGAAATGCAGGCAAACGTAAAATTATTAGAATGCTACCAACGTCATCCCATTACCTATTCAACGGATATTCTCACAAATAATATTAAAAAGCAGATAATCATTATTACAAGTGTACAACACCTAATGCAACTTGAATTATATTGCAAAACTCAACATAAAAACTTTGCCACTTTGATTGTGACAAGTGAGAGAATTTTTGAAAAAGCCAAACAATTAAAATGGAAAAAAGTGTTACAAGTAAAAGGAGCTAATAATCAAATTCTATTTAAAACAATGATTACTCTATGTCATAATGTTACTTTTAATTTAATAGATTTTTAATGAGGAAAGCTATGCTAATTCGATATTATGGTGCAAATGCAACACTTTCAACTATTAGCACCACTTCATATAGCCAATATTCCTCAACTTATAGCTATAATGGAGCAAAACAAGAGATGAAAGAAAAAGAAGATAAACAAAGTTCTATAAACCTACAAAAAAAAATCACAGAAGAAAAAATGAATATTTCACCATTAAGTAAAAGCAGCTCAAATAAAACACCGATTTCTAAGTTGTCGCTTGTTGCTATAGCTTTGACTTTAGGTCTGGGGAGTTTTGTTTTCTACCATGGACATCAACATATTGAAAATCAAAAGCGAACAATTGCAGCACTTCAAAATGAAATAACAAATTTAAAACAAAGCACAAAACAAAGTGTTTTAAAAGATTTGCAAACAACTATCACCGAAACATTAAATCAACAAAACCAACAATTTTCATCACTTGAACAACGCGTTGTGAATCAATTAGCTGAACAGCAAAAGCTACAACATCAAATAACCAATCAGGTTACTGATTCCACTAAATTAAACGAACAAGCCTTGCATAGTCTTAATGAACGATTATCTGCAATGTCTTCAACCGATCAAAATACATGGTTAATCTCGCAAGCTAACTATCTGGTCAATCTAGCTGGAAGAAAAATCTGGAACGATCAAGATTATACAACAGCCCGTTTATTGTTAAAAAATGCCGATAAAAGCTTGGCACAGACAAATGATCCAAGTTTAATACCTGCTAGGCAAGCTATTAATAAAGATATTAATTCATTGTCAGAAATCAGTCTTATTGACTCTGACGGAATTATAATGAATTTAATTGGGCTATCAGATGCATTAATTGAATTACCCTTGGTAGGAAATTATAAAGAAGTTGATCTCGGAATGAATCAATATAATGATGAAATTTCAGAAGATAATACATCAACGAGAACAAATCATTCAAGTGACAAATTCATTACCAATAGTTCAAATAATAAATCAAGCGAAGTAACTACATCGTTATCGGATTGGTCAGATAATTTGCTTTCAAATGCAGATACCTTCATGAAAAAATTTATTACCATTGAAAAAATTGATAAAGATGACAATAAATTTTCAACCTGTATTTCTCTTGCAGGAAAAGATGAAAAACAAATTGTACGGTGTCAAATATTGCAAAAACCACTCACTTTAGAACAATCATTATATTTGCGCGAAAATATCCGCTTTCGACTATTAATTGCAGCACAAGCTGTACCTAGACACCAAGAACTTATTTACCAACGAGCACTAAATGATGCATCTATCTGGGTAAATGCTTATTTTGATGGTCACGCACCAAGTGTTAAAGCATTTTTGCATGATCTTGATAATTTACAAAATCAATCAATAAGCAATCAAAAAGTACCTGAAAAACTGATAAGCCAAAGTGAGCTTGAAAAGTTAATGCAAACTCGTGTTCGTGCAATGTTGGCTAAATAGGAGAATCATCATGATAAAAATATTGATTATTTTCTTAGTTTTAGTAGGTGGATTCTTCTTAGGTCCATTATTGCAATTTAATCAAGGTTCAGCAGTATTTATTATTGCTAATTATAAAATCAGCATGTCATTTAATTCTTTTGTTATATTGGAATTATTGGCTATATTGTGCCTTTATCTCCTTGCGAAAATATTAAAAAAAATCTTTAATTCCAAAACAATGTTAGGCAATTGGTTACGCTTTAATTCACCACGTAAATCAGTAAAACGAATTGAACAAGCACAAATTTTACTTCTTGAAGGCGACTATCAACAAGCAGCCAAACTTTTTATGAAAAGTGCTAAAGGTGCAACAAATACTACATTATCCTATTTACTTGCAGCACAGGCCCAAATTGATAATGATCAATTCATTTCTGCCAATCAATTACTTGAACAAGCAGCAAAAAACTGTCAGCCTAGAGAAAAATTTGCTTTTAAATTAGTTCAATTACGTCTACAAATCAAAAACAAAGAATATGATACAGCAAAAACATCCGTTGAATCACTTTTAAATGAAAAACCTCGTAATGCTGAAGTTTTAAGGCTTGCAGATGAACTTTATTATCAAATAGGGGATTATCAAGCTGTTATTGAGCTGTTACCCATTATGTACAAAGTGAAAGCTTATAGTGAATCACAATTAGAACAGCTTTCCCAAACGGCTTACATTGGACGTATTAAACAATTATCAACTGATAGCGATCCCCTTGCATTGATAAAATGGTGGAAATCACAACCAAGAGCTATTCTTAATAATATTTCTTACCAAAAAGCGATGGCTAATTATCTTAAACAGTTAGGACAAATTGCTGAAGCTGAAAAAATATTAACTTCTATTAGAACATAAAAGCAAACTTAAAAATGCGGGGCTTTTGCCCTGCTTTAATTTAAACTATTATACCAATACCAGAAAATAACGAATTAAAGCTATAAAGCACATTCCTCCAACCACAACACACATTAAATTTTTTGTCAAAAAAGCGATGATTATTGTTGGAATAGCAGCTAAACAATATTCAATATTAAAATCAGGAAACTGCCCTTCTTTGGCAATAAAAAGATTTTGAACAAACAATGCAGTTAAGATACATAAAGGGACATAGGATAAAAATCGAATCACAATATTTGGTAATTGTAACTTTCTTATTAACATAAAAGGGATTACTCTTGGTAACCAAGTAACAATACCACACCCCAAAATAATAAATAGACTATAATTACTCATGCATCACGCTCCATGGCAAGTCCCATAAAGCAACCAGAAAAAGTACTTATTAAAATCGACAATTCAGGGGAAACAAAACGCATTAAAAAAATTAGCATAATTGCCACTGTTAACATTACAATAATACGATTTTTCATACTTTTACTTTTATCACCAATGAATTGCAAATAAACTAGACCAATAAACATAGCAACCAAAGCATAATCCAACCCAAACATAGCTGGGTTAGGCAACCATTGACCAATTAAAGCGCCTATGAAACAGGAGAGAATCCAAGCAATATAAGCCGTTATATTAAGTCCTTGCATCCAAACCGCATTAACAGGAATTTTATTTGTAATAGCATTTATGGCAACAGCAAAAGTTTCATCGGTCAATAAGCTACCTATGTTAATATTTTGAATAAAAGAGTATCGACGAAAAGTTGGCGCAATTGCCATGCTCATTAAAAAATGACGGGAATTAACCAAAAAAACAGCAAAGATAATCGCTGAAATCGGTGTTGCAACCAACATTAATCCAGCAATAATAAATTGCGCAGCACCTGCATAAACAATTGCTGCAAGTAATGTTATTTCTAAAACGGACAAATTAGCCGAATTACCAACAACCCCAGCAGCAATACCTATACCTATATAACCCAATAAAGTTGGAATACAAGCATAAACGCCATCTCTAAATGTTAATGCCATTGTAATTTCTAATGATAAAAAATATGCTTTATTTTAGTACGTAACATATTACTGTCAATCAATAGATAACAATTATAATAATAAATAGCGCTAATAATTAGTTCAATAACTTAACTAATAGATAGAATAAGCCGCAATCTATTTTTGAATTTGTTATAATGATGATATAAATTTTATTAAGTAAAATCACAAATTTTTTTATGATAAGTGAAAATAACCCCATGTACACAGCTACCCTATTTATTATTTCAGCACCAAGTGGGGCTGGGAAGTCAAGCCTTATTCGGGCATATTTAGCGCAAAAAAATCATCACCCTGCTAAAGTCTCAATTTCGCATACAACTCGTAACCCAAGACCAGGTGAACGTCATGGGGAACATTATTATTTTGTCGATCATAATTATTTTGAATCATTAATTAATGATCAAGCCTTTGTGGAATATGCTCATGTTTTTGATCACTATTATGGTACATCAAAATCTGAGATCCAACACAGCCTACAACAAGGAATTAACGTATTTTTAGATATTGATTGGCAAGGTGCTCAACAAGTAAGAAAAAAAATGCCTCAGTCAAAAAGCATTTTTATATTACCGCCGTCATTAACCGAACTAGAAAATCGTTTAGTAAAACGAGGACAAGATAATGATCAAGTTATTCGTAAAAGAATGGCAAAAGCACAAGCTGAAATTTCCCATTATAACGAATATGATTACGTGATTATTAATGATGATTTCAATACTTCATTAACGGCATTAAATTCAATTATTACCACCGCTAGTTTAGAATGCAATAAACAAGAAGCACTTAATAAAAAACTACTTACAAGCCTTTTGGAAAAAAACAAGGCATAATTAAATAATATTCAAATAAAATACCTTTTAGGTATAAATAAATATCGCCCACACAAAGGGCGATATTTATTTAACTATTCAATGTCATAATTGAGTAAAACTTTATATTAATTTCCTAAAGCTTTATCTGCCTGATCATTCTGAATTAATTCTAGCTTATAACCATCAGGATCTTCGATAAAAGCAATAATGGTCGTACCACCTTTAACGGGACCTGCTTCGCGAGTTACCTTACCACCAGCTTTTTTAACATCATCACACATTTTTGCCACATCATCAACACCGATCGCAATATGACCAAATGCATTGCCATGTTCATATTTTTCAGTTCCCCAATTATAAGTTAACTCAATTACTGAGCTAACTGTTTCATCGCTATAACCAACAAAAACCAAAGAGTATTTATATTCAGTATTTTCACTAGTCCTTAGCACTTTCATACCCATGATGCGAGTATAAAAATCAATTGAACGTTGTAAATTCCCAACACGTAACATGGTATGTAAAATACGCATCGCCAATATTCCTTCTTAAACAAATAAAGCCGTTAACAAATAAAAATAGTGCTAAGTTTAGCTGTTAACTTTTTGTTGAGCAAATTTCTAGTTCAATAAGACGAAAAAACGAAAATTAACAACATTAAAATAATTAAATCGTGAGTTATAAATAAGACTTCTACTCAATATAATATGAAGTAAAAGCCTTAATTTATTCATTTGAACTATGAAAATAATTGTTTATTCTTTTGTTACATGGCTATAACGAGGTGAAGCACTAATTTGTTTTCCATTACTAACTAATCGAACAGGTTGACCAATAAAAAATTCCTTAATTGTACCTTTTTGTACAATAACAATATTAGAACCATCCTCTTGTTTAATCTCTAATTCAACTGCATTAGTTTGACTTGCACTATCTTCAATTTTATTACCTAATAAGGCACCACCAATAGCACCTGTTGCAATGGCTAATGCTCTCCCTGACCCATTACCAATCGTATTACCTAATACACCACCAATAACAGCACCACCTAAAGAACCTACAATATTTTCACTTTGACCATTTGAAGCATTAGTTTGGATTTTAACTGGGCGTACCGAAACTACTGTACCATAACTCACTTGCTGTACTTGTTTTGCTTGTTCTGTCGTATAAACATCGCCAGAATAAATATTACCATTACTACATCCAGAAAGGATTGCTGCTAGTATAGTTAATTTGACGATTTTTTTCATAGTAGATTCCTCATATGATTTTGAAAGATCGGTTTTTTTTAAATTTTTTTAGCATAAACCTATTTTGCAATTACAACAATATTTTTTTCATTATTTTATCAATAGATAATACAATTTAATATCAAGTTAGGGTATACTCATCCCAATAGTTTACATGGTATACAATAAGTATATGAAACGGTTATTTTTTCAATTAGTAATATCAGTTATGATATCGAGCTGTCATGATGCTAATCTACAACATAAAATTGAAAATGCAACGATCATTGAACAACAAACTAATGATTGTTTAAAAGATAATGCAACAAACAATTTACATCAACTAGGCAATATTACAGTACAAGCATGTCCAGTAAATTAAATTAATAGGCATAAGTAACATAATGAAAACTATCGAAATCGACGAAGAGTTATATACATTTATCGCAGCACAAACTAAACATATTGGTGAAGATGCATCAAGTATCATTAGACGTTTATTAAAGATGGAGCATGCTACTCGAGTTAGTTCAGTAGGAAAAGTTAATGCTGAAAGTCGTTATTCAATGTTTAATGATTTACTAACTAGTGACACCTTTAACGGCGAAAAATCAATCATCGGTCGCTTTTTATTATTGCTTGAAACACTTTATAATTACAATCCTGCACTTTTTTCAATTGCAGCAACTTCACTGCATGGCAGCAAAAGACAATATTTAGCCAAAGACAAACAATCTTTAGAAATATCCGGTAAAAATACTAAACCTCGTGAAATAGTGGGCACGCCATATTGGGTGATAAGTAATACCAATACCGCAAGAAAAATTTATATTATTGAATCAATTATGAGTGACATGGGCATATCAGACAACATGATTAACCAAGTTATAAAAGTTTTTTCGCCACCATCTAAGTAAAATAGCATATTACATACTAATTAGAGAAGAAATGTAACTGTTAGCAAACGACTAAAAGTGCAATCTATGAAAGAGGAACAAGAAATGGCAAATCATAGCCGAGCGGGATTATTAGCCGAACCTTCTGATCTAATCAATGTCAAAACATTACAAAATAATTATTACCAAACCATACCTGATACTGATAATGCAAGTGAATTAGTTATTTTTGGTACTTCAGGGCATCGAGGTAGTTCAAATAAAGGTAGCTTTAATGAAGCACATATTTTAGCCATTGCTCAAGCTATCGCTGAATACCGCCAAACAAATAACATCACAGGTCCATGCTTTATTGGTCAAGATACGCATGCTTTATCAGAATTAGCTTTAAAAACCGTGCTTGAAGTATTTGTTGCTAATCAACAACATGTTATAATTGCCCATGATTTTGGATACACCCCCACACCAGTTATCTCACATGCAATTATAACTTACAATCAAAACAAAAAGTCACAACTTGCTGACGGTATCGTTATTACACCATCACATAATCCACCAGAAGACGGTGGAATTAAGTATAATCCAACCAATGGTGGTCCAGCAGACACTGACATAACGAAACAGATCGAAAACAGAGCAAATGAATTACTCAAAAATAATTTGAATGAAGTCAAACGAATAACATTAGAAAAAGCCATTCATTCAGATTATATTCATACAAAAGAATATGAAACCGATTATATCAACGATCTTGAAAACATTTTAGATCTTTCCCTAATTAAATCTTCTTCACTTAAAATTGGCGTTGATCCTTTAGGTGGCGCAGGTATTACTTATTGGCCACGAATTGCTGAAAAATATGGATTGAACCTTGATATTGTTAACAACAAAATTGATCCAACATTTAGTTTTATGCATCTTGATCATGATGAAATCATTAGAATGGATTGTTCAAGTCGTTGGGCAATGGAAGGATTATTAAATTTAAAAGACAAATTTGATTTAGCTTTTGGCAATGATACCGACTTTGACCGGCATGGAATTGTTACCCCAAAAGGTTTAATGAATCCAAATTCCTATCTTTCTGCATGTGTTAATTATCTATTTCAATATCGTCCTAAATGGCATAATGATGTTGCTATTGGTAAAACATTGGTGACAAGTTCAATGATTGACCGTGTAGCAAATAGTTTAAACAAAAAATATTTAGAGTTCCCCGTTGGTTTTAAATGGTATGCAAATGGACTCTATAATGGGCAATTAGGCTTTGCTGGTGAAGAAAGTGCTGGCGCATCGTTTTTAAGAACAAATGGAAAAGTTTGGTCAACTGATAAAGATGGCATTATTTTATGTCTACTTGCTGCTGAAATGACTGCTAAAATTGGTAAAAATCCACAAGAACAATATCAAGAACTTGAAGCCAAGTTTGGGGTATCTTACTATGGTAGATTACAAGCTGCTGCGTCTTTCACCGAAAAACAAAAGCTCGCAAAACTTGATGCAAGTCAGCTCACTACAGATCAACTTGCTGGTGAAAAGATCACTCAATGCCTAACCACTGCTCCGGCGAATAATGCATCAATTGGCGGGTTAAAAGTGATAGCTGAAAATGGTTGGTTTGCAGCACGACCTTCAGGTACCGAAGATGCTTACAAAATATATGCAGAAAGCTTTGTTAGCAAGCAGCATTTATCCACTCTTCAAAAAGAAGCACAAGAAATTGTCGCTAAAGCAATAAAATAAAATTTAAAAAGCCGACTATTATCAAGTTGGCTTTTTAACCTAGTATGAATATAACTATTTAATTGCAAATTTAACCTACAGCACTAAAATTCAAAAATTATTATTTTTTAAGATTTGAGCTACATTATCTTTTTTTCATAACGATTTTCTCTCTTATTAAAAAATAAAACATAAACAAGACATAACTACTAACAAAAATAGTTACAATTGTTAAAATGATTTTAGTTATATCAACATATTGAAATACAATTATATTCAATATAAATAATATTATCCGTAGTGACAACATTAAAATAAAAGCCATAAAAAGATTGGCTAAAATGTTTTCATTCTGCTATTCCTTAATTAACGCTTATCAACATACTTTTTTCTTGCATCATACTGTGCTTAAGTAATGTCCCTAATATTTAATAATTGTTTTAATTTTATTAACTTACTATATATCATCGCTATCGACCTTTTAAAAATCAGAAACGCTTTTCTTATAAGCATTTTTAGGGTGTTTTTTCGGCTTCACTAGCAAACAGATAAACTACAATACAAAAATCAGACAAGATTAAACCTAACTTAATAAATTCATCTATTAAATGTATTTTAACATTTTCAGAGGGTTGGCTTAATTTTGAATTTATTCACAAGTAACTGTACTACACTTGAGCAAGTATACTTATTACTTCTTAAATAATAGGATTTAAAAAATTGCCAATGCTATTGAAAATAATTTTATAGGCTTTACCAACATTTATCATAATTTTTTCTGATCAGTTTAAACAAAAGGATAGATAATAAATGAGATTCATGTTTTTTTCATAAATCTCTTCAAGTTGTGGTAAATTTTAGATTACTAAATATACAGCAAATTTATTAAAAATTTTTAATGGGCTGTGAAAGAAAAGTTAGAAAAATAAAATAATAATCCCAATAATTTTATTTATACTTATTGGAGTAGCAAAAATTTACATCTTTGTTGTTTTTTTAGCAGTAAATTTTCTTGGTATTCTATTTAATTTTGTACGCTTAAACCTTAGCATTCTCTTATCTGTTTTAGTTGATATAAGAGATTTTACTTCTGGAGGCAAACTAACTATTTCACGTAGATAATTAACCGCATTGATATCTAATTCCATCCATGTCCCACGTGATAACTCTTTAGGTAACTTGATATTACCATAACGGGTACGTAATAACCGACTAACTTGTACCTCAATAGCTTCCCACATTCTGCGAACTTCACGATTACGCCCTTCAGTAATAACTACGTTAAACCATTGGTTTAGTCCATCTCCACCTTGCGGTTTAATCGATTTAAACGATGCTGGTCCATCTTCTAATTGCACACCTTTGCGTAGCTGATTAATTTGTTGATCAGTAACATTACCAAATACTCGCACTGCATATTCACGTTCTATCTCATGGCGAGGATGCATTAAGCGATTAGCGAGTTCACCATCGGTGGTAAATAACAATAGTCCAGAGGTATTAATATCTAAACGTCCAATATTTATCCAACGAGCATTTTTTAAGCGTGGTAACCGTTCAAATACTGTTGCGCGCCCTTGAGGATCGTTGCGCGAACAAATTTCACCTTCCGGTTTATAATAGGCTAAAACTCGACAAACTTCTTTCTGTTTACTTCTTAATTGGACCAAATGACCATTAATCCGAATTCTTGGGTTGGCATTTATATCAACCCTGTCCCCTAACGTTGCAATCTTACCATCAACGCTGATTTTTCCTGCAGCAATCATCGCTTCAATTTCACGACGTGAGCCATTACCTAAATTAGCTAAAACTTTTTGCAACTTTTCAGTATTGTCAGTTACTTTTTTCATTTTTTCCTCGTTACCTTCACAGGTATCAAATTAATCACTATCTATTTTGCGTAAAAAACTAAGACTGGCTTAGGTTTAATTCATATTTTGGATATCTTAATGCAACTGCCAGCAACTATTTAAAAGGTTTTATATCACCACTACCATAACGAATCACATCAGGATAATCATTGGTTAAATCAATAACCGTTGTAGGTTGTTGACTGATATAACCACCATGAACAATTGCATCAAGCTGTTGCCCTATTTTATATTCAATTTCATCAGGATCAGACTGCGCTTCATATTCATTTGGTAAAATCAGTGTTGTTGTCATTAAAGGTTCACCTAATAATTCTAGTAGAGCTAAATCAATTTTATTATTAGGAATACGTAAACCAATGGTTTTTCTTTTTTCATTTATTAAACGACGTGGAACTTCTTTACTTGCTTGCAAAATAAAAACGTATTTACCTGGAGTATTATTTTTCAATAGACGGAAAATAATATTATCCACATAAGCATAAGAAGATAATTCTGATAAATCACGACACATAAGGGTAAAATTATGACACCTATCGAGCTGACGTATTTTACAAATACGATCAACACCATTTTTATTGTCCATTAAACACCCAAGTGAATAACCAGAATCAGTTGGAAAAGCAACAACGCCACTATCTTTTAAGATCTTAACAACTTGCTCCAATAATCGACTTTGTGGATTATCAGGATGTATATAAAAAATTTGGCTCATAATATTCTTCTATATCAATATTTGATTTAAAACACTTTTACAATGTAAAATTTCCACCAAATACATTTTAATGGCACACTAACTTAAAGCAATTTTATTCCATATTAATTTAGCATCCAATTATGCCAAATGGGTATCACACTATCAGGTAAAGGCTTTGTTTTTCCCAAATCTAAATAATTAACAAGGTCATGAAAATCGGATCCTTGTGAAGCAAGCAATCCAAATTCATTTGCTAACTTTGCTAATCTTTGCAAATCATCTTGCATTTGCCTGCTTTGTGAGACTTCAATCGCATCTCCTCCCTCAGATTTAAACTCACTAATTAATAATTTTAATTTCGTCGCCGTTAAATCATAACGTGTTGGGTGTGCTAATACTGCTTGACCTCCTGCTGAATGTATAGCATTAATAGCATCTGCAATACTACACCAATTAGGCGGAACATAAGCATATCCACTTTTACCTAAATATTTTTTAAATGCTCGCTTCACATCTTTAACAAACCCGCCAGCAACTAAAAATCGGGCAAAATGAGCTCGAGAAACAATATCACCTTTAGCAAACTGCTTAGCTTGTTCATAAGCATTATCAATATTTAATTTAGCTAATTTTGCACTAATTGTTTGCGCGCGTTGAATTCGAGCTTGTTCTTGGGATAGTAAAAGATCTAATAATTGAGCATGATCAATATTAATATTCAACCCGACAATGTGAATCTCATTATTTTTCCAATTAGTTGATATTTCAACACCACAAATTAGCTTAATTGGTAAATTCTCATGTTCAATAGTTTTTTTCGCTTCAGCCAATCCTTTAACAGTGTCATGGTCTGTAATAGCCAAAACATTAATTTGGTTTTCCACTGCTCTTTTAACCAGGGCGCTTGGTGTTAGAACACCATCTGATGCTGTAGTATGAGAATGTAAATCAACGATCACTTTTTTCTCGAAAATTATTTTGAAACGTGTAATATACCACACAATTTGTACGACCACTAAAAGGTATATTATGAAAGATCAAATTCTCCTTACCCAACAAGATACTCAATCGATTATCGAAGAACTTTTAGAAGATGGCAGTGATCCCCATGCACTTTATTTAATTGAGCATCATATTTCATCCGAGAACTTTGATAAGCTTGAAAAAGTTGCCATCGAAGCCTATAAATTGGGTTATGAAGCAACCGATCCAGATGAAGATGTAGATGATTTTGGTAATCTTGTTATTGGTTTTGACATTATCGCCGAAACCCCTCTTAATGCAGAATTAATTAATGCTCAGATAGCTCAAATTATAACATTAACCCAAAAATTTGGTGTAAATTATGATGGATGGGGTACTTACTTCGAAGACGGCAGTGATGATATGCTTGATGAAAGTGATGTCGAAAACGAAACACTGCATTAATTTTATAATAAATTTTAAAAATATTTACCATTTTATTCCGTTAACAGATAAAAATGGTAAATGCCATTACTAATACTTTATAATTATTTTACTTGTTCAACTCGACTTATTTTTTTATGATCAGCAAAAGTACTTCGTACAAATACTACATCCCCTTTTGAGATTGCAACCGGATCAGTATAGCGATGCCAATTTTTACCATTATCGACGGAATATTCAATAATTAAACTAGGAAATATAATATTGGCAATAAGTTTATTGTTTTCAATTTTAGCTCCAGGAATAGGTAATCGATAATCAACCCCAGCTAAATCTAATTTCGCTAATTCACGTTGTCCAACCAAATTAGCAAACCGTGTCCAATCTTTTAATAACAATTTCTGATTTACATAATGTGTTTCACCTTGTTTATATTCACGATCTTTAAAGTAAGGTTTTTCCCAATCAGCTTGATGCCATGCTCTTTCTGCTACTGCCAATAATCTTGGGTACATCATGTATTCCATTTGAACATCGGTACGAACAATTTCGCTCCATAATTGAGCCGACAAACCATAACTGTCAAACCAATTCATGGTACCTTTGGCACTAAATGCATTCCCGTCGCGATCAGTTGAAGTTTCAGCATTCTGCGGTAAATTATTAGGCGCAAAACTAAAAATTTTACGTTCATCATTAAATCGAGTTCCCCAATAATAACCACTCTCTTTAGGATTTACTTCATATGGAAAATCGAGATATACATAATCTGGATTAGAGATAACCATTTGATAACCTTTATTGATCCATTCGCTTGCTGAGTCATAACCGCCCCAATAGAGTGCATCCCAAAAGTTAACGGTAACTTTATCAACGGCAAACGCCTTAGCATTTTTTGCATATTTCACGCCGTCTTGCCATGCTTGCATATGATTAATACCGTGATTTTTGATAATTTTACTCACTTCAATTGCAAAATAACTTGGTAGATGCTCAATATCTTTAATCGCTCCTTTTTTAATCAAGGTTTGGCATGCTTGTGATTTAGCCCAAGGGTGATCCTCAATGCTCTGATCAATCAATCCTTTACCATCTACTTTAGGTGATACATTAATATCTTGATATCCGGCCCCCAAACGAATATTTTTGGCTTCATCACCACCAAAATGCCAAACTGAAATAGGCTGACCTGCTTCATTATGCATTTTCGCAATTTCAGTAATCACTTTATCGACAAAGCGTTTAGACGAATCCAAACATGGATTAAGATAACTTTTGCGATCATAAAATTGAACGGTTGTGGTGTTAGATTTGTCGGTTGGATCAACTAAACGAAACTCGTTCGCTTGCTGTTCTTTGCCCTCTGACATTAATCGGCTGTACCGCGCTTCCATAGAAACAATTGCCGCTCTGGCATGGGCAGGCATATCAATTTCTGGTATCACCTCAATAAAACGAGCTTTAGCATATTTAACAATCTCAATATAATCTTCTCGACTAAAATAGCCACTTCCTGAATTATCATTATTAGGACCTGAACCTAATTGTGGTAATAGACATTTTTGTTCACTTAGGTCATGGCATCGTTGGCTACCTACATCTGTCAATTCTGGTAAGCCAGGAATTTCTATTCGCCAGCCTTCATCATCACTTAAATGAAAATGGAATTTATTCAATTTGTATGTAGCCATTTGATCAAGCAAGCGTAGAATCACATCTTTACTTTTAAAGTTACGCCCGGCATCAAGCATAATACCCCGATATTCGAAACGTGGTGAATCTTCAACATTAATACTAGCTATAGTTGGTTTATTGTTTACTGGAATCAATGAAAGAATTGATTGTACCGCATAAAAAATGCCACTTTCATCAACAGCTGTAATGGTCGCTTTTTTGTCTATAATATTAAGTTGATAAGCTCCAGGTAAAGCATTTTTAAACTTTGAAGAATCAATATTGGCTTCAATTTTAAACCCCTGAAGGGTTAATGGTATACCTAGCCGTTTAAATTGTTGACTTAATACTGAAAAGCTTGCTCGATTAAGCCCTTGCAATTGTAGATTAACACCTTTTTTGTCGAGTGTAATATCCGATTTACCCACAGTCAATTTAGTTGGTGTTGGAAGGATTTGCCCCCGCAAAGCTTCCGCATTAAGCATTTGCACATCTGTATTGCGCTCAAACCTTGTTATTGGCGTCATTAAAATATTATGATCATTTGGTGTACGCTTCCAATTGTCACCAATTGGTGACACAAAATTAGCTAACATTTCGGTATCAGTATTCTTTATGACTTTCGGTTTAGCGTCCGTTGATGTTACATACCAACGAGGAATAACATCAGTTTCACTTAATTGCCAATATTCACCAACAATTGGAATATCAATCGTTGATTTTGCTGGAAAACCCGTAAATTTTTCTGTTGGTTGAATTTTGTGTAAATCACCAGTAATGTGCGTGATTTTAAACTGATCGTTATTGACAGATAAAATCATACGGATACTACTGAAATAAATAGCCCAGTTGTTATCATTAATTGCAGCACCTTGATTAGTTAGGGAAATCGTCGCCCTATTACAAGCCGCCCAATCAGCTCCTAAAGCAGCACAATTAATACCATGTTCACCTGCTTGATTATCGTTAACAGTGTATTTTACACTAAGTTGGGAACTGATTGAGTCCACAATCGGTTGAGATGCAAAAGCAGTTTGTATCATCCCGATACTTAATAAAGATGCAATCGATGTTGCAAGAACTGCAATTTTGAACTTTTTCATAATGTGATTACCTATTTCTGTTTAGCATTAAAAACGGTAAATGGAATAGTTATGATGAACTTTATATCGTGTTCATCTTGAAAAATATTGCCATATCCACCATCCCAACTTGGTATATTAGTATGATTGTTATATTTGGTATAATGTAATTGGAAGGAAGTATTCTTAACCCATCCATTTGGAACTGTATAACCCAGATCAAAATTATATGCTGATTCTATTAAGCGTTGCTTTTGGTTAAAATCAGGATTAGTGCTTGGCTTTGCATTCCAACCATAAGCATAAGATATTCCAGTTTTCCAACCAGTAAGATAATGTGATAGATAGCTAAAATCATAAGTTGCTTCAGCAAATACGGCTTTTTCACCATTGGCATTAAAATCAGAACGAGAATTCCACCAAACATCCAAACGACCATTTGAAGATGCATAATCAGGCGTCATACGTTGTAAAAAAAAGCCCTGCTCTCCTCTAGCTTTTACGGCTACACCCTCAAGCCTTAAACCTACTGCTCCGATTTGATAACCTAGAGTCACAGACTGTAACCAAGCTAAACCGTCATACACATTCATTCCAACATGTGACTGATCCTTTGCACCATAGAACTGATAACTCATCGCCAAAGGGTTATCAAACAATTTGGTTTCATAAGAAACCTTACCAAAGTATTGATTCATATAATTATGAGATTGACCAAAAGCACCTTCTAGAACTAAACTATTTTTAAAATCATACTTAAAACCAACTGAATGCAAGTAGCTAATCTCCTTTCCTGCACCCCACTCACGAAATTCATAAAGTCTCTTATACCATGGTGCTTTATATCGATCCGCCCACATATAGGACATTGACAATTCACCAGCATCTTCAAAACTCAATGTGGTACCCAATTCTAATCCACGATAAGTACCAGGTAAAAAACTCAAATGCGTAGCTAATAAGGTTTGACCTGAAGGTTGTATATAACCTATATTCATCCAAAAAGCTTCACCAATTTTAAAATTGACCTGAGCTTTATAAAAACTAAGCCCACTCACGTCTTTTTTGTAATCTTCTTTCCAACGAGTATTTGCCCCACTAAATCCTATTTCATTCGGATGCCCATTACCACCATTACTAACTTCCCAAGCGCCATAACCTCCTAGGTTAATAGCAAACATATTGGCAATATACCCTGATTTAAAATCCAAATTGGTATTAAATGACGTATGTCTAAGATTTTTTTCATACTTATGTTCTTCAACATTTTTTCTTTCTCTATCACGATTCCAGAAAAATACATTTCCTGTCAATTCAGAATCTTTAACAAAATTACTGTAATAAATAGCATGGACAGGTACAATACTTGTTAGCAGCGATAAAAATAAAATCAATTTGGTTAAATGATTTAATGACTGAGGCACTATTAATGCATTACATAAATTCATATCTGCTTCCTTAAAACAACTTTGTTTAATCTACAGTAAGATAAGTCAGCATCTAACTTATCTTAATTAGTTAGAATAACTATATATATTTAGATTATCAAATTAGATAACCTATAATCGTGATCCTAATCACCAAAATAGTATTTTTTTGTGTGATTTTTTCGATAAATATCACAACTTCTTTTACTTTTAAAAAGTATAGTATTAAGTTTTAATAATAATATTGTGTAAATTTTTATATAACCAATTAAATTATAAAAAATAATAAGATGTTGTAAAAATGAAGAGTATAATAGGGGATAAATAGAAATTTAAAAGAGAAATTTCTTAAACTTCTCTTTTAAAACTTTAATAAATATACTTTTAAACTACCTTAAAATTGATATTTCTTTTAACTAGGAAAACATACTCATTCAAACTATTTTTCAGTATCAAGTTCTTCAAAACTTTTAACTAATTCGTCAATCGCTTTCACCTGTTTTAAGAAAGGTTCAAGTTTAGCTAATGGTAAGGCCGATGGACCATCACATTTTGCATTGTTTGGATCTGGGTGTGATTCTAAAAATAGTCCAGCAATACCAACAGCCATACCGGCACGAGCAAGCTCAGTAACTTGACCTCTACGCCCCCCCGAAGAAACACCCATAGGATCACGGCACTGAAGCGCATGTGTTACATCAAAAATGACAGGCGAGCCATGACTAGCTTTTTTCATAATATTGAAACCAAGCATATCAACAACTAAGTTATCATATCCAAAGCAACTACCTCTATCGCAAAGGATCACTTTATCATTACCTGCTTCTTCAAACTTTTCGACAATATTCCCCATTTGCCCAGGACTAACAAATTGTGGCTTTTTGACATTAATCACGGCACCAGTTTTTGCCATAGCAACAACTAAGTCGGTTTGTCTTGCTAAAAAAGCAGGGAGTTGAATAACATCAACAATTTCAGCTACAGGCTTACACTGCTGCTCAGTATGGACATCGGTAATGATTTTAACACCAAATTGTTGCTTAAGTTCTTGGAAAATTTTCATTCCTTCTTCTAAACCAGGACCTCGATAAGAATGTACTGATGAACGATTAGCTTTATCAAAAGAAGCTTTAAAAATATAAGGAACATTAAGTTTATTAGTCACTGTGACATAATGTTCACATATTTTCATCGCTAAATCGCGCGACTCAAGCACGTTCATGCCACCAAATAAAACAAATGGTAAATCATTAGCTACAGTGATATCACCTACTTTTACTCTTTTTTGCTGCATCATAAAATTTTCCTAATTAAGGTTTAAACCAACGACCAAGGGTTACTCTATCATTACCACTATAGTCTTGAAAGGTTTCAACTAACTGAAATCCGTGTTGTTTAAAAATCGTTTGAACATCTTCACCTTGTTTCCAACCATGTTCAATCAGTAACCAACCATATTGAGTTAAATGTCTGGTTGCACCTTGTACGATTAATCTAATATCAGCCAATCCTTTATCTTCTGAAACCAAAGCACTTTTTGGCTCAAAACGTACATCACCTTGAGATAAATGTATATCTGAAGGTTCGATATAAGGTGGATTGCTGATAATCATCGAGAATTTACGGCTTTTAATCGGTTTATACCAATCACCTTGCAAAAAATAAACATTATCAACCCCAATTTGGGTTGCATTTTGTTGTGCAAGTATTAACGCATCTCGATTTTTTTCTACTGCCGTAAATAAGCTGTCTGGTCGCTCTGTTGCCATAGCAATCGCAATAGCACCAGTTCCTGTACCTAAATCTAATACTTCACAAGGCACTTTAGGCAAGAATTCTAACCCTAATTCAACCAACTTTTCGGTATCTGGTCTTGGAATCAACGTTGAGTTAGAAACCTTAAATTTTAAAGACCAAAACTCTTTTTCACCAGTAATATAGGCAATAGGTTCACCTTTTTGGCGGCGTCTTAAATTTGCTTCTAAAGCGGTTAATTCATCACTTGTTAGTAATGTTTCACTAAAAGCCATTAAAAATGTTCGCGTTTTATGAGTAACAAAACTCAATAGAATTTCAGCATCACGCTTTGGGCTTTCACTTTCAATTAGTGTTTGAGAAGCATATTTAAGCCATTCTAGGTAGTTCATTCATCTTGTTCCGATAAAGCAGCAAGTTGATCTGCTTGATATTCTTGAATAATCGGCTCAACCAACATATCCAACTTACCTTCCATGACTTCATCTAAACGATAAATAGTTAAATTAATACGATGATCGGTAACTCGCCCTTGTGGGTAATTATACGTCCTAATTCGATCTGAACGATCGCCTGTACCTAATAAATTACGCCTTGTTGAAGCTTCTTCTTGTTGACGTTTTCGCATTTCAGCATCTTGAATACGCGCAGCTAAAACTGACATCGCTTTAGCTTTATTTTTATGTTGCGAACGCTCATCTTGACATTCAACCACAATTCCAGTTGGAATATGAGTAATACGAATTGCTGAATCAGTAGTATTAACATGTTGACCACCTGCGCCCGAGGAGCGATAAGTATCAATTTTTAAATCGGCTGGATTAATTTCTGGCATTTCTGCTTCAGGGATCTCGGGTAAAACAGCCACAGTACAAGCAGAAGTATGGATACGACCTTGTGATTCAGTTTCTGGCACACGCTGCACTCGATGCCCACCTGACTCAAATTTTAAATTACCATAAACACCGTCACCGCTAACCAGCATAATGACTTCTTTGTATCCCCCATGTTCACCATCATTTGAACTCATGATCTCAACGCGCCAATTGCGTGATTCAGCGTAGCGAGTATACATTCTGGCTAAGTCACCTGCAAAAATAGCGGCTTCATCACCTCCTGTTCCAGCTCTAACTTCAACAAAGCAATTATAGTCATCATTAGGATCTTTAGGTAATAATAAAACTTGAAGTTGTTTTTCTAAACTTTCAACGCGGTTTAAGGCTTCGTTTAATTCCTCTTGAGCCATATCACTCATTTCAGGATCCGACAGCATCATTTTAGCTGTTTCAATATCTTCTTGCGTCCGTTTCCAGTCAGTAAAACATTTAACGACATCGGTTAATTGTGAATATTCTTTAGAAAGAGAACGAAAACGATTTTGATCGGCGATAACTGATGCGTCAGACAATAATGCTTGAACCTCTTCATAACGCTCTTGTAGAGCTTCTAACTTACTGATAATTGAAGATTTCATAAAAGTATAAGTTTAGTAATAATCATTAATTGAATTTGCAAGGTATTATATACTTAATTGCCTTGGAAATACAGTTTCGTCACTATGTCAATAGTTTACATATCAATAATCAGCTGAAAAATATAAACATATTAAACTTTCGATTTTGTTTCTTACTCTTTTAAAAGTTTGATTTCTGATGTTTTCATTTCACTGTATTTTCTCGCCATTTATAGAAAAATTGAGGTACCGATTCCATATTTATGGCGAAGTTTTTTGACTGTAGAATCAATGCCTATTTTTTTAGCAATGTTAGTTTAGGAGAACAAGTTACATATTCAGTTTATCGCTGTGTATACAGGGAACACACGCGTTCATGTTAGCATTTTTAAATGATTCGCGGTTTATCCCTGTGTATACAGGGAACACGGCGTGATGCTAGCAAAGAGTTGCCAGAAGCCCGGTTTATCCCTGTGTATACAGGGAACACTCTAATTGTAGCTATCTGTTTTATTTACAGTTATAGCGACCAACAAATTCTACCAGATTTTTTAAATTTTTAAAGATTTTTAACTTATTGATTTTTAATAAGTCGTAAGTAGGCTTTTTCCAATTTCTATCGTTCCACCAAGAAACACCAATTTTTAATTTAAATTCAAAAAGATATAAATATTCGAATGTACCTAAACAAAAAATATTGTCTTTTACTTTCGTATTAGCGTGAGCTTTGCCCTACTTATTTATGGTGTGTTTTTTACACAATTACGATCATACAAGGTTTATTATCCTCTGAATTATTATCGATTGTTTAATACAGAATAACGGGTTAATGCGCTCTTCTTTTTCTAGTTGCCAGTTGCTTTTGACATGTTCGTGCGCTTCGTCCACTTTTTTCATGGCAAAATCTCGCTGATAAGGCTCGGTGATGCCAAGTTTATCTAATCCCGCTTCAATAAGCGCTTTTTGTTGTTGCTTTTCTTCTTCAAATAGCTCATCAACTTCGTTCCATTTGCTTAACCCTTCATCAGCATACCATTCACTTTCATATTTCACCAGTAAATGCCCTATCTGCTCCGCTGTCCAACTTCTGCGTAATCCTTCCTTTAAATCCCTATCCGTAAAAGTCGGTGGCGGTAGGTCTTTTTTTCGTTGGGTTGAATATATTAGTGTGCC